>JAJFTE010000055.1 GCA_021373175.1 Actinomycetes bacterium
GAAATGCCTGCTCCTCGAGCATTCTCAGCCTGGACGTGGCCAGCGGCAGCCATTGTCTGAATTGATCAATGAGCGGCTGCACCTGGCTGTCACGGGCGGTGACCCACGCTTCACGCCCCCTGAAATTCCAATCGTCGGGGCCCGCGCTGAGGAGATACGACACCCCAGCACTCCGAAGGGCGGCTACCCAGTCGCCGGAGAGTTCCCTATCCAGTGTGAGTCGCAGCGATGTGCCGTCCCAGTCGAAATCGATGACCACAGGGGGCGTCAATGCGAGAGGGTCGTCCACCTCGCCCTGCGGGACTACAGTTCCGTCCAACTGGCTTATCTTCTGCAAGACTAGAGCTTCTTCAGAGTGTTTCTGGATTGCGTTCTTCACCTGCGCGATCGACTGCGGACGTTCTTCTTGGGACTGCAGCATCATGCTGGCGACCACACCATCGAGGTAGGCATATTGCGGCGCGACAGAACCTATGGTCCGATAGCCCGTGCCTTGCGGAATGACGTCGGTGAACATCTCGTTCAAGATCAGTCCGAGCGCATAGATGTCTGTCGCTGCTGTGCACGCCGTGCCAGGTCTTCGTTGCTCTGGCGCGGCGTAGGCGAAGTTCGCAAGCCGCTGTGTGGTGGTCGTCTCCGCCTGTGTTACAAGTAGGTCGCCCGTGAAGTGCGCAATGCCGAAGTCCGCTACGGCAAGGGCGGTGCCACCATCATCGCACAGGAGGTTCTCGGGCTTAAGATCTCGGTGGACTACGCCTTTGAGATGCGCCGCCTCTACTCCATCCAAAATCTGCGTGTAGACGGCGAGGACAGAATCCGCAATAAGGTCCTTGCCGATGAGCTTACGAAGGCTGCATCCGTAATGCCGCATGACGTAGAAGGGACCGTTCACGTTGTCAGCAACCGCAACACCGTCATCCAGGACAGAGACGATATTCGGGTGCTGGTTGTTTCGGAGAAAGGCAATCTCATTCTTGAAACGGCGCTGCTGATCTGAAGTCACTCGTTCGACCTTGAGCACCTTGACTGCCACGGCTGAGCCATCTGACGCGATCGCACTGTACACGCGTCCGGTACCGCCCTCACCAATGCAATCCTGCAGCGTGTAGGTGTCGAAAGCACTCTCGACTGATACTCGTCTATGCGGCTTGCCAGCCATTTGCTCTCCCATTGGGTCTGACCGCGCATCGGCTTCACCCGCGCGTTTGCGCTCCTATTATGCGACATTTCGCGCGCGTCGGGTGGAAGCCAGGGTTAGCTGTCGCGTACCCAGGACCGGGCAAGGTTCGCATCGAGCCACTCGTGGTCGATCGAACGGTTGTACTCCTCAGCGTAGGCGTCGGCCTGCGCTTTGAGGTACGCGCGACGCTCGGAGAGCGGCAGCCTGAGCAGAGCACGCCTGTCGATATCGTCGATTGCGCTTCGTGAGCCTGAATTCGTCTTGTTCATCATGACCTCTCCTACCTGGTGACCGGTGGTGGTCGACTCTTCAGCGATCGAGATGGCCAACTTCTGATGAGCAAACACGCATGATTCCCGCGCAAGAGCGTCATGTCTCTTCTCAATACATGCGGCGGACCTCGGCCCCAAGAAGCTCGGTATGCAGCGGCCGACGAGCCGGAGCATTTCTCTCTCCAGGTGTTCGGCTGCGTACCGCATACCGACATCTCATACCAACCTGACCAAACCGAATGCGAGGCGGATTGGCGTTCTTGAGCGTCAGCTGCGAGGCGCAGCGCACGGCCCGGATCCGGATCTACCGTGCCAGCGTCGAGGCTGCTGGACGCCCGGGTTAGGCACCTAATACCGCCTGATCTGACAGTGATGGTTGCAGTACTTCGAGGCACCCGGGAGGTCCGGGAACAGTGTCAGGTAGTTGATGTTCATGCGATTGAGGCTGCGCAGAGGCCTACCCGAGATGCTCCTATATCGTGTCAAGTCCCCTGAGCGCACGCAAGTCGGCCACCAAGGCCGGGTAGACCTCGCGCGCCAGATAACGTTTCAGGCAGCGGATGATCTCCGCCTTCGAGAGGCCCTCGGCGGTTCGCCTCA
>JAJFTE010000056.1 GCA_021373175.1 Actinomycetes bacterium
CTTCTTTGTGTTGTGGGCCCCCGGCAAGGACTGTCTGAGCGCCGGACCCTCCCGGCCTCTCGGCCCCAAAGCCCGCTAGTACCGCTCGGGCCACCGCCGCATGATCGTCTGCTCTCGGCTCGGGCCGACGGCGATGATTGAGACGGGCGTCTCGGCAAGGTCCTCTATGAAGGTGATGTAGTCGCGCGCGTTCTTGGGAAGCTCCTCGAACGTGCGACAGCCGGTGATGTCCTCGCTCCAGCCGGGCAGCTCTTCGTAGAGGGGCTTCGCGTGGTGGAAGACCGTCTGGTGGCACGGCAGGTCGTTGAAGCGCTGGCCCTGGTACTCGTAGGCGACGGCGACCTTGATGGTGTCCATGCCCGAGAGGACATCGAGCTTGGTGATCGCGAGGTCCGTGAGGCCGTTCACTTGCACGGCGTTGCGAATGATGACGGCGTCGTACCAGCCGCAGCGACGCTTCCGGCCGGTTGTGGTGCCGAACTCGCCGCCCACGCGCGTGAGCCGCTCGCCGGTCTCATCGAACAGCTCCGTCGGGAACGGCCCCGAGCCCACGCGCGTGATGTATGCCTTCGCGATGCCGAGCACGCGGTCGATCGCCTTCGGGCCCACGCCCGCGCCCGTGCACGCGCCGCCCGCTGTCGGCGAACTCGAGGTCACGAACGGATACGTCCCGTGGTCGATGTCCAGCAGCGTGCCCTGGGCGCCCTCGAAGAGCACCCACTGGTCAGCCGAAAGCGCGCGATTGATAACAGCTGAGGTCTCGGCGATGTGCGGCTTTATCCGCTCTGCATACGCCAGGTACTCCTCGGCGATCTGATCGACGCTGTATGTGGGCATGCCGTAAAGCTTCTCGAGGATGTCGTTCTTCTCAGGCAGGGCGGCCTCGAGCTTCTTGCGGAAGATGTGCTCGTCGGTGAGGTCCTGGACGCGCAGGCCCATACGCGACGCCTTGTCCATGTACGCCGGTCCGATGCCGCGGCGCGTGGTGCCTATCTCGTTCGCGCCGAGGCGGCGTTCGCTTGCGCCGTCCAGGTCGCGATGGTACGGCATGATGAGGTGCGCGTTGCAGCTGATGAGGAGGCGGTGCGTTGAGATATCGTCCGCCTCAAGACGGTCCATCTCCTCGATGAGGACTTTCGGGTCGATGACGCACCCGTTGCCGATGACCGGCGTGATGTGGGGATACATGATGCCCGACGGGATGAGGTGCAGCTTGAGTGTGCGCCCTCCATGGATCACGGTGTGACCCGCGTTGTTCCCGCCCTGAAACCGCACGACGTAATCGAAATCGTCTGCGATGAGGTCGGTGATCTTGCCCTTGCCTTCGTCGCCCCATTGGGCGCCGACGAGCACGATGCCAGCCATGCGATCGGCTCCCTGCAATGATCGGCCCCGCGGACTCATCTCTGCCGCTCCCGGGCCGGGCACACCGTCTGCGCTGGACGAGGTGCCGAGTGCCCGCTTCCCGACGGGCACGGGGGTAAGTATGCCTTACGATTGCGGATAGCGCTACCGCGCGTGGTTGGGTTGACACCGGCTGTGGCACATTGGACGAGACACCGCTTACAACGTGAGAACTCAGGAGCGAAGGAGCATGGCCTCAGCTGTCAAAGACGTAGCCGCTCTCCTCGAACGTGCGTACGCAGGCTGGCGCAATGACAGAGCGCCGCAGATCGCCGCCGCGATGTCGTACTACACGCTCCTTTCGATAGCGCCTTTGCTCGTCGTCATCGTCACGATCGTCGGGCGTGTCGTCAGTCGCGAAGCGGTCCACGACCGACTGCTCGCCGAGGCGGAGCTCGTGGCCGGTCAGGTCGGCTCCAACGTCGTTCGTGAGCTGCTGGCGAGCGCGGAGCTTACGACCACGACCACGATCGCGACCACGATCGCGATCGTGGTCGCACTCTTCGGAGCTGCCCGCCTGTTCGGACAGCTGCGCATAGCGTTTGACCGCATGTGGCATATCGCACCCCAAAGCGATCGCCCTCCCCTGGCTTTTTGGAAGTCCGCCGGCCGCGCTCTCAGCGATTTCGCGTCGCAGAATCTCAAAGCGCTCGTGATGGTTCTGCTCATTGGGGTGTTGCTTCTGGTCTCCCTGGGTCTAAGCGCAGCGGTCACCTTCGCCGCCGACTGGCTTTCGCCGGTCGTCAGTATCAGCGCGAATACGCTACGCCTCTTCGACTATGTCGGGTCCACGCTGTTGGTGACCGTGCTTTTTGCGGCCGTCTACCGCATCTTGCCTCGGACACGCATCGACTGGCGCGACGTGTGGATCGGCGCCGCCATGACGTCATTGCTCTTCACGCTCGGACGCTGGCTTCTTGGCGTCTACCTTCTGGTGGCAAGCCCGGGTTCAGCATTCGGCGCAGTTGGCTCTGTGGTGGTGTTCCTGATCTGGGTCAGCTACTCAAGCCAGATCCTGCTCTTCGGAGCCGAGCTCACGAAGGCGTGGACGTATCTCTATGGATCCAGGCGCGATCAAGCGCCACCGATGCAACCGTGATCAGCCGAGACTGGACCGGGTAGGGCGGGCCACGCGTCGCCGTGCCTCACACTGGGTATCGTATCCAACAGCGTAAGGATTATCTGACACGTTCGAAGGGAGTCCGCTCATGGACAGAGAAGCGCTTATCGACAAACTCACCGCGCAGCTCAAAGAGTGGGACGCAGAGATCAGCAAGCTCGAGGCCAAGGCCGAGAGCAGCCGGACAGATGCCAGAGCGAGCCTGGACCGGCAGATCGAAGAGCTGCGGAGCAAGAGGGCATCGGCTGCACAGAAGCTCGATGGCGTCCAACACGCCGGTGAGGACGCCTGGCGAGAGCTCGCCTCCGGTGCCGAGCGGGCCTTGGACGACCTGAAAGACTCCGTCAAGACAGCCGTATCAAAGTTCCAGTGATGAGGATGGCTGCATTACAGTAGCTACCCTCCTGCGATGACCTCCATGAAGGCGCCGCCGAACCGCTCGAGCTTGGCTCGGCCAACACCGTTCACGAGCAGAAACTCCTGAGAGCTGGTGGGACGACGCCGCGCCATGTCGGCGAGCGCGGCGTCGGCGAAAACCACGTACGCGGGCACAGCGGCCTCCTCGGCGATCTGGCGGCGAAGCTCGCGCAGCCGCTCGAAGAGCTCTGCCTGCTCGTCGGTGTCGAGCTCGAGCGACTTCGCGCGCTTGGCCGACTTTGACACCTTCTCAGCTTTGGGCCGCGGAGCGGCCGGCCTCGCCAGTCGCACGTCTTCCTCGCCCCGCAGCACGGCTGCGGCAGTCGCGTTGAGCTTGAGCGTGGAGTACTCGGCCACGTCCACGCGCAGGTAGCCGCGATGGATGAGCTGCCTGAAGATCGACGACCATTCGTCCTTGGAGTACCCGGCGCCGATGCCGTAGACGCTGAGCGAGTCGTGCCCGTTCTCCAGGATGCGCCCGGCCTCGGAGCCGCGAAGCACGTCCACCACGTACCCGAGCCCGAAGCGCTCGTTCAGGCGATACACCGCCGAGAGAGCCTTTTGCGCGTCCACGGTGGCGTCGTACGTCTCCGGCGGGTCCGCGCACACGTCGCAGTTCCCGCAATCGTCGACGAGCTCCTCGCCGAAGTAGCCGAGAAGCGCCCGCCGACGGCATGAGAGCGCCTCGGCGAACGCGATCATCGCGTTGAGCTTGTGCGTCTCGATGCGCCGCTGCTCCTTGTCCGCCACGGCGTCGATGAAACCTTTCGCGGTCATGACGTCTTGCATGCTCCAGAGCATGAGCGCCTCGGCGGGCAAGCCATCGCGTCCGGCGCGACCGGTCTCCTGGTAGTAGCCCTCGATCGACTTCGGCATGTCGTAGTGCACGACGAAGCGGACGTCGGGCTTGTCGATGCCCATGCCGAACGCGACGGTTGCGACCACCACGTCGAGCCGGTCGCCCATGAACGCGTCCTGCACGCGAGCCCGCGCGGGCGCGCTCATGCCCGCGTGATACGCGGCCGCCCGGACGCCCGCGCCCACGAGCTTGTCGGCGACCTCCTCGACCCTCCTGCGCGAGAGCGCGTACACGATCCCCGACTCGCCCTGGTGCCTGCCGAGAAACGCCGCGAGCTGCACGGCTGGCCGCGTCTTGTACTCGGCGGCGTATCGGATGTTCGGACGGTCAAACCCGGTCACGAACGTCCGGGCATCCGGCATGTTGAGCTGCCGGAGCACGTCGGCGCGCGTCTGCTCATCGGCAGTAGCGGTAAGCGCGACGATAGGCACGCCAGGGAAGCGATCGCGCAGAGAGCCGAGCTGCACGTACTCGGGCCGGAAGTCGTGACCCCACTGCGAGACGCAGTGCGCTTCATCAATCGCGAACAGCGCGAGCTTCATGCGCGAGAGCATCTGCAGGAAGCCCTCCATTACGAGGCGTTCCGGCGAGACGTAGAGCAGGTCGATCTCGCCCGCCCGCAGACTAGTGAGCACCGCCGTGGAATCCTCGGCCAAGAGCGAGGAGTTGAGGACCGCGGCCGCCACGCCGTTCGACCGAAGCGCGTCCACCTGGTCTTTCATAAGCGAGATGAGCGGCGAGACCACGATCGCAGTACCCAGTCGATGCAGCGCCGGTATCTGGAAGCAGAGCGACTTGCCGCCGCCCGTCGGCATGAGCACGAACGCATCAGAGCCGGCGATGATCGCGTCGATGATCTCGGCCTGGTGCGGCCGGAACGCCGGGTAGCCGAATACCTCGGCGAGCGTTTCGAGCGTGCTTGTGGTGCGCTTCGACATAGTCTCCCCGTCAGACGGTGTGGTCGCAACCGTATCACACGGCAGTGACAGGCAAGGACGCAGCGGCAATCGGCGGAAAGTCGGGAACATACTGGGACGACGGCACGCGTACCTGGGCACGGAGAACATGGGGGATGCGATGGATCATCGGAGAACGCTCGTCATGGCGACTCTGCTGGCAGGCCTGCTGCTCGCTCTGGCCGGCTGCAAGACGTCCAACCCGCCGGTCGTCGTGGCACCGCAGCCCACGTCGACCGCCGAGCCGACAGCCGCCATCGAGCCCACCGGCGCGGCGCTCGCCGACATCTCGATCGGCTTTGTACGGGTCGCCGACGGGTTCGCGCAGCCGCTTTTCGTCACCGCCGCGGGTGACGGCTCCGGCCGGCTCTTCGTTGTGGAGAAGAGCGGTCGCATCTGGATCCTGCGTGGCGCCACGCGCGCGCCACAGCCGTTCCTCGACATCAGCGCTGCCGTCAGCACGCAGAGCGAGCGCGGTCTGCTCGGCCTGGCGTTCTCGCAGTCGTTTGCCGAGGACGGACTCTTCTACGTTGACTACACGGACAAGGACGGCACCACCACGATCTCCCGGTTCTCGGCGAAGGGCGACGCGGCCACTCCCGGTTCCGAGCAGGTGCTGCTCAAGATCAAGCAGCCGTACGCCAACCATAACGGCGGCATGATCGCGTTCGGGCCAGACGGTGACCTGTACATCGGGATGGGTGACGGCGGGGGCGGGGGTGATCCGCACCGCAACGGCCAGAACACGAAGGTGCTGCTCGGCAAGGTGCTGCGCATCGACGTGGCGCGCGACAGCACGGCCGTGCGCGATACCGAGTACGGCATCCCGCCGGACAACCCGTTCGCGAACACGCCCGGCGCGGCGCGAGAGATCTGGGCGTACGGCCTGCGTAACCCGTGGCGGTTCTCGTTCGACCGGACGACCGGCGACCTGTGGATCGGCGACGTGGGCCAGGACGTCTGGGAGGAGATCGACTTCCAGGCGGCCGATTCGGCTGGAGGAGAAAACTACGGGTGGAACCTCTACGAAGGCACGCATCCGTACCCGCCCGGTTCGAAGCCGCGCACCGGCGACTTCACGATGCCGGTCGTGGAATACGACCACAAGACCGGCGAGGCGGTGACGGGGGGTTACGTCTACCGCGGCTCGGCACAGCCGGCGCTCTTCGGCACGTACTTCTACGGCGACTACGTCAGCGGTCGCGTGTGGGGGCTGCAGCGCGAGGCGTCCGGCTTCCAGACACGTGAGCTGGCCGACACGGGCTACAACGTCGTGAGCTTTGGCGAGGACGACGCAGGAGAGCTTCTCTTGGTGGACTTCAAAGGCGCCGTCTACCGCGTGGTCGCGAAGTAGCGAAGATAGGCGAGCGGCCTTACGAGCGCTCTTTCGCAAAGACCTTCTCCTCATACGGCGAGGTGAAGAGCCTGAGCGTGGCCGAGTAACCGGGCACGAACGCGATCGCGTCGCCGGGCCTCGGCGGTTCCGGCAGCGCTTCCACGTCGAGCACCAGGTGGTCGCTGGACGCGCCAAGCACCTCGATGCGCGGGTCCACCGGCACGATGTCCGCCGGATCGACGTCCTGCCTGCCGATCGCGCAGATCGCGCGACGGCGGAGGCCACGGTCCTCAAACTGTGGTCGCTCGCCGAAGGCATCCTGTGCGCTCGTGCCGATCGGCTTGCTCGGCTTGGAGAAGCACTCGATCACCGGCGCTTCCAGAGCGAAGGCGTCGGTGTGCAGACCGAGGATCGGCTCCCGTGTGAGCGCGCTCACACCCAGAAGGATGCTTTCGCCGATGCGGAGACTGTCGATGCGGTGGGGGAGCGTCCCAGCCACGAGCGCATCAAGCGAACTCGACATGCCGCCGCTCACGAGGAGGCGCCGCCCAAGCTGCGTTTCCGCGGCATGCGTAAGCGCGACGAGCTCGCCCAGGTTCTTCGCGTCGGGCACGATCGCGCCGTAACAGGTGAGGCTCACGCCGATGCCGAGCAGATCGATGCTCTCCATCGCCTCCGCCCGCTCAAGGAACGCTGGCAACGCAGCCGGCATCATGCCCTCCCGCAAATCGCCCAGATCGACCATCGCGACCACGCTGTGGCGCTTCCCGAGACGCCGCGCGGCCTCGTCGAGCGCGGCGACGGTTTCGATCTCGCTCTCCAGCGAGACGTCGGCGAGTCGCACCGTCTCCTCGGCAAGCGCAGGCACCGGCGCGCGCAGAAGCCACAGCGGCGCGTCGACCCCGGCGTCGCGGAGGCCGGCGAGGTTCTCCAGCCGCGAGTCGGCAAGCGCTGTGACGCCCCCGGCGAGCATCGCACGCGCCACCTCGGGCGAGCCGCACGTGACTTTCGTGACACCGACGACCCGGCGTCCGCCGAGCGCGTCCACCACACGGCGGGCATTCTCGGCGATCTTGACGAGATCAACGCTCACGGTAGCTTTTTCGAGCATGGCGTCTCCGGTCCGAGGGGTCGGCAGTGGCAGCGGTCTACTGCCATGATAGCCCCCCTGGCTCCAGACGGAAGAAGGGGCGCGGCCGACAACGGCCCCGCCCCTTCTGTGATAGCGCGTGATGCGTCAGATCTCGTCCGGTTCGAGCTGCGGAAGCGCTGCGAACGCGGCAGCCCGGGCGTCGTCGGCGTTCTTGGCCATCGACTCTCCGGCGTGGATGTCGATGTGCTTCGTCTCCGGCACGAGGACCAGACCGACCACAAAGCACGTCGCGGCGATGGCCATCGGATACCACAACCCTGAGAAGTTGTTGCCGGTCTTCTGAAGGAGCGACAGGCCGATGATCGGCACGAGGCCTCCGAAGACACCGTTCCCGATATGGTACGGGAGCGACATCGACGTGTAGCGGATCTTCGTCGGGAAGAGCTCCACGAGGAATGCGGCGATCGGGCCATAGACCATCGTCACGTACGAGACCTGCAGGAAGACGCAGAACGCGAGCACCCAGGGGTTGTATCCCATGTACGGGAACAGGAAGAGCTGTCCTTTGGTGGGAGCTGCGGCTGCCATCAAGCCGTAGATCGGATAGTACGTGAGCACGGCAAGGAACATACCCGTGAGCATGACCTTCTTGCGGCCGATGGTGTCCGAGAGCTTGCCCATGACCACGAAGAGCGGCGTCGCCAGCAACAATCCTCCTGCGACGATGAGGTTCGAGTGGATAAGGTCCACATTGAACACCTTCTGCAGATAGAAAAGGACGTAGAACTGGCCGGTGTACCATACGACGCCCTGTCCCATGGTGGCGCCGAAGAGGGCAAGGAGCACCCAGCGCAGGTTGTACTTGTTGCCGAAGCTCTCCTTGATCGGGTTCACCGACGTGCCGCCCGATTCTTTGAGCTTGGCGAACAGCGGGGATTCCCGCATGTTGTACCTGATATAGAGCGAGACCATGACAAGCACGATCGACAGCAGGAACGGCACCCGCCAACCCCACTGGCCGAATGCCGCTTCACCAAGGAGTTGACGGGTGATGAGGATCACGCCGAGCGAGAGGAACAGACCACCGGTGGCCGTGATCTGGATGAAGCTCGTGTAAAACCCGCGCTTGCCGTTCGGCGCGTGCTCGGCAACGTAGGTTGCGGCGCCGCCGTATTCACCGCCGAGCGCCAGGCCCTGAAGGATCCGCAGGAAGATCAGGATGACACCGGCGATGGGGCCGATCTGATCGATCGTCGGCAGCAGCCCCACGGCGAACGTGCACAGTCCCATGACTGTCATGGTGATGAGAAACGTGTACTTGCGTCCGACGACGTCTCCGATGCGACCGAAGACGACGGCACCGAATGGCCGAACGAGGAAGCCGACCGCGAACGCCGCCAGCCACGCGATCATGTCGCCGATCGGTGTGCCCGTCTGGTAGAACTTGCTGGCGATGACCGCCGCCAGACTGCCGAAGATGTAGAAGTCATACCACTCGATCATCGTCCCCATAGACGATGCGGTGATGATCTTCACCATCTCCTTGCGTGGCAATACATAGTCTGGGGTCGCCACTGCGCTGTCAGCCATGTGTCCCTCCTTCTCCGGATGGCGGAGCAGATGCGTGCCTCACGTCGCATCCGGTCTCCCGTGGAGCGCATGCTACAACCCCTGCTGTGCCCGCAGGGAGAGGTCAGACCGTGTAGCGGCGCTCATCGCTCGGAGAACGGAGAAGTGCCGCAGTCCACCGGTATGAAAGCGGCCGTGAGCGGTAGGGCCCTACAGCCCGGTGCTCGCCTGCAAGAGCGCCACGATCGCCTCGGCCGAGAAGCGCGTCGAGAGCACCCCGCATGCCGCAAAGACGTAGTCGCGGTCGAGCGCGATACGCGCGTCGGTGGGCGGCAGGAGCCGCTCTCCGCTGCCCGGGTCGATCGCCGCGCGCAGCATCCCCACGCCGTCGGGCAGGCGGGTGAGGGCGCCGCCGGTGCCGATCACGAGCCGGCAGGCGGTGAGGTCGCGCCCGCGAGCGACCGTCGTGCGCCCGGACGGCGTGTACAGGTGTGCGAGCGCGCCCGCGTGGCGGTGCATCGCCGTGACCGCCGCCGTACGCGCAAGCAGCGATGCCGAGGCGATCTCAGCAGGCGTGGTCGGCACCGCTGGTGGCAGCCGGTCGGGCCGCTCGGCGGCGGGCAGCAACTCGGCCACAGTCGCGGCGCTCACGAACGTCCCGAGGTCGCCCTCCACCGTGCGCTTCGCGTGTGGTTGCGGGTCGGTCGAAATGGCGGCCATCTCAGGGCTGCCGTCGGTGACCGAGTGCACGTCTGTGGTGGCGCCCCCGACGTCAACGACGACGAGGTCTCCCTCGGCCGCGGCGAGCAGCTCGGCGGCGATGAGGACGGCGCCCGGCGTTGGAAGGATGCTCCCGCTCACGAACCCGCCGATGCGCTCCATGCCCGGTGCATGGGTAATGTGCTCCTCAAACGCGTCGTGGATCGCGTGGCGCGCCGGCACGATGTCAAGCTCGTCGATGCCGGGATAGACGTTGGCGGTCACCATGACGCGGAAGCCGGCGGGCTCGAGAATGCCGCGAGCTTCCTCGGTCACCACGGAGTTGCCGGCGTACACGACGATCGGGCGCACTGCTAGCTCGGTGAGCCGCTTGGCGTTATGCAGGATGACGTCGGTGTCACCGCCCTCCACGCCGCCCGCAAGCAAGATGAGGCTCGGCTCCACCACCTCGATCTGGCGCAGATCGCCGTCACGCAGCCGCCCGGCCGTCTGGTACTTCACGACCGCCCCGGCCCCGAGCGCCGCTTCGCGCGCCGCCATCGCGGTCATCTTGCTGGTGAGGCCGTGCACCGTCATGCGCAGCCCACCTGCCGCCGAGGAGGTCGCAAGCGTCACGTCCGGCGCAAGCGGCCCCAGCGTCGCTTCCAGCATGGCGCGAGCGGCGTCGAGGCCGATACCGACGTCGCCGTCCCCCACGCTTGTGGGCGCAAGGCCCTGGCCGAGAAGCAACGGCATCGTTTCGGGCCATCCCGCGAGCGCGTCGAACGCTGTCGCGATCGTAGTCGTTGAGCCGATCTCGACGACAAGCGCGTCTATGCGGCGGGCTCTACACACCGGCATCACCCTGAACCTGTCAGGCCCGCCGCACGAGATATCTCGCTGGTCGAGCAAATGGCTGTCTACGGGGTGTACCACGAAGCCACGGTGTCCAACGTAGACTGCAGGATATTCCAAGTAAAGCCCGTGATACGGATAGCTTCACCTTGCTCGTCCCCGGCGAAAGACCTACGGGACCGAGCCCTCGCCTCCCAGGAACTGCGAGGGGTCCGGAACAGCCTGGGCCGCCGAGCGGAACTTGTCAGGCCTGATGTGGCAGTACCCGCCGGGATTCTTGTCGAGGTAGTCCTGGTGGTACTCCTCGGCAGGCGTGAAGCTCGTGAGCGGCCCGCTCTCTATCGCGATCGGCTCGTGGTAGCGCTGCCCGAGGCGGGCAAGCGATGCATCGACGATCGGGCGGTCCGCGGGATCCACGTAGTAGATGCCGGTCCGGTACTGCGTGCCGATGTCGTTGCCCTGCCGGTTGAGCGAGGTCGGGTCGATGACCGCGTACAGCAGATCGAGGAGGAACGGCAGCGGCGCCACCGTTGGGTCGTACTCCACTTTCACGGTTTCGGCGCACCCGGTTCGGCCTGCGCACACCTGCTCGTACGTCGGCGACGAGACCGTGCCGTTGGCGTAGCCCGACTGCGCGTCCAGCACACCGCGAACCGAGGCCATGTACTTCTCGAGTCCCCAGAAGCACCCGCCTGCGAAGTAGATCGTCGCCATGCTTGTTCGCCGCCTTGGCTCGAAGATCGATGCATCAATCGGTATGTGTCCAACCGGAAGACACCATGCGTCGACTCTCTCCTACATCCCTCGTTCGCGCATCGTCTGCACCACGAAGCTAGCGACGTCGATGCCGTGCGTCTTGCGGCCGAAACCGGCGTCCATGCCCCAGCTGCGGGCGAGCTCGTCGGTGACCTGCGTGCCGCCCGCGATGAGCAGCAACCGGTCGCGCACGCCCTTCTCGGCAGCGAGATCGGCGAGCTTCTCCATGTTGCGGCGGTGCATGTCGCCGTGCGTGATGATCGTGGAGATGAGCACGATGCTCGCCGCGTGCTCGATGGCGCCGTCGAGGACCTTCTCCACCGGCACGCTCGTGCCGAGGTACGTCACGCCGAGGCCCCACTTCTCGAGCCCGCCGTGCTTGATGTCGATGATCTCGCGCATGCCGACCGAGTGCTCGTCCTCGCCCACTGTCGCGGCGACGGCCTTCAGGCCACGCTCGTGCACGAAATCGCGGATCTCCTCGTCGGTGAGCACCTCGGCGGGTTCAGGGATCACGAGCGTCCCGGGGTCGATTGCCACGTCCAGGCGACCTTTAAGTTCGATCAGGGTTCCCTCGGCCGGGTGCATGACCTGCTTGTTGATGACCTCGCAGTCCGAGAGGTTCATCGAGCGACCAAGCTCGAGCGCCGCCGCCTCGGCCACGCGGTCCGAGACAGGTAGGAACATGGTGACGGCTACGATGCCGTCGCCAGCCCACTCGACTTCCGGCTTGATGAGGCCGCGCTCGCGCATCTCGGCAGTGGCGGCGAGCCGCGCGTTCACGTTGTCCTCGGGATCGAGCTCATCGATGAACGGCACCTTGGAGTCGTCGCACAGCGTGCAACCGCCGATGAGGTCGCACGCGTGCGTGAGGCCGTCCGGCAGATGGTTTTCGCCGAAATGGTGGCAGACTGGCGCCATGTAGTCCTCGGCGCGCGGCACAATGGTCCCCTCGGCCACACCGCCTTGCGAATCGCGGGCGATGCCGTCGTCGTGCGTCTCGGGGTACTCGCCGCTGTCGACGAAGTACGCGTCCTCCACGCCGGCGAAGTAGCCGCCGTCGGCGAGCATCGCTTCCATGAAGAGGACCGCGCGCTCTTTGATCTCACGGACACGGCTCTTGAGCTCGGGGTTCTCGCGGTCGATCTTCACGATCTCGCGCAGGCCGTCCATGCCCACAAGCGTCTGCTTCGCGGTGTTCACGGCGGCGACGTTGTTGTAGTGCCACGGCACGTTGCGGCCCTCATCCGGCGTGATGGTGCTCTGGATATCCGCCGAGGTCAGCCGAGAGATCATGAGGTTGAGCACGTGGGAGACGGTGGCTTCTCGGCCATCGGCCTCCATGTAGCGGGTGTTTTGCTGCGCGCGCATCTTGTATTCGCCGAACAGATCGCGGAGCGCGATCGCGTACGGCAGGTCCATGCGCATGCACGGCGCAGGCGGCGCGTCCGGCGGCACAGTGGAAAGCGCGATTTGCTCCTTCGGCATGCCGACGGCCACCGAATACGCGCAGTTGATGGCGTGCTGCACGAGGAGCTCGGGCATGACCTTCCACGCTCGGACGGCGGTGGCGTTCGCGTTATGCGCGCCGTCGATCTGCAGGATGCCGGCGGCGGCCATGACGTGCTTGGCCACGGCCGCGTCCACGAAGCTCCGGTACATGTTGATGTTGCGGTAGAGGACGTTGTACTGCGGGTCCTGGTGGGCGCCGTTCACGCCCTCCTCGGCGAACATCACGGCGATCTCGGGACCGGCGACGCCGCTCACGTAGCTGTGGTAGTTGATGGGGCGGCCGACCTCGTCCTCGATGAGATCGAGCGCGCGGCGTGTGAGGCGGCACTGCTTGCGGGTAACGGCGATGCCGCCGACGCCCTCGGGCGTGCCCTCCAGCAGGCCGTCGATGTGGCTCTGGCCGGCGGTGCGGATCACCATGATGTGGTCGGCCCCGTGCCAGGCCGCCATGCGCATGCGGCGGATGTCGTCTTCAGGCCTGCCCGAGGCGATCTCGGTGGTGACGACGCATTCGGGCTGCGGGTCGATGTTGTCGAAATAGTGCGCGGCGGGAAGCGGCACGCTCTGCTTGAGGGGCTCGGACGTCTCGCGGTACGTGAACTCGTACATCTTCTGGTTCGGGACGGCCGTGCGCCAGGTCCAGCCGTGGCGGCGCGGGCGGTAGTTCTCCAGCCCGTCGAGGAGCGACTGGATGTCGATCTTCGTGCCTGGGTCCAGAGGCGGCAAGAGATCGCTCATCGCGCACCGCCGAACCGCTCGGCCACAAGGTCCCAGCCTTCGCCACCCGCGAGGCGCGCGGCGGCGGCCGGCGCGTCACACTCCCACACCTGCATGCAGACGAGCACGACGTGCCCCGCCCCATGGCCGAGCAACCCGCGCTTCTCGCACTCGGCGGCCACTGCCATGCAGGTGCGCGAGTCGATGCCCATGCGCATGAGCACGCTGCGCTCGATCGAAGGCGACGTGTGTGTGCGCGCGAGTTCCACAAGCGGCTCGACGATTGTGTTCGAGAGCTCCCAGAAACGGGCTTCGAGCTCGGCATCCGAGAGGCCCGCAAGGTGCTCGCGAACCTCGTGAAAGGTGTCGGGACGGACCATTTACGCCTCCTTGAGCTTGCTTCGTGTCAGAGCGGTCAGATACACTCCTGGTGTATCTGTTCGGTGTCTCCGTCGTGCGGGGTGATTGGGATGGTTGTATACAAAGTGAACGTGTCGCTGCCGGAACATCTGGTGAGCGAAATCGATGCGACCGCGGAGAAGCTCGGGCTCTCCCGCAGCGGCTTCATCGCCGAGGCGAGCGCGCGATACGTATCGGACGTCCGGAATCTGACTGCCGAGGAACGCCGTCGCAAGGACATCCAACGTGCTCTCGACGGTTTCAAGAGAATCCGGGAGAACATGCCTGTCGACTACGAGTTCGACTACGTCTCCCAGATACGAGCCGATCGCGAGCGCGACCGCCCCGATGGGTGGAGACCATGAGCATTCAGATCGTTGTTGACTCATGCGTCGCCTACAAGTGGTTCTATCGGGACGATGAACCCGGCATCGAGGCCGCCGATGCACTTCTCCAGGCGCATGCGGACGGACATATCATCCTCGCTGCTCCCAGCTTGCTGCCGGTCGAGCTGTGCACTACCCTGCGCTACTCGCGTCTGTCCGAAGATCGAGTCCTCGAGATACTGGATTTGATCGACGCGGCTAACGTCATGCTCTATTTCAGCACCAGCGACCGCCTCAAGAAGGCGATAGCGCTCGCGTGGCGTCATGGCATCTCCGCCTACGACGCGCTCTTCCTCCAACTCGCGGAAGAACTCGACTGCCCGCTCGTAACCGCCGACCGGCGAGCATTCGCCGACATCGAGACTCCCGTGGAGATCCGACTCCTGTAGGCGAGCCAGCGACATCTACGCCTCCTTAAGCGCTGCGACGATCTCCTCGACCGCCGCAGGCGTGCTATTGGTGTCGGCCGCCAGGAACTCGATATCCGCTGCGGTGGGCACGTAGCCCTCGCCCGCGTGTGCGAGCGCGTTGCGGACGTAGCTGCGGCGCATCTTGGCCAGATCGAAGTCCTTCGCGCGGATCTGCTCGGGCCGCTCGGGGATGATGATGCTCTTGCCGGGCACCTGCTCGGCCGGATCGCCGGCGCGGACCTCCACGCCGTTCTCGCGCGCGAAGTTGAGCTGCGCCCAGTGGTGCTTACCGGCACCCGTGTACTCGGTCTCCTGCACCACAACCGTGGCGTCGGTCGGCAGGTCGCGCGCGAGCGACATGGCAGCCGCCATCGCGGTGTTGCCGGACGGACCGCGCTCGAGGCCTTCGAGCTTGGCCATCGCCTCGGTCACGTAGAAGACCTCGCCCTGGGAGACCGTGAGGTACCGGTCCATATAGCGCAGTGCGCGGGCCGCGTTGCGCGGCACGTCGGCACGGTCCGGCCACGTCGCGAACGGCACGCCGAAACCGGTGTGCCCGGTCGTGAAGCTCTTGCGGTTGAAGTCGGCATCGCTCGCCATGTGGAGTCCCGAGAGGTCGACCGAGGCGCTCACGATCTGCGTGCCCGTCGCGCCGGCGCGCTTGAGGCCGCGCGCGGTACCGGTGGTGTTGCCGCCTCCCGCGTGCGTGATGACCACGTGCGTGGGCGGCGCGCCCGTAACGGTCGTCATCTCCTCGGCAAGCTCGTAGCCGAGCGTCTCGATGCCCGAGACACCGAACGCCGAGTAGAGGGACGCCGCAAGGTAGCCGGTCTCGTCGAGCAGCTCCAACATGTGGCTGAAGAGCTCGGGGCCCACAGTGAGCTGCACGACCTCGGCCCCGAACGCTTCGCAGATGCGCGACTTCTCGATGATCTCGGGCTGGCCGATGTGACGCGAGTCGAACGCCTCCTGGACGATGATGCATTTAAGACTCGCGCGAGCAGCCTGGCTTGAGACCGCAGCGCCGTAGTTGCCGGACGTGGCGGCGATCACGCCAGCGTACCCCTTCTCCCTGGCCACGTGGATGCTCACGCTTGCGCGGCGGTCCTTGAAGGAGCCGGCCATGTTGGCGGCCTCGTCCTTCACGAAGATGCGCGCGCCGTGGCCCGACTCGGCGTAGGAACGCACCAGGTCCGTGAGATTGCGCAGCTCCAAGAGCGGGGTCTTGCCCACGCCACCGGCGAGCTGGATGCCGATGATGTCGTCAATCGAGTAGCCGTGTGCACCCATGAGCCCTTCGTAGTCGAACGCGATGGGGCTGCGCTCGAACTGCGAGTAGTCCATGCCGAGCGCGCGCTTCATGATCTCGCCCTTGCGAGCCAGGATCGCTTCGGTCTTGCCGGCCACCTCACTCACCCGCTTTCGCGCGGTACACGGCCACGCGCTCGCGCAGGTCGCGTCCCACGTGCGTGAGCTCGGGCGCGGGACGCCCGAACGTGTGCGTATAGCCGGGGTTGACCTCGGCCAGGCGACCGGTGACGACGCGGCCGGTCATCGTCTCCACCGTAAGCTGATCACCAACAGCACCCGCCGAACAGGCGAAACCCTTCACCCACATGCGCAGCGGCTGCGCGGCGGTGTCCTCGGGCAGGTTCGTCGAGCGGTCGGCGGGCTCGAGCAGCACGCGCTCGATCTCCACCCAGTCGCCTGCGTCACAAGAAACGAGATCGGCCATCGCTCACGCCTCCTACAGCGTTGGTGCCCAAAACCTCGGCAGCGGCATATCCACAACGGTGACGATCCCCGGCGGCGCCGCACCAATGAGCGGGATGTAGTTGCCGGTGCTGGCGTACGTGCCCTTGCCGCCGGGAATCTCCGGCGCGTTCACCATGTTCACGTTCGGGTCGCCGATGATCTTGATGTAATCGCCGGTGTTCACGCCTTCCATCTCGGGATGGATCTGCTGCGGGTGCACGAGCTCGATCTTGAGTTCGCCGTTCATGTAGCCCTTGCCGATATGGCGGCAGCCGCACACATCGCCTGGCGCAACATGCACGTGCGGCGTGGAACGCTCGACCGTCGTGATAATCGGCTCGCGTGTCTCGACGATCTCGTCGATCTTCCAGCCGAGCGCGCGGCCGATCAGGTTGATCGACTCCTGGAAGCCGATGTGCCCCACGATGCTGCCGTCAGCGACGCCAGCGTTGAACTGCTCCACCGTGGTGCCCACACCCTGGCTCTTCATGACGGTGGGGCCAAACGGCGAGAGGTCGTTCACGCGCTGCGCCTCAATGCGATCGATGCGCAGGTTGATCGACGTCCACATGACGATGAGCGCGTCGAGCACGAAGCCGGGATTGACGCCGGTGCCAAGGATTGACACGCCGTGCTCTTTGGCGAGCGCGTCGAACTGCTCGGCCCACGCCGGGTCGCTCGCCCACGGGTACGACAGGCGCTCAGCGATGCAGATCACGTTCGCGCCGGCGCTCACGCTCGGCTCGACCTGGCCGGTGATCTCGTCGAGGTTGCTCTGCGTGCAGATACACACGACGTCGGGCTTCTTCGCCAGCACGGCCGCGAAGTCCGTGGTCATCGTGACGTCGCAGTCACGGCCGAGAAGCTCGCCGACGGTTCTTCCTTCTTTGGCAGGGTTGGTGACGATGGCGCCCACCAGATCGATGTCCTTGGGACGATCCAGGATGAAGCCGAGCAGCCCCTGGCCCATCATTCCCGTGCCCCACACTGCGACCTTGATCATACGGAACTCCTTCTCGAGACACGCCGATACAGAAGTGCAGGATTCCTATGCAGTCCAGGATACCGTGAAGCACCCGCATCGCGCGAGAATCGTTACGACCGGCGGCGCCCGCGTGCCTACGTCACCCCGCCTGCCAGCACGGCGCGTGCGGCCACGAGCCCGCTCGCGCTCGCCTGGATGAGTCCGCGCGTCACGCCGGCGCCATCGCCGATCGCATACAGCCCCGCCACCTGACTCTGGAGATTGTGGTCCAGCTCCAAGCGCGAGGAATAGAACTTGACCTCGACACCGTAGAGCAGCGTGCTGTCACCCGCCACGCCGGGCGCAAGGTCGTCAAGCGCTTCGATGAACTCGAGGATGTCGACCAGGTGGCGATAGGGAAGCACAAAGCTGAGGTCACCCGGGGTCGCCTGGGGCATGGTGGGCACGACGACCGACTCGGCTATGCGCTTCTCGGTGGAACGACGCCCCGCACGCAGATCGCCGAGTCGCTGCACGATGATGCCCTCACCAAGCAGGTTCGCAAGGCCCGCTATCGAACGGCCGTAGGTGATGGGTTCGTGGAACGGTTGGGTGAAGCTCTGGCTCACGAGTATCGCGAAGTTGGTGTTCGCGGTCCGCTCGTCCGCGAACGAGTGACCATTGACGGTGAGGATGTCGCCGTACGATTCCGTCGTGACCTCGCCGTACGGGTTCATGCAGAACGTTCGGACCTGATCGCCGAACTGCTTCGAGTAGTAGATGAGCTTCGCTTCGTAAAGGTCCTTCGTCAGCGGCTCCATCACCGGCGCGGGGACCTCGACACGGACGCCGATGTCCACGGCGTTGTTGACGAGTCCGATGCCGAGCGCGTGGGCCTGCTCGGCGAGCCAATCGGCGCCGTCGCGTCCGGGTGCGGCGATCACCACCGGAGCCTTCACACTGGTCCCGTCGGCGAACTCTACCCCTTCGACATGGCCGCTGTCGGCGACGATGCGCGAGACCCCCGAGGAGAGCCGGATCTCCACGCCATGACCGGCGAGGTAGTCGTGCATCGCCTGCAAGACCGCAGGCGAACGTTCTGTCCCGATGTGGCGGATGCGCATCGGGATCAGGCGCATGTCGGCAAGCGTCGCCTTGCGCATGAGCCGCGCGGCGGCGTCGGCATCAGGCGAGTGCACCTCGGTAGTCGCCCCGAACTCAAGCCAGACCCGGTCCGCGTCCTCGATGAGGCGCTCCATGCTGTGCGCGCTCACATAATCGCCGAGCCGCCCGCCAACCTGGGTGCTAAGCGTGAGCTTACCGTCCGAGAACGCACCGGCGCCGCCCCAGCCGGTCATGATCGAGCACGTCTCGCAGCCTATGCAGTGCGTTTGCCGAGCGGGACAGGTGCGCTTGGCAATGGGTTTGCCGCGCTCGGCGATGAGGATCCGCTGCACCCGGCCCGATCGCACAAGCTCCACGGCGGCGAAGATACCCGCTGGTCCGGCACCGACGATCACGACGTCGTAGCGCTGCTCGGTCATGAGGAACCCTTCCTTGGAGTCACGTCAGGTTCATACCACGCCTGCTCGAGGATATCGCTCCTCCTGGCAGTTAGCGGAACCCCGAACCGGGGGACGAACTTTGTGTCCACGAACAACGGAGGTTTCCTCATGACCGAGCAGAAGAGCGTGACCGTCTTCACAACCGCCACTTGACCGTACTGCGCATACGCGAAGAGGTACTTCGCTGAGAAGAACATAGCGTTCACGGACGTAGACGTCGCCAAAGATCGTGCTGGACTGCAGCGGATGGTGTCGCTTACGGGGCAATACGGCGTGCCAGTGATACTTGTGGGCGAACAGACGATGGTGGGCTGGAACCCTGACGAGTTTGAGAGGCTCCTGAAGGCCTGAGCTTCCCGACGCGCCTACGGCACGTTCTTCGCCAGCGGCGCGAACTTCGTATAGCGGTCGAGAAACGCCACAAAACAACTATCGACGGGGCCATTGCGGTGTTTCGCCACAATGATCTCAGCCTCTCCTTTGCTGGGCATGCCGCTGCGCCGGTCATCACCGCTGGAGAAGTCGTCATCACCGCCTCCGCCGCTGCCAAGCGTGTCGCGATGGATGAACATGACGACGTCGGCGTCCTGCTCGATCGCGCCAGACTCACGAAGGTCCGAGAGCATGGGGCGCTTGCTGGTGCGCTGCTCGACCGCGCGGGACAGCTGCGACAGCGCAAGGATCGGCACGCCGAGTTCTTTCGAGAGGATCTTCAGGCCCCGGCTAATCTCGGCAATCTCGACCTGGCGATTCTCCGAGCGCCGATTCTGCGGCTGCATGAGCTGCAGATAGTCAACGATGATGAGCCCCTGGGGCTTATCCCGGAAGAGCCGGCGCGCCTTGGCTCGCACTTCGAGGATCGAGATAGCCGGCGTGTCATCCACCCACAGCGGCACCGAGCCGAGTCTGCCCATTGCCTGCATGATCGCCGGCCAGTCGTTGTCGTTGAGGTAGCCGGTACGCAGGCGTTGTGAGTCGATGCGCGCCTCGGCGCACAGGATGCGCTGGACGAGCTGTTCGCTCGACATCTCAAGCGAGAAGACGGCGGTCGGATACCCCTCTTTGGCCGCGTTGACGGCGATATTGAGCGCAAGCGCCGTCTTGCCAACCGAGGGCCGCGCGGCAAGGATGATGAGGTCGCCGGCGTGAAGACCCGCGAGGATCTTGTCGAGGTCCGGAAAGCCTGTTGGAACGCCGGTGATGTGCTCTTTCCGGTCGTACAGCTGTTCGATCTGTTCGAAGCCGCCCTTCATGAGCTCGTCGAGCTGCCGGAAGTTGCTTGAGACGCGCTTGTTGGTGACATCGAAGATGCGTTTTTCGGCCTGCTCGATCACACCGTCGATATCGTCCGGATTCTCGTAACCCATCGCGACGATGCCGGTGCCGGCTTCGATGAGCTGACGAAGCAGTGACGTCCGCTTCACGATCTCGGCGTAAAACGCCGCATTGGCCGCCGTAGGCACGGTGCCGGTTATGTCGAGCAGGTAGGGTTTGCCGCCAGCGGCGTCAAGATCGCCCGTCGCGAGCAGACGATCCGCGACTGTGATCTGGTCGACGGGTTCTCCTCGGCCATAGAGATACTTGATGGCGCTGAAGATCTTGGCGTGCGCGGCGCG
>JAJFTE010000061.1 GCA_021373175.1 Actinomycetes bacterium
CCACCGCCTTCAGCCTCTGCATGGACAACCACATCCCGATCATCATCTTCGATCTCGGTCCGGATGGAAACCTCTCCCACGCCCTGCGCGGCCAGCCCATCGGCACCCTCGTCCACGGCGAGTGATTTCACCCTCAACCACCCACTCTCAACTCCTCCCAGCCATGGACCCCGAACTCGCCATTCTCGAAGTGACCGCGGCGCGGGCAGTTATCGTGGATCGTCTGTCCGAACAGCAGTGCCGGGAACAGCAGGTCGACCGAAGCATTCGTGACTTCGTCGCTGACGGTGCGGGTGACCCACTTCGTCTTCGCAACGAACGTGGCGACATCGCGATCGGCAACGAGCAGGAGTTGGACGACCATCGCAACGATCCACTCAGGGTTGACCGGGCAGGTGGGAAGGTTGACGACAGGGGTCTTGATGCCTTTGTGCTGTAGCCAGGCCTGTACGCCCGTCGCCCGAGCGGCGTTCGGGTGGGCCATGACCCAGCCGCCGTCCACTGCGCACGAACCGACTGCGATGACCGCAGCTGCGTTCGCGGCGACCTCTTCCAGAATCGACAGCCCGGTCTTGGCGTCGGCATTATCCACGCCGCCGCCGACGAAGAGCGTGTTGCCCCCGAAGCCCGTCATTACAGAGCCTTCGTAGATAACGATGTAGCCACCGGCTTTGACGGTGTCCGCGATGTTCTTTTCGGCCTGCTTGCCAGCAGCGGCCATGATCGTCTCGAAGTAGTTCAACGACAGGTAGTCGAGCACGATCGTGGCAACGTCAGGCGAGTCGACCTGTGCGATTGACTCGGTGCAGCCGGTGCACGATCCGCCGTTGATCCACAGAGCGGGCATAAGCTTAGGAGCCCCCTCCAGGGCGGCGGCGATCTGAGGAGCCATCGTCTCGGACAACCCAAGAACCGCGGCGACAGAGCCACAGTACTTGAGGAAGTCGCGACGGGTCACGCCACGGACCGCGAGCAGGTCGTGCAGCGCGCCATGCGCCTCTTGCGCCATGCCATACACCTCCTTGGTGTCGTACGGAACCAACAGTACATAAGGACCACAGTTCCGCCGGGCTTCAGCCCGGCACGTGCGCTATACGATCGACACTCCTCCTTTCGCGCACAAAGATGGGATTCGCTCAGCCTCAGACGGGAATGCGACGACAGCCGTGACCGGAACGGCCTGGCGTCTCCCGGGGCCTTCAGAATGAGGACCGAGCAGGGCCTGCAGTCGCAGCGCATCGGACAGACCTGCCCGGGAGGATGTTCGACGCGGAGCGACGGCGATGCCGGGGTCAGCGCACGTGACAGCCATCAGGCGCGCATCCCTTGAAGATGCCGCAAGCCTGCGGTCCGCAGGAGCCCCCAGAAACCAGCTGCCTTCCATATTCCCCTCGGCCGAACGCGTCGAAGTCCTATTCCTCAGTGTAACAAGACCGTGACAACTACGGAACGTGCATTCTGCGTTTCGTCCGCACTCTCCAGATTCTGCGCTTCCGCCTCATTACCTGCCAGCTATCCGTGCGCTCGATGCAGGAAATCGGACGCGGACGCATAAAGTAGCGTCAATGGACACGGTGTTGCGTTCGTCATCAAGAGGAGGAATCTGAACGTGATCGTCTATCGTATCGTGCGCGCGGGGCTTCGGCCGTGAACTCGTCAGCGAGCGGACTCGTGGTCGATCTGCGTGGACTGACCGCGGCGATGCGCCGTCCGGTGGTCTTCGCTATGGTCGACAAGATGATCGAGATCGACTGTGAGGACAACATCGTACTAATTTGCGACCACGATCCTTCAGGACTGGGCTACCAGCTCGATCTTCGTAAGGAAACCCGTGGGCTCTACGAATTCGACTGCGACCAGCGCATGGACGGCACCTGGGTCGCGCTGATCAGACGTTGTCTGGTGTAGCGGCAAGCTTGGGGAGCAGCGTCGCGAGGTCCTCAAGCGTGCCGCGGTAGTCGGCGACCGCATCGTCGTGAGAGCCCACATAAAACGTCCGCATGCCCACATCTGCTGCTGCCATATCCAAGAAGCGGTCATCGCCGACCATGATGCAGTCGCGAGGGTCGACGCCGAGCAATGCAGCGACTTGCCGGAAGTATGCAGGTTGTGGCTTGCACGCGCGCATGTTCTCGTAGGTCGTAACGACCGGGAATGCGATGTCGCCCAGTCCAGCCCACGCTATGCGGTGCTCAACTGCCATCTTCGGGAAGATCGGGTTCGTTGCGACCGCAACGCTCAGACCGAGCGTCAGTGCCGCTTCGACCGCGTTTCTGGCGCCAAGAGCCGGGCCGGCGCCATCGGCGAGCGTTGGGAATACCTCGGCGTAGAAGCGCTCGTAAACCGGCCAAACGTCCGAGAACGCCGTGCCTGACAGGCGCCCAAACTCGGCGTCGAACACTGCCTGGTTGGTGAGATCGGGGTGCGGCTCACACATCGCGCGGACAGCGGCCTGGATGGCGCCCAAGACGAGGTCGGCCCGCTCGGCGCCAGCGTGACCCTCCGCGATGGTGCGAAGCGCGCCGAAATAGCGGGTCAGGAACCGCTCGAGGTCGAGCTCCAGCAACGTTCCGTCAAGATCGAAGAGGACCGCGCGTACCATCAGACACCCTCCAGCACGTTTCAATTCCGGGGTGGCATTCTACCACGCGCACACCACGTACGAACGCTTTAGCGGAGCCGGAGCGATGTCACCGGGGTGTGTCGATGCTCATTGAGTGCAAATACTCTTAGCTAGGGCTATTCTGCGTGCGCGACTGCCGGTTGGAACCGAGCCGAGCGTTCCGCGTGGGATGCCCACGTTCGGATACGGCGTACTGCCGCTGCCCGGCGCGATCGTGGCCATATGTCGGCGACGCTTATGGAGGTGTCTCGGAGGGGCGGACCGCTGCCGGAGGACATGAAAGCGCTCATGCCCGGGCTGCTTCCCGAGACGATCGACCGCTTCTGCCGAACATGCTCGCGCTCATCTCGGACGTGTATGACTGTAGAAGCCGTGAAGCGGAACCGATACTTATGAGCATGAACGTGCAGCGGGATCCACTCATTGGCAAGTTGCGGTCCATACCGATATTCTCGGACCTCTCGGGCGAAGACCTCTTAGCGCTCGCAGAGATGATGACCCTTCGTCAATTCCCGAAGGGCGCTTTCATCATCTCTCAGAACGACACGAGCTCTGTGATGTATCTGCTCGTGGCCGGCCGCGTGAAGGTCTCGCTGGCGTCGCCAGAGGGTAAAGAACTCGCGCTCAACTATCTGGAAGCGCCTTCGCATTTCGGGGAGATGAGCCTTGTTGACGCCGAGACACGCTTGGCGGATGTCATCGCAGTCACTGACGTCGAGGTATTGAGCCTTGAAGCGAAGGACCTGTCGGCCGCCATTCAGGTGCAGCCAAGACTCGCTCTGACCTT
>JAJFTE010000069.1 GCA_021373175.1 Actinomycetes bacterium
GCGAATACGCTGTCCTGTGGGGTCGACGCCAACACCGAAGAGATCCTCGGCAAGCGTTGAGCCCAGCACGACGACCTGCGCGCTCGTCGTATCGTTGCGGTCCGAGATGAACGAACCCCATTTCACGCTCAAGCCCTTCACGCTCTGGTAGGCGGGCGTTGCGCCGATGAGCGAGGCGTTGGCGTTGGCGTTCTTCGTGACCAGCTGGCCGTTACCCTGCGCGTTGGGAGCGACACCGCTTAAGAGCGGCAGTTTCGCGAGCGCTGCGGCATCCTCGGTGGTGAGCGACTGCACTGAGCTTGCGTCGCCACGGAACCCGCCGCCTTCGCCCGGAGAAGACGGCATGATGGTGAGGACGTTGGAGCCAGCGGCCTGGACGCTGTCCTCGATGCTCTTCTGCGCGCCGGCGCCGATGCCAAGCATCGCGATCACGGACGCGATGCCGACGACGATGCCAAGGATCGTGAGGCCGCTGCGCACCTTGTTCGAGGTGAGCGAGTGGAGGGTTTCCGAGATGAGGTCGGTCAGACGCATCACGCATCACCTCTGTGGTATTGCCGAATGTCCGCGTTGCCGCTGGTGGCGTCTTCGACGATGAGGCCGTCCTGGATGCGCACGACGCGCCGCGCCTGGCTCGCGATGTCGGGCTCGTGTGTGATGAGCACGATCGTTCGCCCCTCAGCGTTGAGGGTTCTGAAGAGGTCCATCACGGCGTCGCCGGTCGCGGTGTCCAGGTTGCCAGTCGGTTCGTCCGCCAGGATGAGCGAGGGATCGTTCACGAGCGAGCGGGCGATGGCGACACGCTGCATCTGCCCGCCTGAGAGTTCGTTCGACTTGTGCGCCCAGAGCTGTTCGTCGAGAGCGACGGCATGCAACGCAGCCGCCGCGCGGTCGTCGCGCTCGTCCGGCGGGACCCGGGTGTAGAGCATCGGCATCACCACGTTTCGCATCACGCTTGCGCGCGGAAGCAGGTTGAACGCCTGGAACACGAACCCGACGGTCTCGCGGCGAACCTCGGCAAGCTCGCGGGCGTCCAGCTGCGCGACGTCTCGACCGGCGAGCCGGTAGGTGCCGCTCGTGGGTGTGTCGAGGCAGCCGAGGATATGCATGAGCGTCGACTTGCCCGAACCCGACGGCCCCATGATCGCGGCGAATTCGCCCTCGTCGATCGTGAGCGACACGCCGCGAAGGGCGTGCGTCTCGGCACCGGCGCCGTTGTAGACCTTGTGCAGGTCGTGAGCTTCGATGACCGCACTAGCCACGAGGACCGCCACCGAAGCCGGGCATTGAGAAGCCGCCGCCGGTCGAGGTACCTGAGGTGGCGCTCGATGATGTGACGACTTTCTCGCCCTCGGTCACGCCCGAGAGGATCTGCGCCTGCGTCGAACTCGACAGACCGACCTCGACGGTCACCTTCCGCGGCGTGCCGCTGGGGTCCAGCACCTGCACGTAGGAGGTACCGTCGGTATTCAACTTCACGGCGGCGCTCGGGACGATGATCGCGTCTTTGGCGACTCCGGTGACGATCGTTGCCGCCGAGGACATCCCGGCGCGCAACGCAGGATCGGCGACGTCAAGCGAGAGCCTCACGTCAAAGGTGACCACGCCGGAGCTGTTGGTGCCGGTGTCTGCGATGTCGTAGACCTTACCTGTGGAGGTAAGGTCGGGAAGCGCGTCAAACTCGATGTCCGCGCGTTGTCCGATCTTGAGCGAGGGCAGGTCGACTTCGTTAATGGCGAGCAGGACCGAGAGCGGCTGCGCCGGCGCGATCACGATCGGCGCGTTTGATGACGACGAAGAGCTCGCGGCCGTCGTCGAGACGCCCATGGCGGGCGCTACGTTTGAGCCGGCCGAGCTGCTGCCGCCGGAGGACGCCGAGACTGTGTCGCCGGCAGCGATGTCAATCGAGTAGATGACGCCCGAAGCGGGCGCTTTCACGACCAGGTCGCTCTGTGATGCCTTGGTCTGCTCGTAATCGAGCGCGGAGGATGCTTGTGACGCCTTGGCCGAGGTGAGACTTGCGCTTGCCGCCGTGACGTCCGCCTGTGCTGCCGCGATGTCCGCGCTCGTGACGGTGTTGCTCGGCTCGTTTGCGCGTTCTTGGAGGTTCGCGAGGTTGTTCTTGGTCTTCACGAGGTTGGCCGAGGCTTGAGCCACGCCCTGCTGGGACTGGCGGTAGCCGGCGAGAGCCTTTGCGGTGTTGGCCCTGGCGTTCTGCGCGTCGAGCGTGAACAGCACGTCGCCAGTGGCCACCTTGTCGCCCTTGGCCACCTTGACCGACGCGACCGTGCCCGAGACAGACGGGTACACCTCCGTCGTGTTGTCGACAGCAAGGTTGCCGGTGCCCGAGACGGTCACCGAAAGCGTGCCCCTGGTGGCCGCCTCTGTCGTGTAGGTCGTCGCGGTTCCGGCGTTTGACGCCGGACGCGTGAGCAGGTACACGGCTGCCCCCACTGCGACGAGCGCGACGAGCGCGATCCACCCGCGGTAGCGCCGCAGTCGCTTTGAGATACTCATTCGTCACCTCCGGTTGGAATCACATCGAGCCCTACAGTACGCCTGGTGACGCCATCATTCGTCGTGCGCCGGGAGTGAGTTCGTATACCACCAGGGGTGTACGCGCGCTAGACGGCCTCGGGGCCGGGGACCACGAGGCCGGCCTCGTACGCGATGACGACGAGCTGCGCACGGTCGCGCGCCTGCAGCTTCATCATGACGCGGGACACATGCGTCTTGGCGGTCGCAGGGCTGATGAAGAGCTTCTCGGCGATCTGCTGGTTGGAGAGTCCGCGTGCCACCAGCGTGAGGATCTCACGCTCGCGCTCGGTGAGACTCTGGAGTTCTTCGGGATGCGCGCGACGAACCTCGGGTCGCGAGGCGAACTCCGCGATGAGCCGCCGGGTCACGCTCGGCGCCAGAAGCGCGTCGCCGCTCGCTACCACGCGGACGGCTTGCACCAGCTGTGCCGGATCGGTGTCCTTGAGCAAGAAGCCGCTGGCGCCGACCTGCAGCGCCTTGTAGACGTAGCTGTCGGCGTCGAAGGTGGTGAGCACCAGCACGCGGGGGCCGGCAGACCGCTCCTCGCCGCGCGCGCGCTCGAGGATCCTGCGGGTCGCTTCGAGCCCATCCATCTTCGGCATGCGGATGTCCATGAGGATCACGTCAGGCGAGCGCTCCGCCGAGAGCGCCACAGCGTCCTCGCCATTCTCGGCCTCGCCCACCACCTCGATGTCCGGCGCGGTCTCCAGCAGCACACGGAACCCGGCGCGCACAAGCGCCTGGTCGTCGACGATCAGCACGCGGATGGTCACGATGCGCCCCTTGTCAGCGGGATCACGGCGCAGACCGTGAATCCGTCGCGTTCCGGCTCTGCCGAGAAGCGTCCGCCGAGCGCGTCGACGCGCTCCCGCATCCCCTGGATCCCGTGGCCGGGAACCGCCGCGGGAGCGTCGCTTGCCGCCCGGCCGTTGTCGGTCACGGCCAGCGTGAGCTTCTCCGGCGTGACCGATACGGCCACCGTAGCGGACGTGGCCCCGGAGTGTCGCACCACGTTGGTGAGCGCCTCTTGCACGATGCGATACGCCGAGACGGCCGCGAACGCCGGAATGGCCGCAAGGTCGCCGGCGACGTCGACCGTCACGTCGATCCTCGCATCGCGCACCGGCGCCACCAGCGCGTCCAGGTGCGTGATGTCGGCGGTCGGCTCCAACGGCGCCTCTGACTCGCCGGTGCGAAGCACGTCGAGCATCGAGCGCAACTCCGCGAGCGCCTGCTTGCCCACAGAGCGCACGTGCTCGATCGACTCACGCGCGCGTGCCGGGTCGCTGTCGAGCAGCGCCTCGGCGGCGCTCGCCTGGACGGTTACGATGGACAGGCTGTGCGCTACGATGTCGTGCACGTCGCGGGCGATTCTGATGCGCTCTTCATCCACACGCCGTAGCGCCTCCGTCTCGCGGTTCATCTCGGCTTCCGCAGCGCGGCGTTCGACCTCCGAGATGTACTCGCGGCGGTTGCGCTCGGCCTCCCCAAGAAGCGTCGCGGCGGCGAGCATCACGAAGGCGCCGACGACGTCGCTCACCCAGCGAATGCTCGACGAGAACGCGAAGACGGGCACGGCTGCGATGACGCCGACGATGAGCAGCGCGAGGAAGCCGACGCGGCGTCGCTTCGAGTACGCGGCGAGCGTGTAGAGCGCGATCATCGGGCCCAGGTTCACGGGCGCTGGGGGCTGCGGCGTGACGGTGTAGGCGACTGCGAAAGCGCCGCTGAGCGCGAGCGCGACCCAAGGCGAGCGACGCCGGAGCGCCAGCGGCAGGAACGTTCCGGCCACGAGCACGTAGGTCAACAGCGTGTTCTGCATCCGCGGTCTGCCAATGAGGTGCTCTTCGAGATTGGGGATGCGGGGAAGGTCGGCGGGGCGCATGTGCGTGATCACGTACACCAAGCCCCACACGACCAGCGTCAGGCCGACGGCGATGGCCGTATCCACCCACAGTGGGTCGATGTCCGAGACGCGCTTGCGTATGTCCTTCCTGGTCATGCGACCATCGTAGCCGCCGGAATGACGCCTGCACAGCGCCACAGGGCGTAGCCGTGCATGCGACCAGGGGTGTACGCTTGGCGTGGTCGAGCAGCCTCGCAACGCGGGGCGCGCCTGACGGGGTTTGCGCACTCCGCGCGCGGGAATACTCCCTCACGCTACACGATCCGTTCTGCGAGTTGCGAGGTGAACCATGAGCCACACCGATCCGGTCTCCGAGACGTTGGACTGCGTCGGGCTGTACTGCCCCGAGCCGCTCTTCCAGACGCGGGCGGCGATGGATGCCATAGAGGTCGGCGACGTCCTTGAGGTCTTGGCCGACGATCCCGCTGCCGAAGAGGACCTCACGCGCTTTGCGAAGCGCGCCGGGCACGAGGTCGTGTCCGTCGAGGACCTCGGCGACCACAAGCGATTCCTGATCCGTAAGGGCGAGTAGGAAGGCAGATGATGAAAGACGAGAACGCGATTCTCTATGTGCAGACGAGCAATGAAGTGGCGCGGCAGTATTCTCCGCTGGTGCTCGCTCAAAGCGCGAAGGCTATGAATCTCAATCCGACCGTGTACTACCTCGGCATGGGGCTGACGGTGCTCAAGCCTGGCACCGCCGAGGAGATGAGGGCGGGGTCGTTCCCGACCGTGGCCGACATGTTGCGTAAGACGATGGACATGGGTATCCCGATTCTCGTGTGCGAGGCCTCCAAGCAGATGCTCGGCTGGGAGAGCGTGGAGCTCATCGACGGCGTGAAGATCGTGGGTGCCGCGACGCTCAACGACCTCGCGCTCGACGCCGGCGCCACCATGTGGTTCTAGGTGGTGTGCGATGCCCGATGAGGTCTATCTCGATTATCAGTCCGCAAAGCCCGTCGACCCGCGAGTGATCGAGGCAATGCTGCCGTATTTCGGCGAGCGCTTCGGCAACGCCGCGTCGCTGCACGCCGTCGGCGATCGGGCGACCGCCACGCTCGACGCGAGCCGGGCGCGCCTCGCGGCGTTCATCGGTGCGGATGACCCTGACGAGGTCGTGTTCACCTCCGGAGCCACCGAGTCCAACAACCTTGCGCTCATCGGCTATGCGAACCGCAACAGGCGCTCGGGCGGCCACGTCGTCATCTCGGAAGTGGATCACATCTCGATCCTGAACATCGGCAAGTACCTGGAAAAAGCCGACTTCCGGGTGGGCAAGGTGCCGCCGGACCAGTTCGGCCGTATCAGTCCCGCGAAGCTGCGCTCGCGCATCACCGACGACACGATCCTCGTCTCCGTGGGGTGGGCCAGCAACGAGATCGGCACGATCCAGCCCATCGCCGAGATCGCCGAGATGCTCAAGGGCACCGGCGTGGCGCTCCATGTCGACGCGGTAGCAGCCGAGGGCCAGCTGTCGATCGACATGCGCGCGGTGCCGATCGACCTGCTCACGCTTTCTAGTAACGACATCTACGGGCCTCCGGGCCTCGGCGCGCTGTACATCCGCAAGGGCGTGAAGCTCAGCCCGATCGCGGTGGGTGGCGGCCAGGAGCGAGGGCTTCGCTCGGGCACCGAGCCGCTGCCGCTCATCGTAGGCATGTCCGAGGCGGCCGATATCGCCGCTGCCGAGATGCGTACCGAGGTCCCGCGGATCACCGCGTTACGTGACCGCCTCATCGAGGCCGTGCTCTCCACGATTCCGGACTCGCACCTCAACGGGCACCCGTCGGAGCGTCTGCCGAACAACGCGCACTTCCGCTTCGAGGGCATCGAAGGCGAGTCGCTGCTGCTTTCGATGCGTGACGAGGGCATCGCGGTCTCGACCGGCTCGGCATGCTCGAGCAAGACGCTTGAGCCTTCGCACACGCTCATCTCGTGCGGCCTGCTTCACGAGGAGGCGCACGGTTCGCTCGAATTCACGTTCGGACGTTTCAGCAAAGACAGCGACATCGACCGCGTGATGGCGGTGCTGCCGGGTATCGTCCTCCGGCTTCGCAGAATGTCGCCACTATACAAGACAGACTAGGAGAGTCCCGTGAAATCCACCCAGTATTCCGAGAAGACGCTCGAACATTTCCGCAATCCGCGCAACGTCGGCACGCTCGAAGGCGATGATGTCGCCATTGGGCGTGTGGGCAACCCGGTCTGCGGAGACCTGATGGAGATGTACATCAGAATCGCCGAGGACCGCATTGCCGATATCAGGTTCCAGACGTTCGGGTGCGGCTCGGCAGTGGCGACCTCCTCGATGACGACCGAACTCGTGAAGGGCATGACGCTCGACGAGGCGCTCGGCGTCACCCGGGCCAACGTAGCCGACGCCCTCGACGGTCTGCCGCCGGTGAAGATGCACTGCTCGAACCTTGCGGCAGATGCGCTGCACGACGCGATAAAGAACTGGCGATCGGGCACGAAGCTCGAACCGCTCACCGCCGGAGAGGTCGCCGGTGTCGGCTCGGGGTGCGCGGTACCCGCCGCTACCGTTATCGCGAACGCAGACGATTATCTCGGTCACGGCCTCTTCAAGCACGTCGACCACATCAGCGAGCTTGCCGAGAAGCGCACGCTCGTCCTGGACCGCGGGCCCGCCTCGGCGAGGCTCGCTCTGGCTCTCACAAAGGTCACACCGCGCGTGGTGTTCCTGACGGAGCTCGACACGCTCGGGCTGCCGGAGGAACTCTCCCGGGAAATCAAACGTTCCGATGTGAAAGTGCTCTATCAGGCACGGTTGCTCTCCATCCTCGGTGAAGGCGAGGTCGAGAAGGTGCGCATCCACGACCTCGATGAGGACAACCAGTACGAGCTCTTCGTCGACGCGGTGGTGCTGCTCGAGCCATAAGGCGCCGGTACGGGCCTGCGCCCGCGACGACGGGGAGCCGCGGCATCGAGCTGGCGGCGCTATTTGCGCGCTATCGGTATCTGCACTTCGGTCAGGTACTCCTCGGGCGGTACCCTCGCGGGGTCCGAGTAGTAGATTTCCATGGGCGGCCCGGTCACGATGTAGCCGTTCGCGCCGATCCACGCCCACAGTTCTTCGTAGGTGGGGCCGACGGTGTCGTAGGGGCCATGGTGCATCGCCGAGAGAACCCGCATCGCGGCGACGTGCTTGACGCCGATGCCGTCATCGTCCGGCTCGCTCTCCGGGGGATTGCCGAGGACCGGCGCCCACAGCTCCCAGACTGCTGTTTCTTCGGGCGTTTCGGGCGGCATCGTGAGATAGATCGCGTGCGGCATGCCGCTGGGGACCAAGCCGTGCTGGCTAATCCAGCCGTAAAGCAGCCCATATCCTTCGGGTGTTTGCGCGTATGGCCCCGTCATCTGAAGGAACGCGACACTCTGCGCATCAGCGGTCTTGAGCTCGGGATTTGACATTACGCATCACCCCTTTGTCTCGTCTATCCCCAGAATCCACCTGGTTCGCGCACCGTCAGGCATCGGTAGAGAAAGCTAGGTACTTGTAGATGCGAGTAGCCGGTCACGAATCGCGCCAAGCGAGACGTCGGCCGAGAAGGATGGCATCTCGTTTCTCGCGCCATGCGCCCTCCTCAGCGATAATGTGAGCACACGCCCGACGATCGCCGAGGAGCACTCATGATCCCCCGCTACTCACGTCCGGAGATGGCCCGCATCTGGGAGCTCGAGAACAAGTTCGAGATCTGGAGACAGATCGAGGTCCTCGCCTGCGAAGCGCAGGCGGAGCTCGGCGTGATCCCCCGTGAGGCGGCCGCCGAGATCCGGGCGAAGGCCGCGTTCGAGGTCGAGCGCATCGAGGAGCTTGAGGCCACGCTCAACCACGACGTGATCGCGTTTCTCACCAACATGGCCGAGCACATCGGCGAGCCCAGCAAGTACGTGCACTACGGCATGACGTCGAGCGATCTTGGCGATACCGCGCTTTGCTATCAGATGACGCAAGCTATCGACATCATCATCGAAGATGTCCGCCGCCTCGGCCGTATCTGCGTGCGGCGTGCGCTCCAGACACGGGGCATGCTCTGCGTGGGCCGCACGCACGGCGTCCATGCCGAGCCGATGACCTTCGGAATGAAGTTCGCGTCGTGGGCGTGGATGCTCAAGCGTGCCGAACGTCGCCTGCTCGCGACCAGGGAGTACTCGTGCGCCTGGGGAGCGATCTCGGGTGCGGTGGGGTCGTACAGCAACATCGACCCGTTCGTGGAGGCCTACGTATGCGAGCACCTTGGCCTCACGCCTGACCCGCTCTCAACGCAGGTGATCGCGCGCGACCGGCACGCGCACGTGCTCGCCGTGCTCGCGACCGTCGCCGCCACCGCCGAGGCGATCGCCACCGAGATCCGCGCGCTGCAGAAGACCGACACGCTTGAGGCCGAGGAGCCGTTCGCCGAGGGCCAGAAGGGCTCCTCGGCAATGCCGCACAAGCGCAACCCGATCGTCGCGGAGCGCGTCTGCGGCCTTGCGCGGGTGGTGAAGGCGAACGCGCAGGTGGGCTTCGACAACGTCGCGCTGTGGCACGAGCGCGACATCAGCCACTCCTCGGCCGAGCGCGTTGTGCTCGCCGATAGCTTCATCGCGCTCGACTACCTCCTCGGCAAGCTCGAGTGGATCGTCGAAGGCATGGTTCTGTATCCCGAGCGCATGCGAGCGAACCTGGAGGCCACGCGCGGGCTCATCTACTCCTCGCGGGTACTGCTCGCGCTCGTGGACGCCGGCATGCTGCGCGAGGACGCGTACGCGGTCGTGCAGCGCAACGCGATGGTGGTCTGGGATGACATCCAGCGCTCACGCAGCGGCGCGAGTTTCCGCGAGCTGCTCGAGGCCGACGCCGATTGCGCGCTCACGCGCGATGACCTCGACGCGATCTTTGATCCGTGGGCATTCCTGGCGCGTTCCGGCGTGCTCTTCGAGCGGCTTGAGGCATGCTCCTTCTAGCGAGCCGACCGTGGCGCGCGGAGCCGGTCGTGCGCGAAGCGCCCGGCACCTCTACCGCCGTATGCGCTCGTCGGTGAGGACCGGGACGTCGCCGTTGCGGATCGGGCCCTCGTACAGGTTGTCGCCGAAGGTCTCGAACGCTGGCAGGGTGACGCGGCCACCGACCCTGTCAGCGATGCGTGCCCGCAGCTCGGCGGTCGAAAGCGGCGTGTCGCTCGCCAGCAGCACGAGGTTGTTGCCTTTGGCATCCACACCCTCATCCGCGTTGAAGACCCACACCCGCCGGAACGAGTTACGCAGCGTCCGGTGCAGGCTCCGGAACGCCTTGGAGTGGCGGCCGAGAAGCGAGCCGATCACGTTGTACGTGACCACGCCGCCCTCGGCCATGCGTCCCTTGAGCGCCCACAGGAACTGCTCGGTGGTGAGCGGCGGCGGGATGCGTTCGTCGTCGAACGCGTCGATAACGACGATGTCGTAGATATCGGACGTGGTCTCCACGTAGTGGCGGCCGTCGTCGACGATCACCCGGATGCGCGGGTCGCTCGGCAGCGCGAAGTACTCGCGTGCGACGCTGACCACCTCGGGGTCGAGCTCCACGGCGTCGATGCGCATGCCGGGGTAGTCGCGCCACATGCGCTTCACCACGGTGCCGCCGCCAAGGCCGATGGCGAGCGTGCGTGTGGCGTCGGGCTGGATCGCGAGCGCGATGTGGAAGAAGGCAGGGTACTCGAAGTCGGTCTCGAACGGGTCGTCAAGATACATCGACGACTGGCGGTTGTGCTCGAACTGCATGATGCGCCGGTAGCCGATGTCGATGACGCGGATGGTGTGGTACGCCGAGGCACGCGAGTACGTGACCACCTGGGCGGTCATCTTGTCGCCGAGCGGGTCCCAGCTGTTCCAGTCGCTAAAGTCGATCATCCCGCCTGTCCCTTCATCACCAGCGCATCAGCTGCAGGATACTCGTATAGTCGTCGGTGAGGACCGATCCGCGGCCCGGCTGCGTCCAGCCGAGTTCATCGAATGGCGCCACGTCCGCCGCACTTCCCGCCACCAGCCACCGCGACGGCTGCGCCGCAAGCCGCGCGCTTTCAGCTGAAGACGGCGTGAACTGCTTCGTGCGAGCGTCCAGGCCGATGGAGCGGGCCGTCTCGGCAACCGCGGACGCAAGATCGAAGTGACGGTTCGTCAGCTGAAAGACGAGGATCCCGCCGGGTTTGAGCGTGCGCGCGTACGTGCGCATGGCTTCGCGCGTGAGCAGATGCGCGGGCACGGCATCGGAGGAGAACGCGTCGAGCACCAGCACGTCGAATGCGCCGGCGGGCGCGTCCGCGAGCGAGAGGCGGCCATCCCCCAGGACGATGCGCGGGGGCGCCGTCGCGTCGGCGAGGTACGTGAAGTAGCGACGGTCGCGCGCCAGGTCGATCACCGCCTGGTCGACCTCGAAGTACGTCATGGTGTCGCCGGGGCGCTCATACGCCGCGATCGTGCCGATCCCCAGGCCCACCACGCCGACGTCCGCGGCCTGCGGGACCCGCTCGGCGAGGTTCGCGAACACGTCGCCGAGCGGACCGCTTCGCACGAAGTACGAGGTCGGCTCGGCTCGACGAGCGTCTTGGAACTGCAGGCCGTGCAGCGTGGTGCCGTGGATCTCGGAGGTTGCGGTTCCGTCCCGTGCCGAGCGAACCTCGGTGATGCCGAAGAAGGTGCGGACGCGCACGAGGTAGCCCGGCGAGAAGACGAGCACGAGCGTCACGATCGCGACCGTCGTGCTAAGCGCGAGCGCACGCGGGGTGCGGCCGACGGCGATCACGAGCGCGCCGATCACGAGCACTACGGACACGAAGAGCGCCGAGGCGGGCGCATCATGCGAGACCGACGTGATCAGAAGCCCGCTCACGGCGAGGTACGGCACCAAGCGACGGCCGGCGGCGCGCAGCGCGGCGCCGGGGCTCGTGGTGAGCCGCCAGGCGGGGCCCGGGAGGATCGCAAGCGCCGCGAGGCCACCGATGATCAGGAGCGGATACTCGAAGACGTCGCTGAACACCAGCGGTGCGACCAGCGCCACGAAGGCGGTGGCGATCAGTCCGCCTGCGGAGACGACGAGATAAAAGCCGGTCAGGCGGCTCTCGTCGGGGCGCGAGAGCGCGACGCGCCCGTGGATGGTCACCGAGAGGACCGCGAACGCGGCGAGCAGCGTGGTCACGAGCACCGGCTCCGGCCAGCTGACATGCACCACGAACGGCACCCACATGACCGTTGCGGCGGCCGGGACGAGCTTCTCGGCCACCGGGAGCAGGCGGCGGCCCCGCTCGGAAAACGCGATGACGAAGCTGCCCAGGTAGATGCCGAGCGGCCCGATCCACAGAAGCGGCGTGGAGATCTGGTCGGTGGCGAGTTGCATCGTGGTGGCCGAGAGGAGCCCGGCCGGGATTGCCGCCGCGAAGAGCCACGCCGCCTGGCGCCAGAGCGTTGGTCGGGAAGTCGTCGGCGCCATACGGCGCGCACGCGCGTCCCGTGGAGCGCTCACGACGACGCGCGCGAGCAGTACTGCGAGGACCGCCAGCAGCACGACGAGCGCCGTGCGCTGCGCCGAGAGCGGCATGAAGGGCTCGATGACGAACGGGTACGCGATGAGCCCCGCGAGGCTGGCGCCGTTGGAGACCGCGTACAGCCACCACGGGTCCCGTCCTCTGCCGGAGAACCATGCCGAGAGAAGCGGCGTAGTGGTGGCAAGCAACAGCGCCGGCGCGCCGGCCACGAGCGCGAGCACCGCGAGCACGTTGAGCGCGGCCGGCATCCCGTCGAATCGCAGCCGACTGAGGTCGGCGGGTACCAGGAGCGTGGCCGCCACGACGAGCGCGGCCAGCGCGAGGTGCACCGCTCCGCCAGCGCGCTGCCCGAGCCGCGTGGCGACCAGGTGCGCGTACGCGTAGCCGACGAAGACGACGCCCGTGAAGAAGCACAGCGCGGTCGTCCACACCGACGGCGTTCCGCCAAAGACCGGCAGGACGAGCCGCCCGGCAAGCAGCTCAAGCGTGAAGAGCACGAACGACGACAGCCCGATGGTGGCAACGAACAACGGCTGGTTGGGACGATCGTTCACGCTGACTCCCGGACGTTCGGCTCGCCCGAGAGCGGACGCTCCCGGATCTTCGCCGCAGAGTAGGCTTAGAGACGCACGGCGGTCAATGACCGCCCGGTGCCAGCGGAGGGCGCGCACGAGAAAGGAGTCAGAGGAAAACATGCTGAGTGGCATCGCTTCCCGCTTACACGGACTGCGTAACGCTGCTGACGCCAGGTCTTTCGCTGGAGTATGCTGCGTTTTGCGGCGTGCGGGATTCTCTTACACGGACCAAGCAAGCCACGCCGGTGTCTTACAGAGTCTGCATACTCATTGTCGGGCAGTCACGTCGGGGGATCTCAGGGGTTGTATCGGGGGCTTCGTGAATCGCAAGACAGTCTTGTTCCTTGTCGCGGCTGTACTCGTCTTGGCGGCTGCCGCGATAGGCACGCACTTCTTCGGCTGGTCGGGAGAGATGAGGCAACGTTTGCTGTCTCCGGGCGATTCGGTCGAACGCGAAAGCGGGATGCGACTCACTGTGCCCGAGTCTGGTGAGGACGCTACACGAAGTTCGCCTGGTCGCCGCCGTGGTTGCCCCTTGGCGCAGCTGGCCGGCATGAGTCCGAGTATCTGAACCTTGCCGGCTCATCGAGAGACGCTGTCATGGTCGCGTTCGCGACCTACTACCACAACGGCCGCCCCGAACAGACAGGCTCGGTCGTTGGCAGCGCGGCGACCGTGGACGTGTTCGGGCCACGGGAGTCGGGTCTGTCCACGATCGTGCGTACGCATCTACCCGACCGCCGTCTCGGCTGCGTGTACATCAGCGGAGGTTCACGCGAGCCCATGGCGGCAGCTCGGGAGGTCTGGACGTTGTTTGAGGTCGAGGGCGTCGAGCTGCCATAGCGTGCTGCCTAACAAGCGCTTCCTTAGTGTCACTCTGCCCCCCGAGGGATGCCTGAAGCTTGGTTTCAGGTAGCCTCGGAACCGACGCCGGGATGACCCGAATCGCTTCTGTCGCCCGAACCGGGCTGACTGTCTGCTGTTATGTCCCCCGCCGCCGGATCCGAGGGGTCGCCGACGTGACCTGATAGGAGAGGTGGCCTAGAGGCCCCAGCTAAGGCGTGTCCGCCGACGATCCCCGATCGGAAAGGATTCTCCGACGGAAGGGGACGGACATGATCGTGATCGGCATCGACCCGCACATGAAGACCCACA
>JAJFTE010000071.1 GCA_021373175.1 Actinomycetes bacterium
CTGCGATGCGCGTATCGCTTAAATGGATGAAGGACCTCGTCGACATCAATCTGCCGGTGGATGTTCTGTGCGATCGCATGGACATGACCGGCACCAAGGTCGAGGCTGTGCACGTTCTCGGCGAAGCGCTTGAGAACGTTGTGGTGGGGCAGGTACTCACGCGCGAGCCACACCCCGATGCCGAGAAGCTCTCGTACTGCTCGGTCGATGTCGGCGACACCACCCCGCGGCACATCGTGTGTGGCGCCGACAACTTCGCCGCAGGCGATAAGGTGCCTGTGGCGCTCGTGGGGGCCACGCTTCCGAACGGCATGACGATCAAGCGCGCGAAGCTGCGCGGGCTCGTGTCGGAGGGCATGCTCTGCTCGGCGACCGAGCTTGGCGTCGGCGGCGACGCGTCCGGGCTCCTGATTCTGCCGGCCGATGCGCCAGTGGGCATGGCGTTCTCGGCGTACTACGGCATGAGTGACACCGTGCTGGAGCTCGAGGTCACGCCAAACCGGCCCGACTGCCTTTCGATGGTGGGCGTCGCACGTGAGGTCGCGGCCATCACAGGCACCTCCGTCCGAGAGCCGCGCTCAAGGCCTGCCGAGGAGGGTGAGCCCACCGCTGATTCGGTCTCGGTCGTCATCGAGGACCCGCGCCTGTGCTCGCGCTACACTGCCCGGATCATCAGCGACGTCACGATCGGTCCCTCGCCGGCGTGGCTTGCCGAGCGGGTGGCCGCATCCGGTGCACGTCCGATCAACAACATCGTCGACGTCACCAACTACGTTATGTTCGAGCTCGGGCAGCCGCTGCATGCGTTCGACCTGGCAACGATCGCGCGCAAGGATGGCAAGGCGAGCATCGTCGTGCGCCCGGCGCATGAGGGCGAGACGCTGCGCACGCTCGACGGGCAGGAGCGCACGCTCACGGCCGACACGCTTGTCATCGCCGACGCGGACGGCCCGATCGCGCTTGCGGGCGTCATGGGCGGTGAAGCCACCGAGGTCGCCGACACGTCCGTCGATATCCTGCTCGAGGCCGCGTCGTTCGACCGCGCCTCCGTGAGCCGCACGAGCCGTCGCCTCGGCCTCATGAGCGAGGCGTCGATCCGTTTCGAGCGCGGCGTCGATCCCGAGCTTGCGGCTCGCGCTTCAGACAGGGCTGCGACGCTGCTCGCCGAGATCGCGGGCGGGGAGGTCTCCAAGGGCGTACTCGATGTGTATCCCGAGAAGGCACACGCTCGCAGGATCACGCTGCGGGTCTCGCGCATGAACGCGTTCCTCGGCACAGCGCTGGCGCCGAAGGAGGTCGTGGACATCCTCGTGGCGCTCGGCATGTTCGTGGAGCCGGTGGGAGATGACCTTGCGGTGACCGTTCCCACGTTTCGGCCGGACATCGAACGCGAAGTCGACCTCTACGAGGAAGTCGTGCGCCTATGGGGGATGGAGCGCGTGCCTCCCACGCTTCCGGGCGGTCGTGAGCGCGTTGGTGCGCTTACCCAGACGCAGATGCGCACCGATCGCATCGGTGCCGCGCTGCGTGCCGCCGGTCTGAACGAGCACCTCGGTCTCGCATTCGCGGATCCAGCGGACATGCAACGCCTGGGCACCTCGCTTGGCCCGAACGAAGTGCCCGTCGAGCTGCTCAATCCGATGTCGGGCGAACAGGCGCAGATGCGCTGGACGCTTTCGCCAGGTCTGTTGCGCGCAGCGTCATACAACCAGCGCCGTGGCGTGGCCGACGTGCATCTGTACGAGCTGGGCACGGTGTTCTGGACGGCCGAGGGACGCAAGTCCCCGAAGGAGCGTCCGATGGTGGCGGGCGTGTTGGCGGGCTCGTGGAACCAGTCCGCGTGGAATGCGCCCGCTCGCGTTCTGGACTTCTTCGATGGCAAGGGCGTCATCGAGACCTTGCTGGAAGAGATGGACATACGCAAGGCGAAGTTCCGGGCTGTCGAGCTGCCATGGTTGCAGCCTGGCCGAAGCGCCGAGGTGCTTGTTGGGGGAGACGTCGCCGGATGGATCGGCGAGATCGCGCCGTCGGCTCTCGAAGCGTTCGAGGTGAATGGCCCGGTGACGATGTTCGAACTCAACGTGAAGATGCTCATCAAGGCCGTGGCGCCACAGATCAGGTACGCCGAGATCCCGCGGTTCCCCGCCGTGACGCTCGATCTTGCGCTCGTCGTCGACGACGATGTGACCGCGGAGCGCATGCTCGACGCCATTCGATCCGCGGGCAAGCCGCTTCTGGAATCGGCACGGGTGTTCGACGTGTACCGCGACGAGCCTGGCATGCTCCCGCGCCGTCTACCGGTAGGCAAGAAGAGCCTCGCGTTCTCTCTCACGTATCGCACGTCGGAGCGCACGCTCACCGATGAGGAGGTCCGCCCCGTGCATGAGCGGCTCGTGAACAAGGTATGCAATGCGGTGGGTGCGCACGTGCGCGCGTAACCATAACTATGCATTCAACGTGTGTGAATGAACGCTGTTGTCGGATTCATGCGCTTGCACTTTACAGTATAAATGCATAAGTGTTGACTGATATGCGTTTGTGACCTACAATCGTGCGACTATTCGGCGTCGTGCGGAGGTCATCAGGTGACCAGAGTCGCCATCATCGGCGCTGCGGGGTACGCCGGGACCGAGCTCACCCGGCTCGTGCTCGCACATCCGCGGCTCGAACTCGTCGCGGTCACCTCCGCCTCGGAGGCCGGCAAGCGCGTCTCTGACATCTACCCTGCCTTGGCGGGATGCGATCTTGTGTACGCCGAGCCGGAAGCCGCCGGCATCGCGGGTGTCGCCGAGATCGCGTTTCTTGCGGTGCCACACACGGCGGCACTGGCGATCGTGCCGACGCTGGCTGAGGCAGGGCTCGTCGTGATCGACGCGTCGGCTGACTTCAGGCTGAAGGATCCGGTCGTGTACGCGGCATGGTATGGGACGCCGCATACCGCACCCGCGCTGCTCGGCGAAGCGGTCTACGGGTTGCCGGAACTCTGGCGCAATGCGATCCCTGGTGCGCGGCTCGTCGCCTGTCCGGGCTGTTACCCCACCGCCACGCTGCTCGCGGCCGCCCCGGCGGTCGAGGCGGGCATCGTCATCTCCGATCGGGTTATCGTCGACGCGAAGTCCGGCGTCTCCGGTGCCGGACGCTCGGCGACGCCTGGGACGCACTTCATCGCCGTGAACGAATCGGTCGTCGCATACAAAGTCGCATCGCACCGTCACACTCCCGAGATCGCGCAGGGTCTGGCCGACCTTGGCCTTGCGCACCCGAGAGTCGCGTTCGCGCCGCATCTTGTCCCCATGTCGCGCGGCCTGCTCGCCACCGTGTACCTTGAGGTGGAACCAGGTACGGACATCGACGAGGTGCGTGCGTTGTACGCCGCGCGGTACGCGGGCGAGCCGTTCGTGACGGTGCATGAAGCGGAGCGTATGCCCGCTACGGCCGAGGTCCGCGGAAGCAATCGGGCGCACATCGGCGTTGCGCTTGATGAGCCATCAGGCACGCTCATCGTTACCTGCGCCATCGACAATCTGGTGAAGGGCACGTCGGGACAGGCGGTACAGTGCGCCAACATCGTTCTCGGCTTGCCCGAGACCATGGGCCTTGACCAGCCGGTTCCGGTCATCTGATCTGAGAGTGAGCCTCACGTGACTGAACTCGATCTCGCATTCGTGGAAGGCGGCGTCACCGCGCCGTTCGGCTTCATGGCGTCGGGCGTGTGCGCCGGCATCAAGAAGTCGGGACGCAAGGACGTAGCGCTTGTTGTGGCCGAGAAGCCCTGCCCGGCGGCGGCCGTGTTCACCACAAGCAGCATGGCCGCCGCACCGGTGATCGTTTCCCGAGAGCACCTGGCCGAGGGTACGCTGCGCGCCATCGTCGTGAACGCCGGCAACGCGAACGCATGCACGGGTGCAGCCGGCGTGGCGGACGCGCGCGCGATGGCCGCTTCGGTTGCCGCCGCGCTCGGCTGCGCGGCGTCGGAGGTGCTCGTCGCGTCCACCGGCGTCATCGGCGTCCCGATGCCGATGGATCTCGTGCTCCGCGGCGTCGCCGAGGCTGCCGAGGCGCTCGACCTCGTAGCAGGTGAGGACGCCGCCGAGGCGATCATGACGACCGACACGTTTGTGAAGACGACCGGCGTCGCCTTCGAGGTCGATGGGATCACGTACACCGTGGGCGGCATGGCCAAGGGAAGCGGCATGATCCAGCCGAACATGGCGACCATGCTCGCCTTCGTCACGACGGACGCGCCGCTCTCCTCGGCGAGCTGCGACAAAGCGTTGCGCTCGGCGGTGGGCCGGACCTTCAACCGCATCACGATCGACTCGGACACCTCCACCAACGACATGTGTGTACTCATGGCGAGCGGAGCGGCCGGGGGAGCGGAGATCACCTCTCACGACGCGCGATTCGTCGAGATCGCCGCCGCGATCGAGCACGTGTGCGGTGAGCTCGCGCGCATGGTCGTGCGCGATGGCGAAGGAGCGACCAAGCTCATCACGGTCACCGTTACGGGCGCCCAAAGCGAACACGACGCCGAAGCGGCGGCATTCGCCGTCGCGAACTCGCCGCTTGTCAAGACCGCGGTCTTCGGCGCCGACGCCAACTGGGGTCGCGTCGCGATGGCCATTGGGAAGTCGTCGGCCGCTGTCGACCAGGCACGCGTGCGCATCACGTTTGCGGGGATCCTCACGTGCGACGGCGGCACCGCGGTCGCGTTCAGCGAAGAAGCCGCAGCCACGGCGCTCGCCGAGGACACCGTCGAGATCGCCGTGGACCTCGGGCTAGGCGTGGGCCAAGCAACCGTCTGGACGTGCGATCTGAGCTACGACTACGTGCGCATCAACGGGGAGTATCGCTCATGAGAAGCGATGTCATGCAGGAGCTGCTCACGAAGGCGGCAACGCTCACCGAGGCGTTGCCGTGGATCAAGCGCACATGGGGGCGCGTTGTCGTCATCAAGTATGGCGGATCGGCCATGACCGATCCCGCGCTTCGCGCAAGCGTCGCCGAGGACATCGTGCTCATGAAGCTCGTCGGCGTGAATCCGGTGATCGTGCACGGCGGCGGTCCCGACATCACCGCGTATATGGAGCGCCTCGGCATGCCGGTGGAGTTCTGGCAGGGGCTGCGTGTCACCGACGACGCGGCGATGGAAGTCGTGAAGATGGTCCTCGTCGGCAAGAACAACAAGGAGCTCGTCTCGGAGATCAACCTGCACGGACGGCTCGCGGTGGGGATCTCGGGCGACGACGCCCGGCTCATCACGGCACGGCAGATGGACCCGCGGCTGGGGCGCGTCGGCGAGGTCACCGCCATCGATACGACCGTTGTCACGGACCTCGTCGAAGACGGGTTCATCCCGGTCATCGCGTCGGTCGGTTCCGGCGATGACGGCGGTTCGTTCAACATCAATGCCGATCTTGTCGCCGGCGCGCTTGCCGCCGCGCTTCATGCCGAGAAGGTCGTCTTCCTCACCGATGTCGACGGCCTGTACAGGGACTTCTCGGACAAGGACTCGCTCATCAGCGCGCTTTCGCTTGCCGAGGCCGAGGAATCGATAGCCAACGACCGGCTGGCCACAGGGATGCTGCCGAAGGTCGCGGCATGTATCTTGGCGCTTCACGGCGGGGTCGAGCGGGCGCATATCTTGAACGGCACGATCGCGCACGCCATCCTGCTCGAGATATTCACCGACGCGGGTGTTGGCACCATGATCACGCACGGGGGCAGCCTCGGGCTCGCCGACGACGACACGTATGCGGCGTACGAGGGCGAGGTGACGCTTTAGATGGGCGCACGCTTCGATGACACCGCCGCTCTGGACATGCGGTTCCACATGCCCACGTACGCACGCAAACCCGTCATGTTCGTGCGGGGCGAAGGCATGCGCCTTTACGACGACGACGGTCGCGAGTACCTCGACTTCACCGCCGGTATCGGCGTCGTGAATCTCGGGCACGCGCATCCTGCCGTGGCCGACGCCGTTCACAAGCAGATGCGAACGCTTGTCCACGTGAGCAATCTCTTCTACGTAGAGCACCGCGATGAGCTTGCCGAGCGGCTCGTCGGGCTCTTCGGCGGCGGCGCGAAGGTCTTTTTCGCGAATTCCGGCGCTGAGGCGAACGAGGGCGCTATCAAGCTCGCGCGGCGCTGGGGCAAGGCGCGCCGGGGGCCGGAGTGCACGAGGATCATCTCCGCGGAGCGATCGTTCCACGGACGCACGCTCGCAACGCTTGCCGCCACCGGTCAGGCGTCCAAGCAAGAAGCGTTCGAGCCCCTGCCGTCCGGGTTCATGCATGTGCCGCTTAATGACATCGACGCGCTCGCCGCGCAGATGGACGAGCGTGTTTGCGCCGTGCTGCTCGAACCGATCCAGGGCGAAGGCGGCGTCTTCGCGTGCGACGAGGCATATCTGGCGGCGGTCCGTGAGCTGTGCGACGAACGCGGTGCGCTGCTGATCCTCGACGAGGTCCAGACGGGTTTCTTCCGGACCGGCAGTGCGTTCGCCTGGCAAGGGTACGGCGTGCGACCGGATATCATGACGCTTGCGAAGGCCATGGCCAACGGCCTGCCGATCGGGGCCGTGGTGGCGCTCGATGAAGTTGCGGCAGCCTTTGAACCCGGCGACCACGGCTCCACCTTCGGCGGCGGTCCCGTCGTGTGTGCAGGGGCGCTCGCGACGATCGACGCACTTGAGTCCGAACGCCTCGGCGAGAATGCGATCGAGGTGGGCGCGTGCCTCAGAGCACGGCTCTCGGCTTTTGGCGAGGAGAGCGGCGAGATCGTCGAGGTGCGCGGTCGTGGCCTTATGACCGGCGTGACGCTCGCCAGACCGATCGCGGCTGAGGTGGCCTCGCACGCGCTGACGTGCGGCGTCGTCATGCTCACGGTGGGAGATTCTATCCTGCGTCTTCTTCCACCGTTGGTATGCAGCGCTGCGGAAGTTGATACATTGCTCAAGACACTGTCAGCAGCGCTAAGGAGTTCCTGATGCAGAACCTACACGGTCGCGATCTTCTCACCCTCGGCGAGCTCGCCCCCGAGGACATCGAAGCGGTCCTCGAGCGGGCCATCGCCCAGAAGCGGACGCGTCGAATGGCCGGAAAACCGCCTGTGCCCACCGGCAGGTCCGCCGCCCTTATCTTCATGAAGCCGTCACTACGGACACGCGTCTCGTTCGAACTCGCGTGCGTCGACCTTGGGCTGCATCCGGTGGTACTGGGCCCCGGCGATGCGTTCTCGCGTGAGGAGACGGTGCACGACACGATCAAGGTCCTCGAGCGGTATGTGGATGTGATCGTGCTTCGCACGTTCGCGCAGTCGCACATCGAAGAGGTCGCGCTGCATGCCTCCGTTCCGGTGGTAAACGCGCTCACCGATGAGTACCATCCCTGCCAGGGGCTTGCCGACCTGCTCACGATTCGCGAGCACAAAGGCGGCCCGGCCGGGCTCAGGCTCGCCTACGTCGGCGACGGCAACAACATGGCGAACACCTATCTGCTCGCGGGCGCGCTCACCGGCATGCATGTGAGCATCGCCGGCCCTGCCGGCTTCGAGCCGCGCTCTGAAGTGGTCGCGACCGCGCAGAGGCTCGCCGCCGCGTACGCAACAGGCGCGCAGCTGAGCGTCACGAACGACGTACACGCGGCGGTCGAGGGGGCCGACGTGGTGGTCACCGACACGTGGGCATCGATGGGACAGGAAGCCGAGCATGACGCACGCGTCGCGGCATTCGCAGGATACTCGGTGGATGCGGCGCTCATGTCGCTCGCCGGCCCCGACGCTATCTTCATGCACTGCCTCC
>JAJFTE010000084.1 GCA_021373175.1 Actinomycetes bacterium
GCAGGACGGCGACCGCGATCGTGTACTTGTGGACGTCGAGCCCGATGTGAGTACACTCGTTCATGGCCGGTCCCTCCGTATGTCGGCGCCGCGGGCCTGTTTCCGCGGATGATCCACGTTATATGCGGATTCGGGCCGGCCATCTCATAGTGACTAGGCAGGGCAGGGGAGCGCAGTGGCATTCGTGGTTCAAGAGGAAGACGGCGTCCTCGATGTTACCCTTCGCGAACTGCGCCGTAGCCCCCTCCTGGGCGTCCTTTGGTCTCTTGCTGCGCTCGTCGGTGTCGTGACGGCGCTACTCGGCTATACGGCATGGCCCGTCGGCGCGTTCTGCCTAGTCGCCCTCCTGCTGGCGCCACTCGCGTTCGCGCCTGTTCGTGAGGGGCTGAGACTCAGCGGTGGGCAGCTATCGCACTGCGTGATCATCTACGGTCGCACCTGCAAGAATCGGCGTGTGCCTGTCGATTCGCGCACCTTCTACGTTCCGGAGCCAGCGCGCTTCTTGAGTGGCCAGCCGTCGACCCCCGTCTTGCGCCTCTCGGATTCGAAGTGGGCCGTAGGCGGCGGCTACTTCACGCTTGAGGAGGCTGAGGAGCTTGCCGCGCGACTGAATGCGTACCTGCGCCGACCAGCCTAACAAGTCCTTAGTCCTTCCAGCCGACTCACGCAGGCGCTAGACTGGACTGAAGCCGCTCGTTCACGGCTGAAGCACTGAATCGTTAGGCCGAGTTGCCAGGGGGAGAGGCGATGCCTCGGAGACTGTTGGTGATCGGCTGGGTCTTCTGCGGGTTCGGGGTGCTCAACCTGGCCTTCGTCATACTCCGGGCCGCGCAAGGAAACGGCCTCATCATCGACACAAACGTCCTGCTCCTTCCCGTCGGGATCGGGCTGCTCACGGCCAACCGCTCCGCCCGTGCCTGGGCCGCCTTCCTCGCAGGTCTCACCGGTGTCGCGTCCCTCGCTGCTGCGGTCCTTGTTCTCTTCGGCGCCATAGACACGATCACGCTGCCGCTGCTGGGACTCGTGCTTACCGGCGTCGCAATGCGCGTGGCCTTCGCGCTCGTATCGATCGCGGTGTCGGCCGCATGCGTCGCTGCGGTTTGGATGCTCTACACTCCCCCGGTCTCGGACACATTCAGCGCACGGGGCAAGCGGAACGGGGAGGGCGACCAGGAGCGCGAGGCCACCACTACAGGGCACGGTCGGCAACCGGTCTGAGTTCGAGTCTGAATCGCAACACTTCCTCTGATTCGGGCGCTCCCGTCTAGATGGCTTCGGCACAGCATTCCTCCGGTGTCCGGAAGCCCAGCCGCTTCCTCGGCCGGGTGTTGAGCGTGCGGGCGATCGCGTCAAGATCGGCCTGCGTCACGTGCGCCATGCTCGTCCGCTTCGGCAGGCACTGCCGGATGAGCCCGTTGGTGTTCTCGTCGGCGTCGCGCTCCCAGGAGTGATGCGGGGTCGCGCAGTAGAACGGCACGCCGGTGGCGCGCTCGATCTCCGCGTAGGAGTGGAACTCCGTGCCGTCGTCGGCCGTCACGGTGGCGACTCTTCCGGCGTGCAGGGAGAGCACTGCGGTGTGCTGCTCGCTCAAGTTGACGGCATCTGCAAGGAACTCATGGGTGGGTATCTTTTCCTGAAGCGGGATAGGCGCCTACAGACTGCCCAGTATGTTAAACAGTTCGGGGTTGGAGTTGCCCCGCTTTCGTTGACACCCTAGGAGTAGACCC
>JAJFTE010000121.1 GCA_021373175.1 Actinomycetes bacterium
GATGTCTTCGTTGGGTGCCATGTCAGGCTCCTCTCGTAATCTGCATGTTGTCGATAAGCCGGGTGCTGCCAAGCCGCGCCGCCACGATCGCGCGGGCGGAAGCATCGAGCGCACCGATCGGTCCAAGTGTGGCAGGGTCGACGACCGCCGCATAGTCCAGAGCTGCCAGCGGCTCATCGGCGATGCACTCGCGCATCGCTTCCGCCAGGACGGCCGCGCCGCTCTCCCCACCCAGAGCGAGCGTCTCGGCGGTGCGAAGCGCGCGGTACAGCACGGTGGCGGCTCGGCGCTCATCGACGGAGAGGTAGGCGTTGCGGCTGGAAAGAGCGAGGCCGTCGGGCTCCCGGATGATCGGACAGGACTCCACGCGCACGGACAGATCAAGGTCGCGGACCATGCGCTTGATGATGACGAGTTGCTGGAAGTCCTTCTCGCCAAAGAATGCGAGGTTCGGCTGCACGATGTTCAAGAGCTTGCACACCACCGTGCACACGCCCGCGAAGTGACCGGGGCGGACAGCGCCTTCCCACAGCTCGCCGAGCGGACCGGGCGCAACAGTGACGTGCGCGTCGCCCGCGTACATCTCGGCGGGCGTGGGGGTGAAGACGAGGTCGACGCCCTCGGCACGAAGCAGCTCCATGTCGCGCTCGAGGTCGCGCGGGTAGGTCTCAAAGTCCTCGCCCGGGCCGAACTGCGTCGGGTTCACAAAGATCGAGACGGCGATGTAGTCCGCACGCCCGCACGCCGCGCGCACCAGCGAGAGGTGACCCTCGTGCAGCATGCCCATCGTGGGCACAAGAGCGATGCGCTTGTCTTCGCGGCGGGCGGCGAGCACCGCCTGGCGGACTTCCTCCTTGGAGGCAACGCGCTCCATGTCCTAGCCCTCCCCGGGTGTGAGCGGCAATGCGGTCTCAAGCTCGCCGAGCGTATCGGCGTCCAGATGCGAGAGGTTCTCTTCGGCAGGGAATGCGCCCGAGCGCACCTCGGCGGCGTAGTGCCCGATGGCCGTCCGGATCGCGTCGCCCACGTCCGCGTAGCGTTTCGCGTGCTTGGGCTTGAACGTCCCCAGGCCGAGCAGGTCGTGGAAGACCTGCACCTGGCCGTCGCAACCGTCTCCGGCACCGATGCCGATCGTGGGGATCGAGAGCTCCTCGGAGACCATGGCGGCAAGCTCGGCCGGGACGAGTTCGAGGACGAGGGCGAAGGCGCCGGCAGCCTCAAGCGCGAGCGCGTCTTGTACGAGCGCGATGGCCGAGGCCCTCTGGCGCCCCTGTACCTTGAAGCCGCCGAAGACGTTCACCGACTGCGGGGTGAGACCGAGGTGACCCATCACCGGGATGCCGGCCGCGACCATGCGCTCGACGGTGCGGGCGATCGACACGCCGCCTTCGAGTTTGACGGCGGTCGCGCCCGCCTCCGCCAGCAGACGCCCCGCGTTGCGGATGGCTTCTTCCGGCGAGACCTGGAAGGTGAGAAACGGCATGTCGGCGACGATGAGCGCGCGCGAAGTGCCGCGAACGACCGCGGCCGTGTGGCGCAGCATGTCGTCGAGCGTGACCGGCAGCGTGCTGTCGTGCCCGAGCACGACCATGCCGAGCGAATCGCCGACGAGGATCGAGTCCACGCCGGCCTCCTCGGCCAGACGTGCCGAGGATGCGTCGTATGCGGTGACCATCACAATGGGATCTCCTGCGGACTTCATCTCCCGCAGGGTCGCGGTGGTGACGCGCGCCTTGGTGCTGGTGGTGGCGCTCATCTGTGGCTCCTTCCCGGCAGTCCCAGCCCCGAACACGGGGTCCAGGCAGCCCTTAGCGGGTGGGTGTTGGATTATAGCACCGGGAGACGCGAAGCCGTCATCGGCAACCACGAGCCACGTGCCTAGAGCACGAGCATCGCATCCGGGAGCGGAGGGGCGCCGCGTCCCGGACGACGCAGCACGTTCAGGACCTCGTGAGCGAGCAGCGACGGTGCTACGAGCTGTCCGAAGGTTATGGCGTCGAACGGCCGCGCGTCCGCGCCTCGGCGAGCACCTGGCGCGCGTGCTGCGCGAACTCGCGCGGCACCATCAGGCGCACGCGCTCTGGGATCGCGTAGTACGGCATGCCCGGCGAGCCGAACATCGGCGGCGGGTCGATCACGGCCGTGATGCCAGCCGACTGCAACACGCCGAGGTGCACCTGCAGCTCCATGACGCCGCTGTTGCTCATGAGCGCGCCCTGCTCCGCCGTCTCGATCGCCACCCACGCCGCGTCACCCTCCTCGCGCGTCACCTCGGACGCCGGCACGAACGCCTCGGGGAACTCGAGCGGTTCTGGCGCGTCGGCCGCGTCGGTCGCCGTCACCGTAACGCGCGAGAAGCCAGGCACGGCGCCGAGGACGCCCGTGATGCGCCCGAGCGTCGCGCCCGCACGCGGCACCGGCGAGCCATCGGGCATCTTCGCCTCCGGGTCGACCTCGAGCAGCGGCACCACCACGAACTCGCGCTCCAGCATGCGCGGGTGCGGGATCGTGAGGTCCGGCCGCACCCACTCCTCATCGCCGAACAGCAGGATGTCGAGGTCGATCGTGCGGGGTCCATACCGCTCGGCACGAACCCGACCGAGCGACGCTTCGATGTTCTGAAGCGCAGAGAGCAGCTGGTCGGCCTGAAGCTCAGTCGCGACGACCGCGACCACGTTCGCGTACGGCGGCTGCTCCACACCGCCCCACGGCTCCGACTCGTACACGCGTGAGACCGCGAGGCCCTCAGTCGTGGGGATCTCGCCGATTGCGCGAAGCGCTGCAGCCAGGTTGCCGGAGCGATCACCGAGGTTCGACCCCAGTCCGATGCACGCAAGCGTCTTGTGGCGCTGCTCCTCGATCGACGGCCAGCCGACCAGCGCTCTCCAGCCCTGGCGCTCCTCGGTGGTGCCCGCATGGATCGGGATGATCGGCGCATCCGGCCCGCGAACGGCGGCCTCGGCGGCTGCGAGCGCCTCGGGGTCATCGACCTCCGGCTCCTCCCACAGCGGCATCGGCTCCGCGTCCCACTCCTCGTCCTCGTCGAGTTCCGGCACCTCGAGCTCCTCGCCGGGCTCGGCCCACGCGTACTTCACGCCTGCGGGCGACTCCTCGCCGAGCGCCTCACGCGCGGCGGCCAGGTCACGGTCGGCAACCAGCAGCTTGAACTGCGGGCCGCCCAGGCCGAGTACGTTTGCCGGCCCCGTGCGCACGTCGTAGGGATCCCACAGCACGTCGATCCCCGCAGCCGCAAGTTCCTCGGCCACAGCGGATAGCATGACCGGGTCGCCGTTCTCGGCCACAAGCACCCACTCGGGCGTGTCTTCCCACGGGCTCACGCGCTCTCCCCCTCGATCGCTCGCCAGGTGCGAAGGAGCCGCACCGTCTCGTTCACATCATGCACGCGCACCACGTCGGCTCCGTGCGATGCCGCCCACGCCGCGATCGCGAGGCTGCCTTCCAGCCGCCGCCTCGGGTCCGGCTCGCCGAGAATCGCGCCGATGAGGCTTTTGCGCGATGCGCCCACGAGGACCGGGTAGCCGAGCGCCGCGAGCTCCGGCAGCCGCCGCAGCAGCGCGAGGTTGTGCTCGAGCGTCTTGCCGAAGCCGATTCCGGGATCGAGGCAGATGCGCTCGCGCTCCACGCCCTCCGCTTCCAGCTCCCGCGCCCTGCCGAGGAGGTACGCTCCGACCTCGTCGACCACGTCTGTGTAGCTCGGCTCGGCCTGCATGGTCTTCGGCTCGCCGAGCATGTGCATGATGATGACGCCCGCGTCCGATTCGGCGGCGACGCGCACCATCTCCGGGTCGCGGAACCCCGAAACGTCGTTCACGATGCTCGCGCCGGCTTCGAGAGCCGCGCGCGCCACGCTCGCGTGACGCGTGTCCACCGAGAAGGGCACGCGCGCGTCGTGCGCAAGGGCGGCGACCACCGGCTGCACGCGGGCGAGCTCCGCGGCGGGCGAGACCTCGTCCGAGCCGGGGCGCGTGGACTCGCCGCCGACGTCGATGATCGCGGCGCCGTCGGCGACCATCTTGAGGCCGCGCTCCACCGCGGAGCGCGGCTCGAAGGACTCGCCGCCGTCGGAGAACGAGTCGGGGGTGACGTTGACGATTCCCATCACGAGCGCGCTTGAAAGCGGCAGCTCGAATCGGCCGCAGTGCCAGACGCGTTCCACGCTACGCGCCCTTGATGAGCGACATCGCCTCGGCACGCGTTGCGATGTTGGCGGCGAAGATGCCGCGCACCGCGCTCGTCGTGGTGGTTGCGCCGGGCTTCTGCACGCCGCGCATCGACATACAGAGATGCTCGGCTTCGATGACCACCATCACGCCCTGCGGGTTCAGGTGCCGCACGATCGTGTCGGCAACCTGCGAGGTGAGGCGCTCTTGCACCTGCGGCCGCTTCGCGAACACGTCGAGCACGCGCGCAAGCTTCGAGAGTCCGCAGATGCGCCCGTCTTTGCCCGGGATGTAGGCCACGTGCGCGCGGCCGATGAACGGCAGCAGGTGGTGCTCGCACACCGAGTAGAGCGGGATGTCACGCACAAGCACCATCTCCTGATGGCCTTCGTTGAAGGTAACGCAGAAATGCTCGGCAGCGTCTTGCGAGAGGCCCGCGAAGATCTCTTCGTACATGTCGGCAACGCGGCGCGGCGTGTCGAGCAGGCCTTCTCGCGCCGGATCCTCGCCCACGCCTTCAAGAATGAGGCGGACGCCGTGCTCTATCTTCTCGCGGTCCATGACACGCTCCCGTGAATGCCGAAAGGGGACACTGCTCTCACAGTATCCCCCATCGAGCGCACGTGCAGGAACTAGCGCGGCTCCGCCACCCGCTCAGCGATGGTCGCGACGATGCGCAGCGCGGCCCCGAGCCCCGCGCCTGCCTGCCCGGGAAGCGCTTCAGCGGTCTCGCCAGACGCGAGCCGCTCCAGCGCGGAAGCGAGCGTCGAATCGAACGGTATCTCCCCGAGAAGCTCAAGCCCCTCAGACGCAACGCGCCTTCGGATCCTCTCGGCACCGCGCTCTGAGAGGTCGGCCTTGTTGAGCACCACGACCACCTTCACGCCGAGTCCACGTGAAAGCGTGATCAGTCGCACCAGGTCGGACTCGCCGGACATCGTGGGCTTGGTGACCGCGACCAGTAGGTCCGTGTTCGTGACCGACGCGATAACCGGACAGCCGACGCCCGGAGGGCCGTCTATAAGCAAGAAGTCGGCGCCGGATTCCTCGGCTATGGCCTTGGCGCGGGAGCGAACCTCGGTCACGAGCTTGCCCGACAGATCCTCGCCCGGGCCAAGCTGTCCGAAGGAGATCGGCCCCGCGGCCGATGTCCCCGAGAAAACCTGCCCGGCCGTGCGCGTCTGCATTGAGATCGCGCTGAAACTGCATCGGGTGACGCACGCGCCGCAGCCTTCGCAGAGCAGCGGGTCCACGTGCAGCGCGGGCGACTTCTCGTCCCACTCGGGACTCACGAGCGCTTCGAACCGGCAGGCACGCTTGCAGACCGAGCACCCGCGACACGCGATCGGGTCGATCACTGCCACGGCTCCGCCCGAGAAGGTCTCCGTGCTCGTCGTGGTGGCTGAAAGCGCGATCGGCAGGTTCGACGCCTCGACATCGCAGTCCGCGACCACGAGACGATTGCCCTCGGCGAGCATGCTGGCGGCAAGTGCGGTGAGCGTCGTCTTGCCGGTACCACCCTTGCCCGAAGCGAACACCACCGTCTTCATTCTGCCTCTACGGTCATCTGAGCGATGCCATCCCAGATGGCATCGAACCACCCGGGAGCGTCGGGGTGCGCGTCAAGCACGAGGCCGCCGTCGGCGTAGGCCTCGGCAATGGAACGGTCGAACGGGATGCGGGCGAGAATCGGAACGCCCGCGCCCGCGAGGTACGCATCCAGGTCGGTACCGCCCGCGCCGTCGCGGTTGATCACGACGCCGATGGGGATGCGCAGCTCTTTGCCGAGACGAACCGCAAGGTCGAGGTCGTGAAGGCCGAACTGCGTCGGTTCCGTCACGAGAACGAGCATGTCCGCGCCGTGTGTCGCCGCGACCGCGGAACAGGCGACGCCCGGAGGCGCGTCGAGGATGTCGACGCTGCGGGAGAGCACCCTCGCGCGGCGCCGGGCCGCCCTGATGACGTTGGTCGCCTTCACGTCGCCGATCTCCAGGCGACCGGTCACCATCTTCACGCCTCCGGGTCCGGCGACCCCGAGCGGGACCGATCCCCACTCAACTTCGCCGACCGGCCGGGGTGCCTCGGAGATTGCCGAGGTCGGGCACACGGTGGCGCACAGCCCGCACCCGTTACACAGTTCGGCGAAGACGACGGTGCCGCCGAGGAGCCGGATGGCGCCATACGCGCACGCATCGCGGCACGCCCCGCATGACGTGCATGCCGACTGATCGACGGTCGCGAGCGGAACCGTCACTTCCCGGGTCTCTGGGGCATCCGGCGGCAAAAACAGCGCGTCATTCGGCGCTTCGACGTCACAATCGACGAGCGTCGTTGGAACCCCGGTGCGCGCGATGGCAACCGCAAGGTTGGTGGCAACAAGCGTCTTGCCCGTGCCTCCTTTGCCCGAAGCGACGGCGATCGTCAGCCGACGTCCGGGGAGCATGTCATGAGAGGCCATCCGCTAGTGTCCGCCACACACGTAGCTGGGATCGATGATCTCGACCTCGCCAGCGATGAGCGCCTCGACGGCCTCCGCAACGACGGGCCGCTCGTTGTCGAAGTACACCGTGATGCCTGCGTCGTTGAAGCCGGCAAGCGGACGTCCGCCGATGCCAGCAACGACAAGCGCGTTCACGCCTTCGCCCGCAAGCAGCTGGACCGGGCGCAAGCAGCCGCCCTCGACGTGCGGAGGATTGGCCACGATGCGGGCCCCCACAACCGCCCCGTCCTCGATATCGACGACGGTGAAGCAGTCACAGTGGCCGAAATGCCCCGAACGCTCGGCATCCATTCCGCCTTCACCGTTAGAAGGTATAGCCAGCACGATACGATCGCTCATTCTCGGAACCTCTCTTCTGTGGGTCAGCCCTGGTGGGATTCCCCGGCTTCGGTCAATTCGTCCAATGCGTCCGTCCTAAACGCGTCGAGCGCCTCACGAACGGTCATGCCAACCCCCGCGTAGCCTTTGATGCCGGCCAGCCCCAGCGCCGAGAAAGCCTTGGGACCGAGATGCCCCGTGATCACGGCGCGAACCCCGGCACCCGCGACGAGTTCCGCCGATGCGATTCCCGATGCCTGAAGCGCCTTGCGGTTCACGTCGTTGTCGATCGTCTCGGTCTCGTTCGTCTCGGTGTCGTGCACGACGAAGAACATCGCCCTGCCAAATCGCTCGTCGACCGCGCTATCGATGCTCGGCTCGAGTGCGGATACTGCAACCTTCACGACTGCTCCTTTCCGGCGCTTTCGCTCGAAGAACCCGGGTTGCTTGCCGAGGCCGCGGTCGCGGCGTCGGCGATCGTCTGGAAGATCCGTGCTCGTTCCGAGAGGTGCTGCGCCCACCACAGGAGCGCGTCTCGGCCGTCGTCGGTGATTGCGTACTCGCGACGCTGCGGGCCGGCCTCGCTCTCGGCCCACGAGGAGACGGCGAGGCCGTCCTCCTCCAGGCGCCGCAGGATGCGATAGACGCCGCCGGGATCCGCGACCAGTGCGCCGCCGGTGATGGATTCCAGCTGGCGGATGAGGTCGTAGCCGTGCGTCCCGCCAGCGGCCACAGCGGCGAGTACCGCTGGCTCGAGCACGCCGCCGCGTCCGCGACCGCCGCCACGTCCGCCGCCGCGCTCGCAGCAACGCTGCCCTGTCTGCGATGCGTGTTCATCCTGCGTGCTCATGGCCGTACCTCTCGGTGGGTCGTGGTTAGACGCATGTATATGTCTAACACACTTAGATGTGTTAGGACAACCCCCCTAGAGCGATACCGGAAATTCCGCCTATGGGATGAGCCCGAACGCTCTGCCGATCTGCACGAGCGCTGGCCCGAGAATGACGACGAGCGTCGCTGGCAGGATGCACAAGACGAGCGGGAAGACGATCTTGACCGGCGCTTTCTGCGCGATCTCCTCGGCATGCTGACGCCGCTTCACGCGCATCTCCTTCGCCTGGGTGCGCAGCACGGTCGCCACGCTGATGCCGAAGACGTCGGCCTGGACCATCGACGTCACGAACGTCGAGACCTCGGGCACGTCGGTGCGCTCGGCGAGATGGCGGTACGCGACCGGGCGCTCGATGCCAGCCTGGATCTCCTTGAGCATCCTCGCGAACTCCTCGGCAAGCGGACCGCGGCTGTTGGAGACGAGCTTCGCGACCGCCTGGTCGAAGCCGAGACCCGCTTCCACGCTGATGGTCAGCATGTCGAGCATGTCCGGGAGCGCCCGGCGGATGGCGAGCTGCCGCTTGCGCACGTCCGAGTGCAGCCACAGGTCGGGGACAAAGAACCCCACAACGGTGGCGAACAGGGCCGGGATGATCGCGCCGGACCCGAAGCCGCGCAGCAAGCCGTAAACGACGAAGCATCCGAGGAACGCCGCGACGCCGGCGGCCAGCTTGTAGGCGAGAAAGTCGCTCACGGTCATCCCCCGCGGGTTGCCCGCGCGCACGAGACGCACGCGAACGCGCTCGAGATACGCCTGTGGCACGAGCGCGCCGAGCACTCCGGCGACCCCCGAGCCGAGTGGCCCGGTCACCCGAGCGCGGAACGACTTCAGGAGCGGTTCCACCTCGGCGGCTTGTGACTGCTCGTAGCCCGTCAAGCCCGCAAGCCGACGATGAACGCGCCGCTCCTCGGAGAAGAGCAGGTCGAGGATCGTGAACACGAGGAGTCCCGCGCCGAGTCCGGCCAGAGCGATCGCGGTCACGTCCATCTAGATCTCCACCTTCGTTGCGCGTCGCAGCCAGATCCAGCCCACCACGAGCAACACAGCACCCGTGCCGGCAAGTACCCAGCCAAATGTCGCGGTGAACATCGACTGCATGTACTGGGGATTCACGAGCAGAACGGCCGCGAGCTCGATGAACGGCAGCACGATCAAGATGGTGCCCGAGAGACGCCCCTCGGCAGTGAGCGAGTTGATGTTGCGCTTGAGCTCGGCGCGCTCGCGCATGGTGGACGCGACGATGTCGAGCACCTCGGCGAGGTTGCCGCCCACCTCGCGCTGGATCGCGATGGCCGAGACGGTCCACGTGAAGTCCGCGCTGCCGATCCGAGCTGCCATATTCTCGAGCGCCTGTTCGACCGGCAGGCCGAGGCGCGCCTCCGTCTGCGCGCGACCGAACTCTCCCGAAGCTGGCTGCGCCATCTGCTCGACCACGAGGCCGACGGCCTGCAGGAACCCCCAGCCAGCGCGAAGCGAACCCGCGAGCAGATTGAGGACCTCGGGCAGCTGCTCCTCGATGGCGGCGCGGCGCTTCTCGATGCGATTCTCGAGCAGAAGCAGCGGCAGGATCACCGCGATGACGGCGAGCAGCACAGCGACGATGAGCGAGCGCGAAAGCAGCATGGCCAGAAGCCCGACGGCGAGCACACCCGAAAGATGCAGGTAGATATACTCGGCCGGCCGGATCGGCAAGCCCGCCCGTTCGAGTTGCAGATGCATCATGCGCGTGAAGCCCCATCGCCCGGCAACGTAGCCGACGGCGCCCTGCATCTTGGCCTGCAGTGCGGCGGGTGTCCCGGGCGTGGCACTGGCCTCGCTCACCGTGCTTGTCTCCGTCTGGTCGTAGAACTCGAGACGCTCGAGGCCGAACGACCGGCGTTGCACCAGCAGGAAGATCGCCCACGCCAGCAGCGTGACCGACACGAACGTGAGTCCGATCGCCACAACGCGCATGAGCAGGCTCGGGGCTGGTGGATCGAGGACGGGGCCTGTCGCGGCCGCCGCATAGAGCGGGTTCGGCGTGATGAGGCCGCCGGTGGCGGTCTTGCCATCGAGTGATGCAGTGATGCCCAGCTCCAGGTCCTTGGTGTTCGGGCTGAGGCTCGTGTACGTCACGAGATACTGCGTGCGGATCTCCTGGGAGAGCGCCTCGTAGATGGAGAGGAGCTGCGCCGAGTCCGCCGCCGCAACCGCACGGCCTCCCGTCTCGGAAGCAAGCGAACTCAACGCCCGCGGGTCCCACTCCTTCGAGCGCAGCGTCACGGCGTACACGGCAGCGCCCGAGGACGTGAGCGCGTCGAGCGCCGTCTGGAAGCTCGCCACG
>JAJFTE010000133.1 GCA_021373175.1 Actinomycetes bacterium
GCTGCTATGACGATCGTGTGCCGGAAGAAGTAAACCGGCGCGTGATCGACCACTGCAGCAGCGTGCTCATGCCGTACACGCACCGCAGCGCCGAGAACCTCGTACGCGAAGGCATCGCGCGCGAGCGCATCTTCGTGACCGGCAACCCGATCAAAGAGGTGCTCGACCACTACGCGGGGGAGATCGAGGCGGCTGACCCGTTCACGCCCAATGACGTGACACCGGGTGGATACTTCCTCGTGACCGCACACCGTGCCGAGACCACCGACGACCCCAAACGGCTCGCCTCGCTGGTTGCCGCTCTCAACGGAGCTGTCGAGAAGTACGGCATGCCCGCGCTCGCGTCGCTCCACCCGCGCACCGCCGACAAGATGCAGCACTTCGGCGTGGCCGAGGGCCCCGTCACATTCGTCCCCCCGATGAGTCTCTTCGACTTCGTGCGCCTCGAGAAGGAGGCGTTTTGCGTGCTCTCTGACAGCGGCACCGTCCAGGAGGAATGCTGCATCTTCGGTGTTCCCACCGTCACGATGCGCGACGTCACCGAGCGCCCCGAGACCATCGAGTGCGGCAGCAACATACTTGCTGGTGTTGAAGCCGAGCGGATCCTTCCTGCCATCGACATTGCTGTGCGCTCCGCCGGCACATGGACGCCCCCTGCCGAGTACCTGACCGAGAACGTCTCGGACATCGTCGCGCGCATCGTGCTGGGGCTCGCGTGAGCGCGGGCCGCATTCTCGTTGTGGGCGCGAGCGGCATGCTCGGTCACGAGGCCATCCGCGTGCTTGCGCCCGACTTCGAGGTCTGGGGTGCGTGCCGCAACCCCGAGAGCCTGCCCGGGCTCGGTATCCCCGCAGATCGCCTGCTGGGCGGACTTGATGCAACGAACCCTGCTGACGCGTATGAGTTGCTCGATATGGTCCAGCCCGACGTCGTTCTGAACGCGGTCGGGATCGTGAAGCACCGCGCCGAGGCGAAGGCCGCGATTCCGTCGATCGAGGTCAACAGCCTCTGGCCGCACGTGCTCGCCGATGCGTGCGCGCGCGCCGACGCGCGCATGGTGCACGTAAGCACCGACTGCGTCTTCAGCGGCTCGCGTGGTGGCTACGTCGAGGACGATGTGCCCGACGCGTTCGACCTCTACGGTCGTTCGAAGCTTCTTGGCGAGGTCACCGACTGCGAGAACGTCGTCACGCTCCGTACCTCGATCATCGGCTGGCAGCTCGGCGAGCCGACCGGCCTGGTCGCGTGGTTCGCTGCGCACAGGAACGAGCCGCTCAAAGGCTTCACGAAGGCCGTCTTCAGCGGTCTGACGACGCGCGCGCTCACCGAGACTATCCGCGACGTCGTGCTGCCGGATGCCAGCTTGTCGGGACTGTGGCACGTCTCGGCTGAGCCGATCGACAAGTTCACTCTGCTCTCAAAGCTCGCGGCGGACCTCGGCTGGAACGTCAGCCTGACGCCGTCCGACGAGTTCGTCATCGACCGATCCCTTGACAGCACCCGATTCCGGGAGCGCACGGCCTGGATGCCACCGACCTGGGACGAGATGCTCGAGGAACTGGCGGGGGAGTGGTAGCAGGGCCGCGCACGGAGCCAAGACTGACCGCCGATCGTATTGAGTAAGGACCGGTGCCGCCTGTGTTTGGTAGACACAAAGACGACTGGAAGAACGATCCACTGAAGTGGCATATCCAGTTCATCGCCGATCTCGCCCGATTGCTGAAGCCCGATGTGTATGTTGAGCTGGGCGTGCATCGAGCGGAGCTGTTCAACCAGGTCTTGCCGCACGCAGGGCGGCTCATCGGCGTGGACATCGATCCTGAGTCCGGTGGCTCTATGCGAGCCTCCCAGAAGACCCGATTCGTGTGCAGCTCGACTGCAGAGTTCGTTCGGGAGCTGCGTGCTGACCCCATTCCCATCGACCTTCTGTTCATCGATGCTGATCATAGCTCGACGTCCGTCCTTCAGGACTTTCATGACTTCTTTCCGTTCGTGAGGCAGCGCGGGATCATCCTCTTGCATGACACGCATCCTGGGAACTCACAGCTCGTCGAGCCCGGTTGGTGCGGTGATGCATACCGGGCGGTCGAGATCCTGCAGGAGGAACGCGGTGGTTTCGAGATGATGACGATCCCGGTCTCACCCGGTCTTACGATGTGCCGGAAGCGGTCGGTACAACTTGCATGGATGGAACCCGAGGAGGGTGAGGCATGATCTACCTCAACCCCGAGATCGTGAGCGGTCTCGGTGAGGATACCTTCTGGACGTGGCTGCACCGCGAGTTTCCTACCTCCGTCTTCGACGAGCCCGACAGGCTTGAGGACACGGATATTGTCTTGCGGTACTCCACGCTCGGTGCGCTCCCGATCGTCGGCAAGCAGGTTGCGCTGTGCTGGGAGCTCTATCCCGCGATGCGCGATCGTTTTGGCTCGACCATTTGGGATGACAAGATCGCGTTGGTTCGTGAAACCGCTCGCTACGCGACGTACCGAACGGTCGCATCGAGCTTGACGCAAACTGACTATGAGCAGTTTGGATCAGTCGAGATCATCCCGATCGGCGTCGACACCGACTTGTTCCGGCCGCTCGGGAACAAGGCGGAGCTGCGCGAGAAGTACGGTCTGTCGCAGGACAGGGAGATCGGCGTCTGGATTGGCACGATGCACCCAATGAAGGGCTATGCGCTGCTGCTTGAGTACGCGCGGAAGAACCCCCACATCGACTGGATCACCATCTGCAAAACCGAGCATGAGGCAGTGTCAATGTCGGGTGCGACAAGGTTCGTGCACGCGCCTCAAGAGACAACTTGTGAGCTCATGAGCGCCGCCGATTTCTTCCTCGGCACGAGCTTGCTCCGGCCGTTTTACATGGCCGAGTGGGAAGCGATGGCGTGCGACATTCCGATGCGCATCATCGGAGAGCAGAACAAGGAGTTCGTGCCGCCGGCGCATCCACGCGAGGACGTTCTCAGGCTGGGATGGGACCGTCCGTCAGTGAAGAAGCATTGGGAGCGATTCTTCATCGAGAGAGGAATCACGTGGTAGCCGCATGATCAAGGTCTCGATTATCTCGCTGATCTACCGTTCGAAGCGCCTCGCGGACTGGGTCTATGAGTCCGTCCATGCGTTCACCCCGATGATTGCCCGTGGGGAGGCAGAGTTCCTATTCGTAGCCAACGACCCAACAGTTGGTCTGCTCAAGCACCTCGAAGAGCGCGGCTATCCGCACATCGTGAATATCAACAAGCACTACTCGGAAGCTGAACTATTCGCCAGTCGCTACGGTACGCCTGAGTACATGAGCCGAGTCTATCGCGGCTACAACGAAGGTATTCGAGCCGCCCAGGGCGACTACGTTGTCCTCATCAACAGTGACAACTACTTCTCACCTGACTGGCTCGAGAATCTCCTCAAGTACTCCGACCGTGGCCGAGTAGTGACTTCAACCCTGGTTGAGCGCGAGCATCCTGTGTTCTCGGTGTTTCCCGGTGCCGTGCACGGCGAGTTCGGAGACACCCCCGACTCATTTGATGAAGCCGCGTTCCTCTCCTTCGCGCTTCGAATCCGGAAGACCGGCCTAGAGCCGGACGGAGCGTATATGCCAGCGCTTATGCATCGCGATGTGGCGATCGGAGCGGGACTGTACCCGTGCGGCAACGTCGCCGGGCAGTCGTTCGATGAAGTGGTGCGCTACGGAGACGAAGCCTTCTATGACACGCTGCGCTCGCTCGGGGTCGAACACGTCACCGCGCTGGACTCGATCTCGTATCACCTCAAAGAGGGGGAGCGTGACGACTCGAGCCAGCCGGGCGACGCCCGCGTTACCACGGCGGACGAGCTAGGCCTGTCCGAGACGCTGATTACGCCGTATCCGATTGTTCCTGCCATCCGTGGCGTTGCTGATCGGCTTGTGCCGCTGCCCTCGCACCTGGAGGTGACCGCATTTGCGGGTGGTAAGGCGCGTTCGAAGTCGGCGATGTCGCGCAGAGTCGACTCGGCTGCGGAGGTGGCGCTCCACAACAAGGCCGAGCGGCTGCGTCGAGGCGTCGAGAAGGTCGTTGGCAAGCGATTAGCGATGCCCGTGCTCAAAGCCGTGCACTCGGTCTCCTGGATCGTTCGTCCGCTTCGCAAGAAGATGGTCAGCCGACGACTGCGCTAGACTGTTGCGAGCAGGTCCGACCGTGTCAGCGGAGTTCGCAGCAGGAGGTCTCGTGCCACGCTTCTCAGTCGTAGTCCCGGCGTACAACGCCGAGGCCACGCTTGCCGAGACGCTCGATGCGGTCGCCGCCCAGGAATGCAGCGACTGGGAGTGCATCGTCGTCGACGATGGCTCGGTCGATGGCACCCGTTCGATCGCTGAGGGCTTCTCGGCACGCCATGCGCGCTTTCGCGTTGTCCACCAGGAGAACCGCGGCTCGGCCGGTGCGTACAACACCGGCGTTGCGGCGGCCGCTGGCGAGTGGGTCTGCATCTGCTCGGCAGACGATGTGCTGCTTCCCGAGCACCTTGTGACGATGGCGCGCGCCATGGACGAGCACCCCAGCCACGATATCTACTCGTGCAACGGCTACTACTGGTTCAAAGACGGCCATCGTGAGCTCGTCTACGCCGGCGATGCAGCCGCGACGACGCGTTCGTGGTCGCTTGAGGATGTGTTCGATGCATGCTTCTTCAGCGTTGGGGCATGTTACAGGCGCGAGCTCTTCGATCGTCTGGGCGGGTATCCCGAAGGCGCGTATGGCGAGGACTACATCTTCTGGATGCGGGCGATGGCGGCGGGCGCGAGCCACCTCTACGTGCCGCAGGCGCTTGCGCTCCACCGGATATCGGCGACGCAGAAGTCCGCGAACCTGCGGCGAGCCTACAGTTCCGATATCGAGTCGATCTCCTCGATTCTCGCTTCGGCGAACCTCACAGTCGGGCAGGCTGCAGCCGCGCGCGCCGCGATCGCGCATCGCCGGCGCCTGATCCTCGAGCTTGGGCCATTCGGCGGCCCGATCATTCGGGGCTTGCGCGCGGCACGCGGTCTGTTCTCGGACCGAGGTCGCCGATGAACGCCGCTCCGCGCGTCCTCGTTATCCCGAGCTGGTACCCCGGCCCGGCGTCGCCAACCGCTGGCATCTTCATCCGCGAGCAGGTCACGGCGCTATCCGCCCTGTGCGAGGTGTCGGTGCTGCACGTCGATTCCGCGGACCGCGCGAGCAGTCTCGCGCTCACCGTCGAAGACGGCGTCACCGTGCTGCGTTCGGCGGTTGATGCGGCGTCGCTCCCCGCGCGCTACTTCACCTACCGCCGCCTTGGGCTTGAGGCTTTCGAGCGCCTTCGCGAGGAGTGGGGCGCACCCGACATCGTTCACGTGCAGGCGCTCTGGCCGGCCGCGCTCATCGCGCGGGCCATCAGCCGTCGCTACGGCATTCCGTACGTGGTGACCGAGCATTCCGAGGAGTACCTCGCGCAGAGCGCCCGTCGACTCGTGCGCACGCCGGGCATGCTCCCGCTCGTTCTGCGACCGCTTGCGCGGGCCTCGGCGTGCACGATCGCGGTCAGTCGCTTCCTCGGGAATCGACTGGTCGAACTCGGGCTCGCGAGTGACCCCGTCATCATCCCCAACGTCGTACCGCTTTCGGATGCATCACCGCTTGCGTTCGCCACGCCGCACGTCATCGCTCACGTCTCGGTGATGGGGCCGGCAAAGAACCTGCCCGGGCTCTTGCACGCAATCGATGCGCTGCGCGTGCGTCGAAGCGACTTCGTCCTGCGGCTGGCGGGCGAGGGCGAGCGTCGCGCCGAGGCCGAAGCACTCTCGGCCTCGCTCGGCTTGGATGACTTCGTCGAGTTCATTGGCCCGCGCACGCCAGAGCAGGTGCGCGCGCTTTTCGCCGAGTCGGCGTTCGCCGTGATCAGCAGCACGCACGAGACATTCTCGGTGGTGGCTGTCGAGGCGCTCATGTGCGGTCGGCCCGTGCTCTCGACGCGCTGTGGCGGGCCGGAGGAGTTCATCACACCTGAAGTTGGACGCCTCGTCGCCAGCGACGACGTCGCGGCGCTCGCTGACGGCCTGGACTGGATGCTCGACCACCATGCGGACTTCGACCCGGCGGCGCTCCACGAGTATGCCCGGAAGCGATTCGCGCCCGATGTGGTCGCGACCGCGATCCTCGACGTCTACCGGAGCGTTCTCGATGCCTGACGCGCCTCGTTTCTCGGTCACTATACCGGCGTACAACGCCGAGGCCACCCTTGCCGAGACGGTGTCATCCGTCACCTCGCAGACGTTCTCGGACTGGGAACTCGTCATAGTCAACGACGGCTCCACGGACGGCACGCGTGCGCTGGCCGAGCGGTTTGCTGCGACTGACCCGCGTATCCGCGTTGTCTCGCAGGAGAACCGTGGCTCGGGCGGTGCGTACAACACCGCGGTTCGCACCGCGCGCGCCGACCTGCTCGTGATGCTCTCGGCCGACGACCTGCTCATGCCCGGACATCTCGCAGCGTTCGACGCGTTCATCGACGCACACCCGGAGGCCGACGTTTTCACCTGCGACGGCTACTACGAGTACGATGACGGGCGAGCCGAGCCATCCACGCTTCACGAGGACTGGGCGAGCCCAGAGGAGTGCACGCTTTCGGACCTGCTCGTGGCGTGCTTCTACAACATGGGCGCGGCATACCGGCGACGCGTGTTCGACGCCGTGGGCGGGTTCCGCGAGGATCTCTACGCCGAGGACTACCTCTTCTATCTGCTTGCGCTCGCAATGGGCTTCCGGCATCGTCGGGTGCCCGAGCGGCTGTCGGTACACCGCCGAAGCTCGGCACAGAAGTCTGCCTCCCACATCAGAGTCCGCCGGGCCGATGTGGCGGCTCTTGAGGCTGTGCTCGCCACAGGTCTGCTGGACAAGCCCGCTCAATCTATCGCGCGGCGGGTCATCGCGCACCACAGACGCACAATCGCGGTGCGTGTGGCGCTGGCGGCGCTTCTCGGGCAGGAACGATCCACGCGTGTCCTCGACAGGTTGCTCGGGCGGAGTGCGTCGTGAAGGTCCTCGTCGACTGCCGCATGGCAAGCTGGTCGGGAGTGGGCCGCTACACGCACGGTCTCGTCTCCGGGCTCTCGGCCGATCCTGAGCTGTCGCTCACCCTCATCACGGGCACCGATGCGCCGCCGTTTCCCGCTGGCCTTCGCACCGTGCCCGCGTCTTACAGCGCGTTCTCGCTGGCCGGGATGTTCGAGCTCGCCTCCATCATCCGTCGGGAGGCACCCGATGTGGTGCACTGCACGCACTTCCCGACGCCGGCGAGCAACCACAGACCGCTCGTGGTAACGCTGCACGACCTCACGCCGCTCGTCATGCCCGAAGTGATGCCCTCGCGGATACGTCGCCTCGTGTACCGCTCTTTGAACGCACGTGCCGTCCGCATGGCCGAGTCGATCGTGACGCCCTCGAACGCGACAGCTCGCGACGTTGCGCGTGTCTTCCCGGCGGCGGCTGCGAAGACTGTCGTCACCCCGCTCGCCGCTGACGACTTTGCCAACGGACCGATCGCAGCCGACCCGGGCGTGCAGGGTCGCTTCGTGATCTCGATGGGCAACACGAAGCCCAATAAGGACCTGCCGACGCTGTTTGCCGCTTTCGGTCGGGTTGCCGAGTCGAATCCTGACGTGCGGCTCGTCCTGGCCGGCGTCGAGTCTCAGGGCTATCTCGACGCTGCTGTTCCGAGGGCCATACGCAGTCGTGTGCTCTTTACCGGTCCGCTCACCGACGACTGCCTTCGAGCGCTCTATGCCGGGGCAACCGTCTTCGCGTTCCCTTCGCGCTACGAAGGGTTCGGTCTGCCTCCGCTCGAGGCCATGGCGCTGGGGACTCCCGTGGTGGCGGCGGATGCTGCCTCACTGCCCGAGGTGGTTGGTGACGCCGCAGTGCTCGTGGCGCCGCAGGACGTCGCGGCGCTGGCCTCGGCACTGGAGACGCTGCTGAACGATGCGGACGTACGCCGCGTCTATTCCGAGAAGGGCCGTGCGCGGGCTGCGCACTTCAGTTGGCGGCAGACGGCGCGGCTCACCGCGGACGTCTATCGGCTCGCGCTTGCCCGGCGCTAGGCGAGCAGCTGGCTCTCAAAGAGCCGACGGTACGCGCCCTCCCGGGCGATGAGTTCCTCATGGGTGCCGCGCTCGATAATGCGTCCGTCATCGATCACAAGTAGTTGGTCTGCCTGGATGACCGTCGCCAGACGATGCGCCACCGTGATGATCGTCTTGCGGCCGTGCAGTTTGGCGAGCGCGGCATGGATGTAGGTCTCGGACTCGGAATCGAGTGCGCTCGTCGGCTCGTCCAGGATGAGGATCGACGTGTCTTCAAGCAGCACTCGTGCAAGCGCGATGCGTTGGCGCTCACCGCCCGAGAACCGCACGCCCCGGTCGCCGAGCGTCGTCTCAAGCCCAAGAGGGAGCTCGTAGACGAATCCCGCATACGCTCCCTCGACGGCCTCGCGGATCTGCTCTTCGCTCGGCTCGGCATCGAGGCCGTACACAAGGTTCTCCCGGACGGTCTCGTTGAAGAGCATCGCGTCCTGTGTGAGGTAACCGATCCCCTTGCGCAGCGTTCCGACGTCGAACGCTCTGATGTCCACGCCGTCGAATGTGATGGTGCCGCTGGTGACATCGCGCAGACGCGGCAGAAGCTCCACGAGCGTCGACTTGCCGCCGCCGGAGCGCCCGACGAGCGCTGTGAACGATCCGGCGGGGATTTCCACCGAGACACCCCGCAGTACGGGTGTCGCCTGGTCGAGGACTTCGCCACCGGGCGTGCGGGACTGCGGATAGTCGAACGACACGTCGTCGAGCATCAGGCGGTCCTTCAGGCCGGTGAAGACGATGGGACCGCGACGGATGGTGTTCGACGCAGCGGCGTCCGCGGTTGTCGACTGCACAAGCAGCAGGCCCGCCATCTTCGTGGAGATCGTCTGGCGACCGGCGTTGAACTCCTTGACCTTCGCATTCAGCCGGGTGATCACGAACAACATGAGCCCGAGCTGCGCGAGTGTCATGCCAAGAACGGTGATGCCAATGTACAGTGTGATGAACACCGAGAGCATGAGCAGGGGGTCGGCAAGCACCTCGATGCGCGCGCCGAGACGGGCCTGCTTCACGCGGATCGCGCGCATCGTCTCCGAGTACTCGGCGATGCGCTGTGACTCGGCACGTTTCTGGTCGCGCATCTTCACGAGCCGCATGAGGCCGAAGCGCTCGACGATCTTTGCCATCATGGTCTGATTGACGTTGGCCGCTTCCACGCCGAAGTCGCGGATGCGCGTGATGCTTCGCTTGACCACGAGCGCTACCAGAACGGCGAAGGCCACGGTGGTTGCTGTGAGCGGGACCGATAGTGCGAGCATGATCGCAACGTAGAGCACCATGAGCAGGGTCACCGAGAGCTGCTTGACCACCGCGAGGATCGCTTCGCCAGCAGCCTCGGTCTGGGTGACCGCGATGCCGACGAGATGCCCAACCGCGTGACGGTCGAAAAACGCAGGATCCGCATCGAGCACGGCGTCGAGTGTTTGCATACGCATCCTGACACCGATGCGGTTAGCCACAACTGCGGAGTACCATGTGTTGAGGTAGAACACGACCTGACGCATCAGAATCGGAACGAACGCCAGCAACAGCAAGACGACGAGTGTGATGGGCAGGTGCAGCACCCGCATGAACGCGCCAACACTCGACCAGATCACCCCTGAGCCCTGGGTGATGGCCGTCTGTCCGCTCTCGGCATACTGGAGGATCGGCAGCAGCATCGAAAGGCCGACGCCTTCAAACGCGGCGAAAAGCGCTGCCAAAAAGACCAGCCCGGCTATCTCTGACTTTCGTACTGTCACGATCGACAACATGCGTCGAATGGCATTGATCCGGAGATACTCGTTGATGAAGTCGATGACCCCTGCGAACACGCTCGCACATCCTATCTCGAGTCACTGAAAGCCGAGCACAGTATACTCGACCTGCTGTGTTCGGCCGTCGCTTCACATCGTACGTCAGACGATCGCTGCCAGGAGGAACCGGGTCTTTATGACGTCGTTCCGCAACACCACGTTCCTGTTCGTGTCGAGCCGCTCGGCGGATACCCTCGGCCGGGTGGAGCGGCGCTGGCTGCGGGTCATGGAGGCGCTGCTGGAGCGCGGCGCGACCGTCTTCCTCATCTGCACGCCCAAAGCGGCCCTCGAAGCGCCCGCGCATGCGCTTGGCGTGATTATCGCGCCGTACCGGCTCGACAAGGTCAACCTCATTCGAACCCGGTCGCGTATCCGGAAGTACCTCAAACGGTACCGCCCGGCTGTCGCCCACTCCACCGGCTATGAAGCCGATGTGCTCTTGCGCTCGGCCGCGAAGGCGCTGCCGGTGAAGGTCGCAAGCTCGGCGCTCTGCGGCTCGTGGCCGCCGATTGGAGCGAACCGCTTTCGCACGCAGGTGCGTCGTCGCCTCGATCGCACCACGCTTTCCCGGGTCGATGCGTTCTTCGCCGACTGCGCGGATCTTGCCGAGCGCCTCCAGGAGGCCGGACTGCCCGCCGGGCGAATCGTGCTCGACCCGCCGGGCGTGTCGCTCTCGCGCGTCGCTCGAGAGGCGAGCGCGCCGTACCAGGCACCCCCCGGCCATCCGCTCGTCGGCTATGCCGGCACGCTTGAGAACAGCCGTGGACTCCTGACGCTTGCAGCGGCGGTGCCCGCGCTCCATGCCGTCTACGCCGACATTGCCGTCATCGTGGCGGGCGAGGGCCCGGCGCGCGCCCAGCTCTTGCCGGCGGCAGCCGACGGTCGTCTCAATCTGCTCGGTCACGTGGAGAACCTGCCGGCGGTGCTCGCCGCGCTCGATGTGTGCGTGTTTCCGACGACGGAGCAGGGCACGCCGACGTCGCTCCTCGAAGCGGCGGCTCTCGGCAAGCCGATCGTGGCGTCAGCGGTGCACGGGATCGCGGATTTGTTCGATGACGGCGTCGAGATCGTGCTGGTGCCGCCAGGCGAGTCCTCCGTGCTGGCCGAGGCGATCCTGGGACTGCTCGCGGACCCGGCTCGCGCGGCGGCGATGGGCGATCGCGCCCGGCTTCGCGCTGTCGACCAGTACTCGGCTTCAGCGACGGTAGAGCGGCATCTTGAGGTGTACCGGAGGCTCGTGTCAGCGCTCAAGTAGCGGTGGGGTCTTAGCGCTCCCAGTCGTCCGCGTAGCGCACGATGTCGTCCTCGCCGAGATAGTCGCCCACAGCGACTTCGACGATGCGTAGCATCGCGCCCCCGATGTTCTCAAGCCGGTGCAGCACGCCGAGCGGGATGTATCTGGATTCGTTCGCGCCCACATCGAACGTGACCTCGCCGATCGTCACGCGCGCCGTGCCTTCCACAACGATCCAGTGCTCGCTCCTGTGAGCGTGGCTCTGGAGCGAGAGTCGGTGCCCCGGCAAGACGTCGATCGTCTTCACCTGGAAGCCGGCGCCCTTGACGAGCATCGTCCACGAGCCCCACGGCCGAAGCGACGAACGCGATTCGACGATCTCAGGCGCGCCACGAGCACGCAGGGCGTCCACGACCAGCCGGACGTCCTGGGCTCGATCCTTCGCCGCAACCAGGGTGGCGTCCGCGGTGTCCACGACGATGGTTTCCGCGAGCCCGAGGGTCGCCACGAGCCGGTCTGCCGAGTAGACGATGCTGTCGTGCGAGTCCACGTCGACGACGTTGCCGGCGAGCGTGTTGCCGCGATCGTCTGGAGCGGCGATCGCCTGAAGCGCCAGCAGGGACCCAACGTCGGACCACTCGAGATCCGCCGGGACCACCGCGACATGCTGCGAGAGCTCAAGGACAGCCCTGTCGAACGGTACGGACGGGAGCGCCGAGAACGCCGCGCGCGCTGCTTCGGTCGTCCAGCTGGAAGGTGGCAGCGCGCCCACTTCGCGTGCCGTCGCGGCGATGGCGTGCGCGCCAGTCGCCTCCAGCTCGCGAAGGACAGTGTCCGCTCGCGCAACGAGCATGCCGGAGTTCCACAGGTACTCGCCGGTGCGGAGGAACGCCTCGGCGGTCTGTCTGTCGGGCTTCTCGACGAACGCGCTGACCTCGTGGCCGACGACGCCCGCCTCGGCATGACCGGGGATGGCATCGCCCATGCGGATATAGCCGTAGCCGGTCTCGGGAAACGACGGCGTGAGGCCGAGCGTCACCAGCCGCCCCTCGCTGGCAAGTCCGACGGCGACGCGCACGGTACGCTCCCACCGCTCGCCGTCGTCAAGCAGGTGGTCCGAGGGCAGCACCACCATCACTGCGTCGGGATCGAGCCGGAGGAGATAGGCGGCCGCAAGCGCGATTGCCGGGGCCGTGTTGCGCGGCGTGGGCTCGGCCAGGTAGTCGATGGCCATACCCTCGAGCTTGTGCTGGGACTTGAGATGGTTGCGCAACTCGTCGAGAAGGCGCTCGTTGGTAAGGACGTGGATGCCGTCGTCCTCGGCCATGTTCGAGACGCGGAGGACGGCGCGGGTGATAAGGCTCACGCCGCCGAAGATGCTGACGAATTGCTTCGGGGCAAGCTCGCGCGAGAGCGGCCAGAAGCGGGTGCCGCTGCCGCCGGCGAGCACGACCGCGTGCAGGTGGGGGATGCGAATGGTGGCAGGCATGTGCACAGTATAGCGTTTGGCGCGCGACGGCGACCCGTCTCGATGAGGCGCGAAAACAGCCTCCATTGCCCGCGCAGTACCGTCTGCCCCCGTCTTGCGGCACAATAGACCACGTCAAGCCGCGAACCACGAACAACGCCTGCATACATCCAAGGAGAGCGACCCATGGCCTCCACGAGCGACATCCACTTCGGTACTGACGGCTGGCGTGCTGTCATCGCCGATGGTTTCACGTACGAGAACCTGCGCAGAGTCGCAGACGCGGCAGGTCGCGTTTTCGCCGAGGATCACCCCGGTGGCCTTGTGCTCGTCGGATTCGACACCCGTTTCGAAGCCGGCTCCTTCGCGGCCGCTGCCGCAGAAGTCCTCGCGACGCATGGCTTGCGCGTCAAGGTCTCGGACCGCTATTTGCCTACGCCTGCACTCTGCTGGTCGGTCGCGCACGACGACGACGCGGTCGGGGGCGTCATGCTCACAGCGAGCCACAATCCGGCACCGTACCTCGGCTTCAAGCTTCGGATGGCCGACGGCGGCGCCAGCCCGGTCGCCTTCACGCAGCGCGTGGAAGCGGCGCTCCATGCGAGCGCTCCGGCAGTGCGTGGCGCGTTCGAGACCATTGACTTCGTGAGCCCGTACCTGGCTGGGCTTCGCGCCTTCGTCAACGCCGAAGCCATCGCGGCCTCAAGCCTGCATGTCGTCGTCGATCCGCTGTACGGCGCGGGCCAGACCTACCTGGCCGAGACGCTCCGCTCGTTCGGTGTCACCGTCACCGAGCTTCACGGCGAGCTCAACCCGGGTTTCGGCGGCCTGCACCCCGAGCCGATCCCGCCGAACATCGACGAGGCGCGCGAGCTCGTCAAGCGCGAAAGCCTCGATGCCGCGTTCATCACTGACGGTGACGCCGATCGCATCGGCGCCGCCGATCGCATCGGCGCCTTCGTGAACCCACATCGCATCATCGCGCTCGTGGTGCGGCATCTCGTCGAAGACCGCGGCATGTCGGGGCGCATCGTCAAGACGCTCTCCACGAGCGTGCTGGTGGACCGGATCGCCGCGCATCTCGGCCTTGAAGTCGTCACCACGCCAATCGGCTTTAAGTGGATCTACGAGGAGATGGTGAAGGGTGGCGTGCTGCTCGGCGGGGAAGAGTCCGGCGGCATCGGCATCCCCGCGCACGTGCGCGAGCGCGACGGCCTGCTCATGGCGCTCCTGCTCGCCGAGATGATGGGCCAGCGCAAGCAAGGTCTCGCCGAGCTCGTGGATGACCTGATCGCCATCACCGGTCCCATGGAGTACGGCCGCGTCGACCTCAGGCTCGATCCCACGACGATGGCCGCCTTCGTCGCGCGCATGCCCGAGCTGGCTCCCGTTACCCTTGCCGGCCTCGAAGTCCGAGAGGTCGTGCGGATCGATGGCGTGAAGTTCCTGCTTCCCGACGACGCCTGGCTTCTGCTGCGCACCTCGGGCACCGAGCCGCTCGTCCGCATCTACGCCGAGGCGTCCTCGGCAGGCGTTGTCGATGAACTGCTCGCCGAAGGCCGTACGCTCACATGCGTGTGACCATGGTCAACAAGTACTATCCCCCGCACCTGGGTGGTATCGAGTACCACGTGCGCGACCTCGCCAACGCGCTTGCGGCGCGCGGCCACGGTGTTCGCGCGATCGTCGCGAACGAGGGCCCGCGCACGCTCACCGAGACCCTCGATGGCGTTGAGGTCACTCGCCTCGGCCGCACCTTCTCGATCTCCTCGGCGCCGGTGGCGTTCGGCATGCCACGTGCGCTGCGTGCCGAGGCGACCCGCGCCGAGCCCGCCGACGTGTTGCACCTGCACTCGCCGTACCCGTGGGGCGAGCTTTCGTGGCTTCGCGCGCGACCCGCCCTGCCGTGCGTGCTCACCTACCACAGCGATATCGTCCGGCAGCGTCTCATGCTCAAGGGCTACGCGCCGTTCCTGCGCCGTGTTCTTGACCGCGTCGACCTCATCATCGCCACCAGCCCCGACATGGTGGAGCACAGCGAGTTCCTTCGCCCCCGTGCCCAGAAGTGCCGCGTGGTGCCGTTCGGCATCGACGTCGACGCCTTCTCGGCCACGCCAGCCGTTGAGGCGCGTGCGGCCGAGATCCGCTCGGCGCACACCCGGCCGATCGTGCTGTTCGTCGGCAGGTTCGTCTACTACAAGGGCGCCGAGGTACTCGTGCGTGCGATGGCCGACGTCGACGCCGACCTCGTAATGCTGGGCTCGGGACCCCTCGAAGCCGGGCTCTGTGCGCTTGCCGGCGAGCTTGGCATCACGCAGCGGATCACGATTCTTCCGCCACAGCCGCATGGCGAGCTCGTCGCCTGGTACCACGCCGCCCACGTCTTCTGCCTGCCGAGCGTGGCGCGTTCAGAGGCGTTCGGCCTCGTGCAGCTCGAGGCGCACGCGTCCGGCACGCCCGTGGTCTCGACGTGCCTCACCACCGGCGTGCCATACGCCAACGCCGACGGGGTCACCGGCCTCACCGTCGAACCGGGCGATGCGGCGGCGCTCGCGGGTGCGCTGCGGACGCTCACGCACGATGTCGCGCTGCGCGAGCGTCTCGGGCAGCAGGCGCGTGAGCGCGTCCGCGCCGCGTTCACGATCGACCGCATGGTCGACGACACGCTCGCTGTCTATGCCGAAGCAAGGGGAGTCGCCTGATGTCGCGTGGGAGATTCGTCACGCTGTCGATCGCGCTCGACGCGGTCTTTGTGAACGCATGCTTCGTCGGGTCGTTCTTCCTGTGGTTCGGCGGCCGGCTGCCGCAATTCAACTACAGCGCTTACGTCGGGCTCTGGCCGCTCATCACGGCGGTCTACCTCGTCGCCGGCTACATCTACGGACTCTACGAGCCCGAGCGGACCGAAGGGTCGTGGGCGCTCACGCGCGCTGTCCTGCAGGCGGCAACCCTCGGTATCGTGCTCACCGCCGCCGCCGCGTTCTTCCTCGGCCCGAGGTTCTTCTCCTTCAGCCGCGCCGTCATCCTCATAGCCTGGCTCTTTCAACTCGTCACGCTCGTGGGCTGGCGCCTTGTGGTGCTGCGCCTCACGCCCATCCGCTGGCCCGATCAGCATGTGCTCATCGTCGGGACCGGCGATCTGGCGGTGGAGCTTGCCGCCGAGTTCGTGCGCCGCGCCGAGTGGGGCTTCCACGTTGTCGGGTTCCTGGAGCGAGCGGGCGATGCCGCGCTCCCTTCAGACGTTGCGGCGCGGCACCCTGTGCTGGGGAGTGTCGCCGATGCCGCGCGCGTGGTCGCCGCCCAACACATCGACCGCGTGATCATCGCGTCGCCGACGGCGTTACGCGAAGTCGTCGAAGAGCTCGCGCTATCCGACGAGGCCGAGGTCCGCGTCGAGGTGATTCCCGAACTCTACGAGATCTTGATCGGCACGGTTGACAGCACCGTGAGCGACATCCCGCTCATGCAGCTCACGCATACGACGGTGCCGGGCTGGTTCGTGGCCCTCAAGCGGGGGCTCGATGTCGTGATCGGGCTGTTTGCGCTCGTCGTGCTGTCGCCTGCGTTCTTGCTCGTCTCCGCGGCGATCCTGCTTTCTATGGGCTGGCCGGTCTTCTTCACCCAGTCGCGCGTTGGAAAGAACCTTCGGGAGTTCGCTATCGTCAAGTTCCGCACCATGGTGAGAGATGCCGAGGCCGTCTCGGGCCCCGTGCTTGCCGAGCAGGACGATACCCGCATCACACCCCTCGGCGGTTTTCTGAGACGATACCGGTTGGATGAGATTCCGCAGCTTATCAACATCGTCCTGGGCGACATGAGCTTTGTCGGACCTCGTCCCGAGCGGCCGTTCTTCGTCGACCAGTACCTCCAGGACATTCCGGGGTACCGCGAGCGCTTCCGTGTGAAGCCTGGAGTGACGGGGCTGGCGCAGGTAAGCGGCACGTATGCCACGACTCCAGAACGTAAGCTGAAATACGACCTCATCTACCTGTATCATCAGAATCTGCTCATGGACGTGCAGATACTTGTCGAGACGGTTAGGGTCGTGCTGACCGGTCGGGGAGCCCGATAGGAGGACGTGTGGCCAAGAAGAAGAAGCGCCCACAGGCCGTTGGGGCAAAGGCCGTAGTGGCGACGGTGCCGATGAGCGGGACTGACCGGGTCGTGTGGGTCTGTCTGCACCTGCTCGTTCTGCTCGTCCCCATCGCGATGTCTAACACGAGCGTCTTCGGCGGGCGAGGCTTGCCGTTCACGTACGACCAGTTCGACATCGTGAAGGTCTTCTTGCAACGTGCGATCATGCTTGTCGCAGCGGGTGCCTGGCTCTGGGGCATCCTGGTCAAGGGTGGACGCGTCCGCTTCAGCAGGATCGAGTGGCTCGTTCTCGCCTTCCTCGGCTGGCTTGTGTTGACCTCGGTGCTCTCGATCCATCCGCCGACGGCCATCTTCGGGAAATACCGTCGGTTCGAAGGCCTCATCTCGTTCGTGAACTATATGGTGGTCTTCTTCCTGGCGCTGCAGGTCGTCGATCGTCCTTCGCGCATCCGCTCGCTCGCCCGGACCGTCCTCATCGGCGGTGTGCTGGTCTCCTTCTACGGTGTTCTGCAGTTTCTGGGCGCGGATCCCGCGCAGTGGGGTGCACTGCCCTTCGAGACGAACCGGGCGTTCTCGACTTTCGGCAACCCCGACCTTCTCGGCGGGTATCTGATCTTCCCGCTTGCCATCGCCCTCGGTCTCGCGCTTTCCGAGGAGGAGGTGTGGGTGCGCATCGTGTACTGGGTTGCGTTCCTGCTGGTCGCCTTCTGCTGGCTGGTCGCATTTGTGCGGGGCGCCTGGATCGGCGGTGCGGTGGCGATCGCGGTCGTCGTGTTCGCGGCGATCTGGGCGAAGTCGAAGGCGACGGCCGTCGACTGGAGTTTTGGCGGTGTCATCGCCGCGATCTTCGGCGTCGTCACCGTCAAGAGCCTCACCTCGCCTTCCGAGGTCACCAACGTGCTCGCCCGGCTGACCTCGATCTTCGACTTCAAGGCGGGCAGCGCGCTGACGCGGTTCCAGATCTGGCAAGCCGCGATAGCCGCCATCAAAACCCGTCCGGTCTTCGGCTGGGGCGCGGACACCTTCCGCCTGCTGTTTCCCCGGTTCAAACCGCTTGCGTACACACGGACGGCCGGCTACTTGTCGGTCGCCGATAACGTTCACAACTACCCGTTGCAGCTTGCAACCGCCCTCGGGGTCCCAGGCGTGCTCATGCTCTACGGCCTGTTTGTGTGGGGGCTGGTGACATCGGCCAAGCAGGTGTTCGTGCGTGGCAAGGGAGCCGAGCGGCTCGTGCTGGCCGGATTCTGGGCCGCCGCCGCGGGCTATCTCGTGCACCTGTTCTTCGGGCTGTCCGTCACAGGCTCCACGGTCTTCTTGTGGCTTGCCCTCGGCGTGCTTGTGTCACCCGGAGCGGCCGTTCGTGAGGTCAAAGCGCCGTCGTGGGGCCGGTACGCCGCCATCGCGGCAGTCACGATCTGCGCGATCCTTTCGGTCGCCAACGTCCGCTACATCATGGCCGACCACTTCTACCTTCAGGCACGGGTGGTGGACTCAGGCACCCAACGCGTAAGAGATATCGAGAAGGCCATCGAGTACAATCCCTACAACGATATGTACCGATCCGAGCTGGGTCTCGCGTGGCAGGACATGTTCATCTCGGCGGTGACGCAGGGTGCCATCTCCGACCCGGCGAAGCGGTCCGAAGCGCTCGGCTATTACCAGAACGCGGAGCAAGGACTCCTGAAGGCCATCGCGTTCGTGCCCACCGAGTACGACAACTACGTGTTCCTCTCGAACCTGTACAACCAGGGCGGCTACTACCTGGACATCACATACGTGGACAAGGCCGTTGAGATCGCCAAGAAGGGGATCGGGGTCGAGCCGTACGGGCCTGCGATCCGAGTGCAGCTGGCGTTCGCGTACACAAACCTCGGCAGGTACGACGACGCCGCCACTGCGGCGAAAGCCGCAACTGAGATGGACCCGAACTACATCGAGGCATGGGTGTCGCTCGGGGATGCGTATCGGCTGGGCGGCAAGCTCGCCGACGCCAAGGCTGTCTACGAGAAGGCGGTCGCTCTTGACGCAGCACGTCCGGACATCCAGCAATCGCTCGCGGCGGTAGAGGCAAGCCTCGCCGCAACGGGAACGGCCAAGTAGTCAGAGCCGACATGGACAGAAACGCCCAGATACCACTCGCTACCATTCAGCGTCTGCCCGCGTATCTGCGATGCCTCTTGCAGGCGCAGGCGCAGCAGATGCCGCTTGTGAACTCGAACCAGATCGCCGAGATGTGCGGAGGGAACGCGGCGCAGGTCCGCAAGGACCTGTCGTACATCGGTGAGCTCGGCACCCGTGGCATCGGCTATGACGTGGGAGACCTGATCGGCCACATCTCACGCGTGCTGGGTATCGTCGAGGGGCGCAGAGTCGCGGTCGTCGGTTATGGAAGGCTCGGTAGCGCGCTCCTCGGCTACAGTGGGCTCCCCGAGCGGGGATTCGACATCGTGGCTGTGTTCGACAACGATGCGGCGAAGATCGGGACATCGGCAGATGGGCTGATCGTTCTCGGGACGGATCGTATCGGGTCAGAACTGCGAGACCGAGGCGTTGAGATCGCGATCATCGCCACGCCGGCGGAGGCGGCTCAGGAAGCGGCGAACAAGGTCGTTGCCGCTGGCGTCAAGGCTATACTGAACCTGGCGCCCGCGGTTCTGAACGTCGCTGCGGACGTCGCCGTGCGGCAGGTGTCACTCTCGACCGATCTCCAGATCTTGTCCTTCTACCTGGCGCAAGTCGGCAAGAGCGACTCATGAGCAAACGCAAGACGTCACAAGAAGCGCGCCCGGTCGAACCCGAGCAAGCGGTCGTGGCGCCTGATGGCGATGTCGCCACCGGGGAGGAGGCCGGTGCGGAGCCCGTCCGTGAGGAGGATCTCGTTCCGGGGTGGCTTGCGCTGCTCGTGCTCGTCCTACTCCTGGCAGTGAGCGCTCTCGGAGGCTTCGTGCTTCGCGGCATCCTCGTCAAGGACACGACGGTGACCCGCGCGGGTTACGCGGTCACCGAATGGGAAGCCAAGATCCAGTCGAATCCCGACGACGTCCAGAGCGTCCTGAGCCTCGGCTATGCGTACCAGCAAGACGGTCAGTTCGAGAAAGCCCTTGCCGAGTACGCCCAGGTCCTGAAGCTTGATCCGCAGAATCTCGCGGCGCTGTACAACACCGGTGCCGTCCAACTGGAGCTCGGGCAGACCAAGAAAGCCGAGACGACGTTATGGGAAGTGCTCAAGGTAGCGCCGGACCACGCGCTAGCGGCCAAAGCGCTCGGCGACATGTACATCCAGCAGAAGCACTACAAATCGGCGCTAATCGCGGTGGATCCTGTGCTCGAGACGCGACCGGATCTGGCCGACCTCCAGTACATCTCAGGGTTCGCGAACGAGCAGCTGGGCAACAAGGACAAGGCCATCGAGCGATACAGAGCAGCCGCGCAGTTCGATCTGCTCGAAGCACGAGACGCGCTGCGCCGCCTCGGCGTGAAGGAGTAGTCGTGGCGCGCGTATTCGCTCCGCTGAAGCGCGGTATCAGGATCACGCCACGTCAATGGTTCGGTGTGCTCGCAATCGTTCTAACGCTCCTCATGGCCGGTCTCATCATCTACCTCCTCTACTTCCTCGGCAGACCGCAGCCGCTCGGGACGAGGGCGCAGAAGGCCGGGATCCAACCCATCTGGTCGGTTGACGGACCGGGCAAGGGCGACATTCCGCTCTTCAATCGGCCGATGGGCGTCGCCGTGGGTAAGAGCAGCCACATCTACGTCACCGATGCCGAGAACAACCGCGTGTGCGTCTTCGATTCCGCGGGGCGTTTCCTGTTCGAATTCGGCGGCTTCGGCGTTGCCAAGCCGCTGCCAGGCGCCAAGAACACGTACGAGCCGGGCCGGCTGAACTATCCTGTGGGAATCGACACCGACTCGGACGGCACCGTGTACGTCGCGAGTCTCTGGAACGATTCGATCGAAGTCTACGACCCGACCGGAAAGCCGCTGCGCCGCTTCCCGGACCCGTCGAAGGTGGTAGGGAAGGGCTCCTCGGGGCAGGATGGTACGGGCATCGCGGTCACGGACGTCGCCGTTCATGGTGACCTCGTCTACGCGTGCGACGCGTACCAGGTCGTCGTCTTCAAGACCGATGGCACGTTCGTTCGCCAGTTCGGCAAGCCGGGCACAGCTTCCGGCGACCTCGATCATCCCAACGGGATCGTGGTCGGCAAGGACGGGACCGTGTATGTCTCGGACTCGAACCACGCACGGGTGACCGCATTCACGCCCGAAGGCGAGCCCAGGTGGAGCTTCGGCACACCGCCCAAGGGCATCGACGACAAGACCGCGCGCGATATCGAACTGCCGAGAGGACTGACCGTCCTGAGTGACGGCTCGGTGTTGGCCGCCGACGCGTTTGGATTCTCGCTCGTTCGGATATCGGCCGAAGGCAAGCTTATCGCCCGCTATGGCGAACGCGGTGTGGATCCAGGGCAGCTCAATTTCCCCAACGACATCGCGGCTCTCAAGAGCTACGTGGTTGTGGCGGACAAGGAGAACGGTCGGGTGCAGCTCGTACGCCTGGTCGGCCCGTAGGAAGTTTCTTCATTCCATCGAATCAATAACCGTCAAAACGGTTCAACAGCACCTGGCAGCATGATAGGCTCTCGGTGGAGCGATGGCGGCGTCCCCTGGGCGCATCGGCGCATCGTGTCCTGCGGAGGAGGGCTCTTGAGCGCGTCCGATTTGGCGGATGCACCTGTGGGAGATGTAGGCGGGCAGGGCCTTGACGGTTCATCGAACCGCCGAGGTCGGCTGTCGGCCGATGCGTCCGTACCACTTCGATGTGGCCGCGCAGGCTCCTCTGACGTGTACCTCCATGTGTCATAATCCATACGGTTCCAACAAGAACTACATGCTTCTCAACTATGCATATCCGTTCGACGGTCAGTGCCTGCAGTGCCACGGCAAGGTCGGCTATCCGCGCGTCGGCATCGATTTCTGATGCATCCGAACATGGCGCGCACGGCAACGAAGGAGTCTCGAATCTAATGGCCAAGCTCTCACTCGCCGGGTTCAAGGACCCGGTCCGGCGGCCGCGGTACCTCATCTGGACGGGCGTGGTCGTCCTGGTGCTGGCCGCGATCGTCGTCGTGGCGTTCTCCGCCACCTCGACGTACTGGTTCTGCGCC
>JAJFTE010000134.1 GCA_021373175.1 Actinomycetes bacterium
CGAATGCTCGGCTTGCGTACGGCCTCAAGCAGTACCTCGCCCATACCCACTACCATGGGACGTACTCCTGGGGCCGGCAGTTCCACCTGGCAGACATGACTGGGTGGGTACTTCGCACGCTGCGAAGGGCGGTGAACAGTCAGCTCGGAGTCATCAGCGCACCTGTGGTCATTGGTATCCCCGTCACATTCGATGGCGAGGCAGCAGGATCGCGTGACGAGGCTATCGCTCGTCTGACTGCAGCTGCCACTCAGGCGGGTTTCACGAACACGGTGTTTCTGGAGGAGCCAAAGGCGGCGCTTGTGGCAGACCTGGCCTCACGGGACAGCCGTGACGCTGGGCCCGACGGAGCGTGCGTCGCTGTTGACTTCGGCGGGGGCACGTTTGATATCGCTGTTAGTGTCGGGGGTACCTCGCCATGGGAAGCAGATGTGACGCGCGGTGTGGCGGTCGGAGGGGAGCACCTCGACAGCCTGATCTTCACCAAGGTCGTAGCGCCGGCCATCGGTCTTGAGCGAGACTTGGCGAGACTGCCCTGGCTGGGTTCGCGAGGCAGCATGATCATGGCGGCAGGGCGATCAGACAGTCGACGTCAGCTTGCTGACGAGGCACTGCGCTCTGAGGGCTGCCGGCTGATCAGTCGAATCTTCGATCGCGGGCAGGTGTACGACTTCTGGCGCTCAATCGAGACGGCCAAGATCGCCCTCTCTACCCAGGAATCAACAACGGTCGACTTCTACCGACCCGGGGTGCAGATCTCAGTCCCCATCGACCGGGCGACATTCGAACGACTTGCGGCTGAGCCTCTCGGCCGGGTACGGGCTACAGTCGAGGACGCGCTCACCGCCTCGGGTTTGCAGCCCGCCGCGGTGGTTCGTGTTGTGAAGACGGGTGGATCTTCGGCTCTGCCATCCTTCGACGCCATACTGAGGGACTTGTTCCCCAACGCAGAGTTCGAGCAGAAGTCGGCGCTAACAACGGTCGTGGAGGGCCTAGGTCAGTACCTGCGGCTCCAGGGCAGTGCTTCGAAGGCGGTCTCTACCTCAGGGCATGTGATGCCAAGGAAGTCAGATGACACCCCAGGACAAGATACAGAGGTGCGGCTGCTCTACGATCCCGTTCAGATGAACATTGAAGGGTCTGGTGTACCCGAGGCCTCGTCTCAGGCGCGTTTCGATGCAGATTCCGAGACCGGGCCCAGCCAGCCGGTTCGTGGCGGCCTACTTGGACGACTAAGGCGTCTGTTGGGTATTGACTGAGACTCTCGGCGGGAGAGGGGTCTGGATGGCAATTCTCAAGCGTGAAGGTGCCGACAAGGTCGACGAGGTCACACGCCTGTTCCGCGAGCAGGCGCTCGAGTGGGACGGGTCGTTGCTGTCTCCTGGCTGCGCGGTGTGGACGACTGCGGCGCTCGATGACCTGCATGAGCGCTTCGTGCTCCAGCCTGACGCTGGCCCCGATGCGTTTGAGGTGAAGCTCGAACGGCAGCTTGCAGGTGCTAGCTGTACTGCCCGGACACGTTGTTGACACCGGGCACCCGTGAGATCGGTGGTAGACCGCCGATGCCGCCGTGCGGACGTCTGTGATTGTGATTGAACACCCAGCCAGGGAGCGCCGCCAGGCGCTCCCTGTTGCTCTGGTAGGGCTTCCGGTATGCCCAGCCGTTGAGCATCAGCCTGATGAAGCGTTCGGCCTTGCCGTTGGTCTGAGGCCGGTAGGGCCGCGTGTGCGACCGCGTGACGCCGTGCTCCTCGAGCACGGCTCGCTGGGCGTGGGAGGAGTACGACATCGCGTTGTCGGTGAGCAACCGCCTGACCGTGATGCCGTGACCGGCGTAGTAGTCGATCGCCCGGGCGGTGAATCCAGCGACGGTGTCGGCACGCTCATCTGCGTGGACCTCGACATAGGCCAGACGTGAGTGATCGTCGACGGCGACATGGATGAAGTCGAACCCGCCACCCACATTGCGCTTCTTCTCCGCCCGGCCTCCGAACCGCCAGCCACCACCCTCGCCGAGACGTCCGAGCTTCTTGACGTCGATGTGGAGCACGTCGCCGGGCGCGGCGTGCTCGTAGCGCAGAGCCGGCGCCTTGGGCACACGGTCAAGGTCACGAAGCCGGCTTTGGCCGTTTCTGGCCAGCACCCCGTAGATCGTGGACGGGGCGAGACCCGTGTGCCACGAGATCGTCAGTGGCCCCTCACCGATCCTGCGGCGGCGCCAGATGCGCCGGAGATCTCTCGCTGATACGCGCTCACGGATGTGTGCAGGCCTGCTCGGGCGGTCGCGCAGACCCTGATCACCGTCAGCCGTGTAGCGGCCGATCCACTTGTAGGCGGTCTGCCTTGAGACGCCCGCGGCCTGAGCCGCAGCGGTCACCGTCCAGCCCAGCTGGATCACGCGAGTGACGAGCAGTCGCCGTCCTGCAACGGTGAGAAGCGCGTTAGGATGTGACACGGGGGTCCTCCTTGTTCAGTTGTTGGCTTCAGCACCTACAACCGAACGGGAAGACCCTCATCTATGTCAACAACCTATGCGGGCAGTACACCTAGCGACACAACCATCCAGCTCATGGCGGAGTTGCTGTTGATGCACTTCCTTGTCAACAGCAACATGAGCGGCGCCGCGAAGCGCACCGGCATCTTGCGCGTGCTTGGCTGGATGCAGGAGCCTGCGGCCGTGCCCGAGAACGTGGACGCTGCACTCGACTACGGTCTCGCTTGGCCCGGCACGTTCTTCAATACGGGTCGTGACCGTCAGCTGCGATTCCTCATCGACTGGATGCGGTCGCGCGGCGTTGCTCGGACGCCCGACCGAGGCTCGCGTGTCGGGCGATGACCTACGCACCTTCCTTGCCGAGGGCATCACGGTGGTCTTTCGCGGCGGAATCGAGCTCCACTACAACCGGTCCTTCTCGAGGGCCAATGGCAAGTGGCATTCGTACTCGGTGCCCTTGCGCCCCGACATCGTGCATAAGGTCGCGGACACGCTGCACCTGTTCGATGCGAAGTTCCGGGTCGACCGGTGGGATGTGCCAACCGAGCTTGACAGCGAGGCGCTAGATAGGCTCGAGGCCGACGACCACGCTGGAGTTGCCAGCAAGGGCTGGTGGAAGAAGGCAGACATCCACAAGATGCATGCGTACAAGGATGCGCTTGGGAGTGAGGGCGCACGAGTGGCGACTGTTTGGGTGCTGTACCCGGGAACCGAGACGCGGTTCTACGAGGCTCAGGACGGTGCGATGGAGGGCGTGGGGGCGATTCCATTACAACCGGGGGGATGTCACACGACTCGATGAACTGCTGAAGGGAATCATCGGCTGAGGAGGTGTGTTCTGGCCGCCCAAGGTTCTGGGGAAGTACGAACTCGTTCACCGCGCCAACAACTTCAATGCGAGCGACTCCACCGCAGCACGCACGCCGGTTGCCGCCCTTGGATGGCCGGGCCGGGCGGGTCGTCACTTTCTTGCGTTGTGCGATTATGGAATGCAGTCGGCCGGCTTCTTCGGCGTACGCACTATCGTCGGTGACGTCACACGCTGACGCAGTCGCGTGGGGTTGTTGGTGCGGCATCGGCACCGCCAGCATCCCGGGGAGGGGGAGAGGGATGGGCACCGCCAGCATCCCGGGGAGGGGGACAGGGATGACATCTGTCGACATCGGACCGCACTACCTGGGCGTGATGCTCGGTCTAGCGATTGGGGATGCGCTTGGCGCGCCCGTGGAGTTCGAGTCGCTCTCGGAAATCCTCGCGCATCGAGGAGACCCGGGCGTGGCCGACTTCGAACCGCACAGAGGCCTCCCGCCGGGTTCCTACACCGATGACACCCAGATGTCCATCGCGACAGCACGCGGGACGCTCGACGCCCATGTGGCGGGCGCGTTCGGGTCCACCGCCGAGGCTGCGCCGAGGGTGTGGGCTGCGTATCAGGACTGGCGAGAGACCCAGGATGATCCTCACCAGCGACGTGCACCTGGCAGCACGTGCCTATCAGCCCTGCGCAGCGGCGTGATGGGCACGCCAGACATCCCGCTCAACAACGGCAAGGGCTGCGGCACGATCATGCGCATCGCGCCATGCGCGCTCCTCTACCCGGACGATCCGTTCGATTGGGCGCTCGCCTGTGGCGCCATGACTCATAGCCATCCGACGGGCTACTTCTCGGGCGCGGCGTTCGCACTCATTCTGCACGAGGTGCTCAACGGCAAGAGCCTGGAGAGCGCCATCGAGGGCGCGCGTGACCGGCTTCAGGCCCAGGGTTTCGAAGCCGACGAAACGCGCGCAGTTTTGGAGACCGTGCTCGATCAGCACCGCCAGGACATGCCGCTCCACGAGCGCATCATCAACACCGGCGCGAAGGGCGAGGGCTGGGTTGCCGAGGAAACACTTGGAATAGCGCTCTCCTGCGCGCTCGTCCACCCGACCGACTTCTCAGCGGCCGTGCTGGCTGCCGTGAACATCACGGGTGATTCGGACTCGACAGGTTCAGTCACCGGCGCGCTCATGGGTGCGCTGCTCGGCGTCGACGCGATTCCGCGCGAATGGCGTGAGCAGGTCGAGAATGCGGCTCTCCTCACCCAGCTCGCGAACGACCTGTATCGCGCTAACTGAACGGTCCATAGAGGTTGTTGACAGAAAGGGACCCCTTCCTGTCGGTTGTTGGTTGTCGAAGCCACAGCCGAGGAGAGGGGTCCCCATGCAACATCCTAACGCCCGCCGGTCCGTCTATCAGCGCCGATCGATCGTCGATAGGGTCGCGAACGGCTGGAGCGTCACCCGCGCGGCGTGCGCCGCCGGTGTCTCGCGTCAGACCGCGAGCAAATGGGTCGACCGGTTCCGCCGCAGCGGCCCTGTCGCTCTCCGGGATGCGAGTTCGCGTCCGTTGCGCACGGCTCCACGCGTGGGCCGTCATGTGGTGAGGCGCGTAGTGAAAGCGCGTCTGCACTTCCGCCGCGGACCGCACTTCTTAGGCTGGCAGCTCGGTCTGCCCGGCTCTACCGTGCACGTGGTCTTGCGGCGGCTGGGTCTGAATCGGCTGCAACGTCCGGAGCGCGAGAAGACGGTGCGCTACGAGTGGCTGGAACCAGGGGATCTGGTCCACCTCGACATCAAGCGGCTGGGCAGGATCGGTGAAGGAGGCGGGCACCTTGTGCGCGGATGGGCCGCTAAACACCGGCACGCGGGCATCGGTTGGGACTTCGTGCATATCGCGATCGACGACCACTCCCGGCTCGCTTACGCGGAGGTCTGCCCGGACGAGAAGGCCGACACCACGGTCGCCTTCACGGCCCGTGCACTGGATTCCTTCGAAGGCGCCGGCATCCAGGTTCGCCGCATCCTCATCGACAACGGCCTACTGTCCCTTCACCTTCTGCGATCTGCTGGCCGAACGCGGCATATCGATGCGCAAGACCCGCCCGTACCGTCCTCAGACCAACGGCGAGGCGGAGGCGTTCGTCAAGATCGTGAGCAACGAGCGGGCGTACGGGAGGGCGTATCACAACACACAGGAACGAACCGATCGACTCGGTCCGTTCCTGAGGTACTACGATCTCTATCGACCGCACGGTGGCATCGGCGGTCAGCAGCCGATCTCGCGGGTCCGCGCGTAAACAACGTCCGTGGACCGTTCACCTAACCCGGGCGTCGAGCAGAAAGCGCGCCCGTGTGCGCTAGACTCGGGCAGGCAATCGGGCTGGCCGCCCTTCAGCTCACGCCCGGAGACGTTGAAATCCGGGGATCTCGGTGCCTTAGCGGCTGAATGTGCCGCTCTTCAGAGCTTGTAGCCGATCGTTCGCAACAGGTCGTGCCGCCACCGGACCCCTTCGGCATCCTCTACACCGACCGGGGAGTAACCGTCTATGACGCCGAGCACGCCTCGGCCTTGGTCGGTTTCTGCCACGATTGCCTGGACCGGGTTGGCGGTCGCGCAGAAGATGCAGCAGACCTCCGGCACCATCTTGACCGCGTTGAGCACGTTGATCGGGTAGGCGCCTTCCGCGAGGTGGAGCACAAAAACATGCCCTGCGCCAAGAGCGAGCGCATTGCGGGCCGCAAGCGCCGTAAGTTCGTCGTCAGTGCCGCTCGTGCGCACAAGTCGCTCGCTCGAGGCCTCGCAAAACGCGAGCCCGAACCGGATGCCGGGCACCGCGGCGACCATCGCCTCGTGGATGTCTTCCACCGTCTTGATGAAGTGCGACTGCCCGAGGATGACGCTCACCGCCTCAGGCTTCTCGATCGTCACCACTGTCAGGTCCATCGGTTATCTCCCAGTCGCTCGGTTGCGGTGCCATCACAGCTGCCAGAAAGCGGGATCCGGGGCATGCAGCCCTCTCATCCCTCAAGCTTGGCGAGGTACGTCGCGTAGTCCGCGTCCTCAAGGAAGGCGCGGACACGCTGCCTGCCGACGCGCAGGAACGCCCAGGGTGCGAACTTGAACTGCAGGTGCAGCCAGGCCCACTCGCGCGCGCGGCGTGCAGGTGGCAGCGTGCGCAGGTAGCCGCGCAACCCGGCGCCGAGGCGACGGTGACGTAAGAAGAGCCCGGCGAAGAACGCTTCCGCGATGCGTATCCGAGAGTAGAAAGCCCGATACTCGGCGGTCACGATCTCCTGCATCTGCCGCGGTGTCATAGAGGTGGGACGAACGGCGACGTGCATCCCGTCGATGTACTGCACGTCAGCGACCTCATGAAAGAGCACGCGACCAGCGGCCTCGTGTTCAGCCGTGCTCTTCGTGCCGGGCAGCGGTGCTTCGAACAGATACTGGAGCGAGCTCACGTACTTGCGCGCGTAGCGGCCGTTGCGCTTGAGCGTCTCGGCGGTGTCGTTCGCGAAGGCGATGAACATGCCGTGGACCAGCAACCCGTAGCGCTTCATCGCTGAGAGCGCCTTGGCGGTGCGCTTGCTCGTGGTGTGCTTCGAGATGCCTTCGAGGTCGCCGTCATCGGCGGACTCCACGCCTATGCACAGCGTCGTGACGGGCGCCACATCGCGTAGCAGCCTGAGGAACTCCCGATCCAAACGCCCGTTCTTGTCGAAAACGGCATCCGCGCGAAGCTGGACCGTGAGCGCACGGGCATACCCGCGCTCGATGGCGCGTTCCAAGAAGCGCTTGAACGATGGCTTGTTCGCAGCGGAGTTGTCGTCGATAAGGAAGCTGCTGCCCGCGCCTTCCTCCTGGCAGGCGAGCAGCTCTTCGACGCTCGTCTCCTCGTCGCGCAGGATGTAGTGGGGCCAGATCTCGTGCACCTCGCAGAAGGCGCAACGCTCGGGGCAGCCTCTGGAGCGCCAAACCAGGCCGGTCGTGCGTTTCCCGGCCTCGTGGACCAATGACATGTCGATGAGTGGGAGCCCGCAGACCTCCTCGCGCGTGAGCTGTCGCGGATCTGGTCCCAGATGGACGCCGTCTTCTTCACGCCACGCGATCCCGGGGATCGACTCGATCGCCTCGTTGCCAGGTCCCTCGAACAGCGCGCGAAGGAGTTGTGGAAGCGAGAACTCGGCCTCACCGCGGACGACGTAGTCGGCTCCGGCCTCGAATGCGCGTTCCGGCGCGCATGTCGGCTCCGGTCCGCCCAGGACGATGGGCACGGCTGGGTTCACGCGCCTCGTCTCACGGATGAGTTCAGCCGTGCGGGTGAGTGTACAGGTGATCGCCGAGAACGCCACCGCATCGGCTCGGCTCACGGACTCCCAGTCGATCGAGCCTTTGCCCGAGATGTCCTCAACGAACGCGCGTACCTCAAAGCCGGCCTTATGGAGCACGGTTGCAAGGAGCGGGACTCCGCGCCCCATCGCCACATGCGAGTAGATGTTGAGGCCAGGCGAGCCCGCCTCGATAAGCACGAGGGTGTGCTTCTGTGACACCAGCATAGTCATCGCCTCCGTCATCGTTGTTCTACCACCGCGGCGCAGAGCAAGACAAGGAGAGCGGCACGCCGTAGTCAAAGAGCGAGCCCGCTACGCAGCACATCCGGCGCATCGCCGGAAGCTACAATGACCGCGGAGCGTCTGCCGCTGCGCCGATAACGCGGCCCGAAGATGATCGGGGATGCTCAACCAGCCCGCGCACCATGACGGCACCGTGTGAGGTAGACTTGAGCCGGGACGGGCGTAGGCGCTGCGGATCACGCAGTCCCGGCGGGATGGCTTGCCGATCCCACCAGGCCGCACCGGTACCGTTACCGGGGCCGAGGGTTTGTCCGTCGCGACATAAGGAGCCCCAATGGACCTGCGTCCGCATCACATTGGCATCGTCGTGAGCGACCTGGAGCGCTCGATCGCGTTTTACGAAGCGCTCGGGTTCCACACCGTGAGGGTCATGGACAGCGACGATGGCTCGCGGGTCATCACCTTCATGGACCTTGGCGGGATGCAGGTAGAGCTCTTTTGGTATGCCACCACTCCCGCCCCTGCCGAGCGGGGCGAGAAGCGGCTGGGCTTCGCGCACCTCGCGCTTGATACCGTCGACGTCGCGGCCGCGCTTGCGGAGCTGAAAGCGACAGGCCTGGTCCCCGATGACGTCCAGCCCCGCGTGGTCCCGCCGGACTTCACGCTCGCCTACATCCTCGATCCCGACGGTGCCGAGATCGAGCTCATGCAGCGGGGCTGAGCGGCGCCGATCTACTGGCACTTCCACTTCTCGAGCGTGTCGGCGGCCTCATCCACGGTGAGGGCGGTCGCGGGCGCCCCCGGATCGTGCTCCCGCAGTCGCGAGAACAGCTCGGCGAGGATCGGTGGCTTGATGTTGCTGCGGTCGAGGACTTCGACATTCCCAAATACCTCGGCGGGCGTGCCCCTGAGCGCGATGGTGCCGCCGGGCGCAAGCACGTACGCGTAGTCGGCGAACTCCGGTACCGTATCGATGTCGTGCGTGGAGAGCACGACCGTCATGCACCGCTCGTGCGAGAGCCGCTCGAGCAGGCCCAGTAGCGATTGCCGGGACTTCGGGTCGAGCCCTTCGAACGGCTCGTCCAGCACGAGCAGCTCCGGGTCCATCACGAGCGCGCCAGCGAGCGCGACCTTGCGCTTCTCGCCGCCGGAGAGGTTGTGCGGCACGCGGTCCGCCAGATCCTTGATGCCGAGCAGCCCGAGGGCGCGATCGACCCGCTCGAGCACCTCGGCTTCGGGCAGGCCGTACTGCCTGGGGGAGAAGGCGACGTCGTCGGCCACGGTCGGCGCGATGATCTGTTCGTCGACGTTCTGCAGCACCACGCCGATACGGCGGCGGATCGACGTCCACGCTGCGGAGGGCGAGACGCCGAACACCTCTACGGCGCCTTCCTGCGGCTTCATGAGGCCGAGGATGTGGTAGAGCATCGTCGTCTTTCCGGCCCCGTTCGGGCCGAGCACCGCGACGCGCTTTCCCCGGTGCGCGAGGAAGTCGAGGCCGCACAGGTGCACGGAGGTGCCGTCCTCGTACGTGTGGCGCACGCAACTGATGCGGACGATCTCCTCAGCATCGGGATCGTCGGGATGGACGTGATCGCAGTCGGCGTTTGTCATCGGTTCCTCCCACGGAACAGCAGCGCCGCGAACAGGCCCAGCAGGGCTGCCGCAAGCGGGATCCAGCTGTAGTTGATGACGCTTGCCCAGTACACGCGCCACACGATGGCGACGGCGAGCGCGGCGAGGGAGCCGGCGATGAGCGACTGGTCGGTCCTCGGCGAGCGCGAAGGCCGCTCGGCCACCTTGAGACGTCCGGAGTAGCCGCGAAGCACGAGCACGTCGTACTCGCGCTGCGCGAGGTCCACCGAGTACAGCAGCAGTCCGCCGAGCGCACGCGTCGTCGCCTGTGCCGAGCGGATCGGGTGCGTGCCTGAGATGCCGGCGCGCAGCCGCACGGCGCGGGTGAGGTCGGCGAACTTCTCGGCCAGGATGAAGATAGCGCGGTACGTCATGAGCAGGGCGTCGCCCACGAGCGCGGGCGTGACGCGCTGAGCTACTGCGAAGACTTGGGGGTAGGGCGTCGTGAACATGAGGGTGACCGCGCCAAGCGCCGCGGTGACGGCCTTAGCGATGATGAGCGCCGCCGCGAGCGCGTCGGGGGCTGACGCGATCGCGAAGACCGCGGCGAAGATCGCCGGATACGCCGCGAGCGGCAGCATCTGGCGGGCGGGGAGCCGCTCGGCGGTGATGACCGCGAGCAGGGCGAGCGCTAGCGCGACCACGATGAACAGGTTGCTGCTGACCACGATCGATGCCAGCACAAGCGCGAATGCCAGCAGTTTCGTGCGCGGCGAAGCATCGTGAAGGTGCGAACGTCCGCTCACGGCGGAACGGTCGAGGACGGCGATGTCCATCAGTGCACCCCGTGCTCGTCGCCGGGCAGCACGGGTTCGGCAACGGCGAGCGGTCCCTCGAAGACGAGCGACGGCCGCACGCGCGCCACATAGCCGAGCACCGCCGCGGTCACGAGCGCTTCGATGATCCAGCCGATCGGCCCGAGCGTGTATACGATGGTGGCGAAGCGTTTGAGACCGACGGCCGGAGCCGTCGCCGTCTGACGGCCAGAGAAGAGCCCAATCCCTACGACGCCTTTGGAGAACGGCGAGGCGAACGTGAGGTTGCGCGGGTTGAGCGCGCCGGTCTCGCGGGCGGTCGCGGCCGTCACCCCGGAGACCGCCACGAGCCCCACCAGAAGCGTCGTGGTGATGGCGAGCGTGATCACGGTCGTGACGGCGCTCGCGGCGCGGACGTGCCCTCGCCCGAGCAGCTTCACGAAGCCGCGGAACAGCGCCCACCCCAGCAGCATCTCGGTCATCGTCATGAGCGTGTTAAGCCCGATAACAGTGACGCCCCCGTGCCCGAGCAGCGCCAACACGACCTGCACGACGAATGCCGAGATGATCGCCAGCTGCGGGCCCAGCAGCACGCCGGCGACCACGGTGAGGTTGATGTGGTAGGCGATCGGGACGATCTCGGACGACATCGCGACAAGCACGAGTGCCGAGACGATCCCCACGAGCGGCACCTTGCGACGGATGTCGGAACGCGCGCTGAGCGCGCTCGCAAGCCAGACGAGCGCGACCGCGACGATCCAACCGCTGAGCCATAGCCAGACCGGCAAGACGCCATCGGGGATGTGGATGTGCGACACGTCAGCCACGTTCCTTCGAGCACGTGGGGCACAGACCGTACAGCGTGACCTCGTGCGCGGTCACCGTGTAGCCGGCTTCCCGTGCAGAACGCACGAGCGGGCCGTCAACAGGGCATGCGACGCTCACGACGGTCCCGCACCCGGTGCAGATCAGGTGGTGGTGATGCTTCCCGCCGGCGCAGCGCGCGTACAGCGTGCTGCCGTCGCGCGCGCCGACGAGTGCGAGCGAGTTCGCCTCGGCCATCGCGGCGACCGCTCGGTACACCGTGGCCACCCCGATGCCGGGGCGCAGCGCGCTGACCGCGGCGTGGAGGTCCTCGGCCGTGAACGCGCCGCCGAGAGAAGCGAGGGCCTGCGCGATGTCTCGCCGCGCGGCGCTCAGACGGCCCCGGCCGTAGAGACGGGCGGCGTCGAGCGGCTCTGTTGGATGTGCGGCGGTCGTCATCCTGAACCCTACTGAGAACGATTATCACCTTCACCGTATACCCGGATGCGGTCGGGCTCAACCGTCGCCCCGCCGTGTCCGTTGGGGTAGCATAAGGAAGTCGGATAGCACCCTTGATAATCTTCAAGGAGCAGCATGAACCTCTCCCAGCTCCGTACCTTTGTGGCGGTCGTCGAGCATTCCTCGTTCTCGGCCGCCGCCCACGCGCTCGGGCTCTCGCAGCCCGCGGTCACCATGCAGGTGCAGGCGCTCGAGTCCGACCTCGGCGTGACGCTGCTCGATCGTCGCTACCGCAAGGTCGAGTTGACCGAAGCGGGGCGCACCCTTCTGCCGCACGCGCGAAAGCTCATGCACGACATGGACGAAGCGCGCCAGGACCTCGAGCGGCTCTCGGACACCGTTTCAGGGCACCTCATGGTTGCGGCGAGCACCACGCCGGGGCAGTACGTCTTGCCGAGGTTGCTCGGCGGCTTTCTTCGCGAGTACCCGGCTGTCGGCGTCACCATCAGGGTCTTTGATACGGGGGATGTGATAGCTCACGTTGAAAGCGGCGAAGCGCACCTGGGCATGACCGGTGCCGAGGTCCCGGGAGCACACGTGTCGCAGGAGCTCCTGGGCAGCGACGACCTCGTGCTGGTGTGTCCGCGCGGCCACCCGCTCGCCGCCCGTACGCGCGTGCCGCTCTCCGATCTCGTGGATGAGCCGTTCATCGTACGCGAAGCAGGTTCAGGCACGCGCATGGTCTCCGAAGAGGCTCTGCGGCGTTCCGGCATCGACCCCGCCGAGCTGCGGGTGGTGATGGAACTCGGCACCAACGAGGCTGTCCTCTCGGCAGTTGAAGGCGGCATGGGAATCGGCATCGTGAGCATGTGGGTCGCCGAGAAGGCCATCAAGCTCGGGACCGTGGGACTCGTGGCCGCTCCCGGGTTTCCGCTCGAGCGCCCACTGTTCCTCGTGCTGCCGCGAACCACGCTCACTCGCGCCGCGGATGCGCTTGCCGTCTATCTGCGAGCGGAACTGTAGGTTGCGGCACCTCATTCAAGTCTGCGCAGTCCCGCATCTTGCCAGCGCGGGCGCCCCGCGCGTACACTCAGGGTCGTACCCTAAAGAGAAACTTAGCGTAGTAGGGGAGACCGGTGGCCGGCACCATCAGGATGAACCGCGACGATCAGATCGAAGCGATTGCCGACGCGACACGGAGGGCGATTCTTCGCAGGCTGATGGCCTCGCCCGCCACGCTGTCGCAACTCGGTACCGCCTTCGGCAAGCATCCCGCGTGGATTCGTCATCATGTGATGCGGCTTGCCGAGGCGGGCCTCGTCGAACTGAGCGAAGTTCGGCACGTGCGCAATTACACTGAGAAGTACTACCGCGCCACCGCGTCCGCCTTTGAGCTGCACCTCCTCATGGTCCCCGACGACGGCGCCGAGCGGTCGGTCACGGTCGTCGGCAGCAACGATGACGCGCTTGATGCCTTCGCCCGCAGCCTGCCCGGCATGAGCGTCGTCCCCGTCTCGGTGGGGAGTCTTGACGGTCTCATCGCGCTTCGCCAGGGGCTTGCCGACATCGCCGCATGCCACCTGTTCGATGCGCGCGAGGCCGAGTACAACGTCCCGTACGTGCGTCATCTGTTCGGCGAGCGCGAGGTCGTCGTCGTGACGCTTGTCCATCGCGAACAAGGTCTCATCGTGGCGCAGGGGAACCCACTCGGCGTTGGCAGCATCTCCGACGTCGTCGAGAAGGGAGCCCGGCTCGCCAATCGCAACCCGGGGTCGGGCACGCGAGTCTGGCTGGACAGCCAGTTGCACTCGATCAGTGCCGATCGCTCGGCGATTCCGGGTTATGAGTCGTCCTTCGTGACGCACGCCGAGGTGGCCGCTGAAGTCGCCCACCGGAGAGCTGACGTTGCGCTTGGCATCCGCGTGGCCGCCGAGAAGGTGGGGCTCGGGTTCGTCCCGCTCACCTGGGAGCGTTTCGATCTGGTCCTACCTGCGGACCGCATCGAGCGTCCCGGCGTGGAGGCATTCATGGGCGAGCTTGAGACACGGCGAGCCCGCAAGACGATGGGCGCTCTCAGCGGGTACGACGTTTCCCATACCGGCGATGAGGTATCGCTGGCACGCTAGGTACAGCCGTATTCAGCGTTGGAGAGAGGGAGGGACAACGAACACCTGGGCCCAGGAGCGCGAGCCGTGGATGAGCTTCCCGGTCGTCACGACCGATGCAAGCGGTCTGCTGGACCAATGGGTGTATGCGAAGTTCGGTGACAAGGACGAGGGCGGCGACTACTACGCCATGATCTCGCTCTCGAAGACCGGTGCGGCGTCGACGTACAACTCGTCGGTGCTTCCGATCGTCCTCGGTCATGGCTATGACCACCGGAGGCGCGCGCCCGCGAACACCACCGGTACGCCGCCCACCGGCGGCACTTCCCATTCCGCAACCACCGGGAGCTCCCCGGCCGCTCCGATACCCTCCGGAGCCAAAGGCAGCGCTGGCATCGCTCTTCCGGGCGACGCCGGGGTCGGGACAGCTCTCGATGGTCCGCTCGAGGCGGCGGCGGGGCAGGTCCTCGCCGTAGGCGCCGGGTCGATGCCGGGGCTGCCGGGCCCTGGTGTGGCGACCGGCGAGACTGGCGGAACCGCCGCCGCTCTTGGGCGCACCTATCTGGCGGGGTTCGCGTGGCACCCCGCGGGAATCGGGCCGGGACCTCTGATGCCGTCCCGCGCCCGTGTGGTCTTGAAAGCGCGTGACTGACGCTTGATCGATGGCATCCGCTATCTTGCGACGCACCCGCAGGCGATCATCTACCAGACCGCCACCGCGCCTGGCGTGTGGCAGGCGATCGGACGCTCCAGCGGTACGGCGAAGCCAGACGGGGAATAGTCGACTCAAAGGAAGTGTCGCCGTTTCTGAGGAGGAACCATTATGAAGCTTTCTGCCAGGAACGTCTGGAAGGGCAAGGTCGTCGAGATCGAGCTGGGCAGCGTGAATGCTGTCGTGAAGGTCGATGTCGGCGGCATCATCGTCAGTTCGATGATCACGCTTGACGCCGTGAAGGACCTTGGGATCAGCGTTGGCTCGGCGGTCTACACAGTCGTCAAGTCCTCGAGCGTGATCCTGGGCGTCGACTAGCGTCTCTTGCCGGCGTGCTCAAAGGCCCGGCCCTGCGCCGGGCCTTTGGCGTGCTGGGACATTGAGGTCGATGGTCGATTCGGATACTCTAGCATTATGCCGTGGGGGCCCTGCGGCACATATCTCCGAGTCCCGGACATCTACGGCAGTTGGTCGCTGCTAAGGCGCCGGGACCGACAGGGTTGGATCGGAAACGATGCAGCCTTCCGTACTCGAAAAGGAGAGTCACATGACAGACCGTTCAGTTCGACCCGCCCTGTGGCGGGTAGCGATCGTCGCGCTGGCAGTGATTATGGCATTCTCGCTCATCGGCTGCTCCACGCCTGCGACGACGAGCACCAATACCCCAACGGCTACAGCTCCCGTCGCGAAGACCAACATCGTGTTGGCCTCCACCACCTCGACACAGGACTCAGGCCTTTTCGACGTGCTGATCCCGGCATTCGAGAAGGCTGATCCGCAGTACTCCGTGGAGGTCATCGCGGTGGGCAGCGGTGAGGCGATCAAGATGGGCGAGAACAAAGACGCTGATGTGCTGCTCGTGCACTCGCCTGCAGCCGAGAAGGCGTTCATGGCGGCCGGGTTCGGTATCGAGCGTCGCGACGTCATGTACAACGACTTCGTCATCGTCGGCCCCGCCTCCGACCGCGATGGCGTCAAGGGCGCGGCCGATCTTAACGCCGTTATGAAGGCGCTGGCGACAGGCAAGGTCCCGTTCATGACCCGCGACGATAAGTCAGGCACAAACGCCAAGGAACTCAAGCTCTGGGCTGATGCGAGCGTAAGCCCCACGGCGACCGCCAACTACAAGGACTGGTACCTCTCGACGGGCCAGGGTATGGGCGAGACCCTCAAGATCACAAGCGAGAAGCAGGGATACACGCTTTCCGACCGTGCCACGTTCCTTACGAACAAGGGTGGCCTTGATCTCGTCATCCTGCGCGAGGGCGACAAGGGCCTGCTCAACCAGTACGGTGTCATCCCGGTAAAGGGTGCGGCGCATGTGGAGGGTGGCATCGCCTTCATGGATTGGATCACAAGCGCTGAGGGCCAGACGGTCATCGGCGAGTTCGGTAAAGAGAAGTTCGGACAGGCGCTCTTCACGCCGAATTACGTCAAGTAGATCGACCTTCATCGCGCGGCCGGCACCGTGAGAGCAAGGGTAGGGGTCAATGGGCATTTTCATCGACGCGTTTCGCGGGGGACTTGCGATGCTGGTCTCTGGCGCTGCCGATGTGTGGACCATCGTTCTCGTCTCTGTACAAGTCTCGGGTGCAGCGGTACTGCTCGCTCTTGTGCTTGGCATCCCAATCGGGTTCATGCTGGGCACAAAGCGTTTCGTTGGTCGGAGAATGATGCTCGTCATCGCGAACACCGGGATGGGACTGCCCCCTGTGGTGGTCGGTCTGGTCGTCGCGATGCTGCTATCCAGGCGGGGCCCCCTCGGCAGTCTTGAACTGCTGTATTCTCGTCCGGCGATGGTCATCGCTCAGCTGGTCATCGCGGTTCCGATGGTAGCCGCTGTCTCGGCGGCTGCGGTGTCAGCCGTGCCGAGAGAACTCAGGTTGCAAGCACGCTCTCTCGGAGCCTCGCCGTTGCAAGTGGCGATCATGACGCTCAGGGAGGCCCGGATGGGCCTGCTGGCGTCGGTCGCCGCCGGCTTCGGCTCGATCATCTCAGAGGTCGGCGCCGTCACGATGGTGGGCGGTAACCTGGCAGGCAAGACGCGCGTCATGACGACGGCGATCGTACAGTACACGCGCATGGGTGACTATGGCGCGGCGCTCGCGCTGGCGGTGGTGCTCATGGCGATGGTTCTCGCCGTCAACATCTTGCTCACCCGGGTGCAGCAATCCGCCGAAAGGTACGAACAGTGAGCGCGCCGAAGCCAGCCGACATCGTTGTCGAAGGCGTGCGCAAGTCTTATCGCGGTAAGACGGTTGTCGACGTCGACCGGTTGGAGCTGAAGGCGGGACGCACGCTTGGCCTGCTTGGTCCCTCCGGCTCGGGGAAATCGACGCTGCTTTCGATGATCGGGCTCCTCGAGCGGCCTGACGCGGGTACGGTCTCGGTCGATGGTCGCGAGGTTAACGCCACCGATCGGCAGACGCGCATGTCTATGGCGGCGGCGTTCCAACGACCGTATCTGTTCAAAGGAACGGTCGGCGACAATGTCGCATACGGCCTCCGGCTTCGTCGGGTGCCGGCTTCGGATACTCGAGATCGGGTTGAAGCTGTGCTCACGCGCGTCGGGCTTCAGGGGTGGCAAGACCGCTCGGCGCTCACGCTTTCTGGCGGCGAGGCACAGCGGGTCGCGCTGGCCCGGGCACTCGTTCTCGAACCGCGGATCCTGCTCCTTGACGAACCGCTCGCATCGCTCGATCCGGTGATGAAGTGGCGCCTCGCACGGGATTTCGCACGGATCTTGCGTGAAGAAGGCAAGACGACGCTGTATGTCACCCACGATCAGGACGAAGTGCTCGCAATCGCGGACGACGTGGCGATCATGCGGCAAGGACGTGTCGTCGCCTCCGGTACGGGAGACCAGGTGTTCGGTCTGCCAGCGGATGACTGGATCGCGGGTTTCCTCGGCATGGAGCCGTCAATCCGTGGCAGGGTGCTTGACGTAAAAGACGGTGTCGCGCGCGTCGACTGCGGTGGCGTAACACTGTACGCGGTCGCTCCAGTGGCGCCGGGCGCCGAGGTGCTGCTTGGCGTGCGACCGGAAGACGTCGTGCTCTTCGAAGCCGACGCGATCGTGCCGCTTACCTCGGCGCGTAACAAGATCCAAGCTGTTGTGGTGCAGATAGACCCGTCCGGTTCCACGTATCGCGTGGTGATCGAGCGCGGCCCCGTGCGGATCGCCGCGAAGATCTCGCGCTCCGCCCTTGTGGACCTGCGCTTAAGCGAGGGAACACCGGTCCAGGCGCTGTTCAAAGCCACGGCAGTGCGCGTGGCGTCGACGTAGCGTACCCTGCGGGGGTATGATTCGATGCTGTTGCACTCGGTAAGATGACGCACTCCCCGGCAGGAGGCGGACAGGATTGACCAACTCTGATGCTCCCACGCGTCTGCCTGTGACGGCCGCGGTTCTCGCGGGCGGCCGATCGATGCGCATGGGTGTCGACAAGACGATGCTGCCGGTGGACGGCGAGCCGCTTGTGGCGCGCGTTGCCGAGACGGTGGCGGGGCTGTGCGAGCATGTCGTTATCGTCACGAACCGCCCCGAGGCGCTCGACCCGGCTTCGCTGCCTGCACACGTTCGGATCTTGCAGGACGAGGTTGCGTATCAAGGACCGCTTGGCGGGTTGGTGACGGCGCTTGGGGCTGCCGAGGATGACTGGGTGCTTGCTGTCGCGGCCGATATGCCGTGGCTGCGGCCGGAAGTCGTGCGACTTTTGTGGGACTCCCGTAACGGCGCGCAGGTGGTCATCCCACTCACGGAGAAGGGGTCTGAGCCGTTGCTCGCCCTGTACCATCGCGATTGCCTTCCCGCGGCCCGCACCGTGCTGGAGTCGGGCAGGCGGCGAGTGGTGGCGATTCTCCCATCCCTCAAGGTCGTGGAAGTCCCGGTCACGGCGATCCGAGACGTCGACCCTGGTCTCACCAGCTTCGTGAACGTGAACACGCCCGAGGACCTGTCCGAAGTGCACCATGGCGCCGCTCCGGTTCCGTTGCCCGACGAGGGCCATGAGGTGCGCGTCTCGGTCATCGAGGTCGGGACGCGGCGTCCGCGCCCCATGCCGAGCGAACGGGCCGTCACGATCGACATGAACGGCACCGAGATCGCGACCGTGCAGGCCACGCCGCACGATCTCGATGAGATGGCGGTCGGGTTCCTTGTCGCCGAGGGGCTGCTCACCGATCGCGACGCGTTTCTGGGCGCGGATGTCGACGCGAAGCGTGGGCTCGTGTACGTGCGCAGCGAGGAGCCGGTGCCCGACGACCTCGTCTACCGCCGCCGGTACATCACCGCAGGTTGCGGCAAGGGCGTGACGTTCGCGTCGCTCGGCCACACCCTCGGGCTCGACGCCGTGACATCGACCGCGGTCGTCGATTCCCGCGAGCTCTATGACATGATGGGTCAGATGTTTCGACAGTCGCTTGCATACCGTGACCGTGGCGGCATGCATTCATGCGCGCTTGGCCGGGATGGTCGCGTGCTCTTGGTCCGTGAGGACGTCGGCCGTCACAATGCGGTCGACAAGGTGCTGGGCCGCGCATGGATCGACCGGGTACCAGTGGAAGGGGCCGTTTTGCTCACCACGGGCCGCATCAGCTACGAGATGGCGGTGAAGGCCGCGAAGGCCCGCGTCCCGATCGTCGTATCGCGCACAGCGGTCACCGATCTTGCCGCCGAGGTGGCCGCCACCGTTGGCGTCACACTCGTCGGCTACGCGCGTGGTGGCAAGATCGTCGTCTACACACGACCCGAAAGAGTGTCGGTTCCCGAGGAGGACAACCTGTGATCACCGTCGAGGAAGCCCGTGGCATCGTGCTGAGCGACATACGCGCGCTTGAGCCCGAGCGCGTCACCGCGCTTGAATCGATCGGCCGGGTGCTTGCGGCCGATGTCGTCTCGGACATCGATGTCGCGCCGTTTGACAACTCGGCGATGGACGGCTACGCCGTGCGCGCCGCTGATGTGGAAGGTGCGCTCGAGGGGACGCCCGTTCGCCTGCGCGTTGTCGAGCACGTCCCCGCAGGGGTCTTTCCCTCAATGGCGGTCGGTCCCGGCGAGGCGACCCGCATCATGACCGGCGCTCCGGTGCCGCAGGGCGCTGATGCTGTCGTGATGGTGGAGCGCACCGCCGAGGAGGACGGTGGCGCCGTCGCTGCCATCATGGCGCCGGTTCGCAAGGGCGAGAATATCCGCCTGAGAGCTGAAGACGTCCGTGCCGGTGAGGTCGTTCTTGCCGCCGGCGAGGTCGTCGGGCCTGCGGCAGTCGGGCTGTTGGCGGCCGTTGGAGTCGCACAGCCGCTCGTCTACCGGCGGCCACGCGTGGCGATCGTCGCCACCGGCGACGAGCTCGTGCCGATCGAGGAGTACCCCGGTCCGGGCAAGATCCGCAACTCGAACTCCTACTCGCTTGCGGCGCAGGTGCTCGATGCCGGCGGCGAGCCGCACGTGCTCGATGTCGCGCGGGACAACTTCGAAGACAGCGTCGCTATCCTGTCTCGGGCTCCGGAGTTCGACGTGATGGTGAGCACCGGTGGTGTCAGCATGGGCGACTACGACGTCGTCAAAGACGTGCTGGAACGTATCGGGACGATGGATTTCTGGAAAGTCGCGATGCGCCCCGGAGCCCCCCAGACGCACGGGACCATCGGTGGCACGCCCTTCTTCGGACTGCCGGGCAACCCCACCTCCACGATGGTCGGCTTCGAGCTGTTCGTGCGGCCCGTTCTCCTCAAGATGCAGGGTCACACCATGCTCGACCGGCCGGGACATGCCGTTGTTCTTGCCCACGACATCAAGAAGAAGCCGGACCGGCGCTATTTCCTGCGCGCCAGAGCGGCACGTCAGCCTGACGGCACGTACGTTGCTGCGCTCTCCGGTGCGCAGTCCTCGGCTATGCTCACATCTATGCATCGCGCCAATTGTCTGCTGGTCCTGCCCGAAGGGGAGTCGTTCTTCTCGGCAGGCACGACTGTGGAATGCATCCGAATCGATCGCAAGGAGGGTTCCGAATGAGCAGTGACGCTCCCAAGATCATCGACCAGCGCTGGGCCGAGAAGATCACTCCCGAACTCACTGAGGCCGTGCGGTCCAAAGCAGTTGACGGGCGCATCACGTGTCCGGTGCTGCGCAGACTGGCTGAGGACCACGGCGTCGCGTACAAGGTCGCCGGTGCCGCGGCCGATGCTGCCGACGTGAAGGTCAAGAACTGCGACCTGGGCTGTTTCTGACATGAGCCGGCGGGTCGGCATCCCGGCCGTTTCGGTGGTCGGCAAGAGCGACTCGGGCAAGACGACGCTCATGGAGGGCCTCATCCGCGCGCTCACGTCACGCGGGTGGCGCGTGGCCACGTGCAAGCACCACGTGCACGAGGTGGACATCGACCAGCCGGGAAAGGACTCGTGGCGACATGCGCGGGCAGGCTCTCGCGTCGCGATGATCTCGTCGCCCACACAGTTCGCGGTGGTCCGACAGATCGATGCGGAGCGTACGCTCGATCAGATCGCTGCCGAGGCGGTCGCCGGCGGTTGCGACATCCTGCTCACCGAGGGATTCAAGCGCGCAGGCAACGTTCGCATCGAGGTCTCACGTCTGGCACGCTCCGACGAGATCATCAGCGAGCCGGCCGAGCTCTTCGCGCTCGTGACCGACAATCCCGACCTGCGCCCGGAAGGCGTTCCGCTCTTCGGGCTTGATGAGGCAGACGGCCTTGCCGCCTTCGTTGAGGAACGGTTTCTGGCGAAGGCTCATGACCAGCATCATGACCAGCAAGGAGACGCGCGCGATGGCAACTGACGCTCACGGCCGCAGGATCGACTACCTGCGGATCAGTGTGACCGACCGCTGTAACCTGCGGTGCGTGTACTGCATGCCTGCCGGGGGCGTGCCGTGGAAGGCGCCCGAGGAGATCCTCTCCTGGGAGGAGATCGAGCGTTTCGCGGCCGTGGCCGCCGGTGAAGGCATCTCGAAGATCCGCCTCACGGGCGGCGAGCCCCTGGTGCGCTTGGGCATCGTCGATCACGTGCGCCGCCTTCGTGCCGCCACCGGCATCGAGTCCATCGCCATCACCACCAACGGCACGCTCTTGCCCCGGTACGCGAACGATCTTTTCGCGGCGGGGCTTACGCGCGTGAACGTCTCGCTCGACACGCTCGATCCCGACACATACTCACAGGTCACGCGTGGCGGAAAGCTCGCCGATGCGCTCGCCGGCATCGAGGCGGCGTTTGACGCCGGGATGGATCCGGTCAAGATCAACGTTGTCGTGGTCAGGCGTCTGAACCAGAATCTCCTCGGCTTCGCACGCATGACGCTCGAGCGGCCGGTGCACGTGCGTTTCATCGAGTACATGCCGGTCGGTGGTGCCGAGGAAGGCGTTGCGTGCGCATCGACCGAGGGCGAGGGTTGGACCGAGGCCGACGAGGTGCCGGCCGACGAGATCCTCGCGCGTTTGACCGCCGAGGGGGCGCTCGCGGGTTTTGGCGAGCTCCTGCCGCTCGCGAAAGCGGATGCGCCAGGCGGCTGGGGACCGGCGCGCTACTACCGGTATCCGGGAGCACCCGGCACGCTAGGGGTCATCTCCCCGCTGTCACATCACTTCTGTGGCGAATGCAACCGGCTGCGTCTGACGGCCGATGGCCGACTCAGGACGTGTCTGTTCAGCGACGATGAACTCGATGCGCGTACGGTCCTGCGCAGCGGAACCGATGCCGACATCCGCGAGCTCATCGAGGCGGCGCTGGCTGCGAAACCCGCGAGCCATAACATGCGGATCGGGACCGTTCGCCGCATGTCCCAGATCGGAGGCTAGGATGGAGGAAGCACCGCGCCTCACGCACGTCGACGAACGCGGCGCCGCCCGCATGGTCGATGTCGCCGGCAAGGCGGTCACGCATCGCCGTGCGGTTGCCTCGGCCGAAGTGCGCATGCTCCCCGCGACCCTCGCGATGATCGTGGAAGGGCGCGCGCCGAAGGGCGATGTGTTCGCTGTGGCGCGCGTGGCTGGCATTATGGCGGCCAAGCGCACGGCGGATCTGGTGCCGATGTGCCATCCGCTGTCGCTCACCCACGTCAGCGTGGATCTTGAGCCCGGGGAGGCGGCCGTGCTCATCACGGCGGTCGCCGAGACCGACGGCAAGACCGGCGTGGAGATGGAGGCGCTCACGGCCGCGTCAGTCTCGGCGCTCACCATCTACGACATGTGCAAGGCGGTCGACAGGGGGATGGTCATCGTAAGCGTGAAGCTGCTCGAAAAACAGGGCGGGAAATCCGGCCATTACCTTCGAGAGGACGTCTGATGAGCGACAACGCGAGTTTCCCGGGTCCTGGCACGGTTACCTCGGTGAACCTCTCGGCGAAAAAGACGGTGCGCAAGACGCGGGGGGCGCAAGGCGTGCTCCGCGTGGACCACGGCTTCGAGGGCGACGCGCACGCGGGCGACTGGCACCGACAGGTGAGTCTTCTCGCTCAGGAGTCCATCGACAAGATGGTCGCCAAGGGGCTTGATGTCGCCGCCGGTGACTTTGCCGAGAACATCACCACAACCGGTATCGACCTGCTGGCTTTGCCGGTCGGCAGCGCCGTGAAGATCGGCGATGACGCCCTTGTGGAGATCAGCCAGATTGGCAAGGTCTGCCATACGAAGTGCGCCATCTACTATCAGGCCGGCGACTGCGTCATGCCAAAAGAGGGGGTCTTCGCTGTCGTTCGCCACGGTGGTACGGTGCGTACCGGAGATTCTCTCGTCGTCCAACACCTCGGAGAGACCGCATGAGCGAGCTTCGCATCGGCGTGCTGACCTGTTCGGACTCGCGCTCGGCGGGCGGTGCCGAGGACACGTCCGGCCGTGCGCTTGTGGAGCTCGCACAGGCGCGAGGCTGGTTGCTTGCGGCGTATCACGTCGTTCCCGACGACCGGGAGACCATCGCGAACACCATCGTCGAGATGGCGGACATCGATGAGGTCGATATCCTGCTCACCACCGGCGGCACCGGTCTCGGTCCGCGCGATGTCTGCCCCGAGGCCACGCTCTCGCGCGCCGATCGTGAGGTGCCTGGCATCGCCGAGGCGCTGCGTGCCGAGAGCATGCGCATCACGAAGCGCGCGATGCTCTCGCGCGGTGTGGCCGCCATGCGCGGGCGCACGCTGATCATCAACTTTCCCGGCAGCGAGAAGGCCGCCCGGGAATCGTTCGAGATCGTCGCCGACCAACTGGAGCACGCCGTCTTGATGATCGCAGGCGGCGGCCATGCGTGAGCTGCGCACCGGGCGGCGCATCACGTATCTCGATCATGCCGCCACCTCATGGCCCAAGCCAGAGCCGGTGATCGAGGCCGTCGTGCACGCCATGACAGACGCGGGCGGCAACCCCGGGCGCTCGGCGCACGTGCTCGCGCTCGCGGCATCGCGGCTCATCCTGGAGGCGCGCACCGACGTTGCGGCGTTGCTCGGCGTGCCAGACGCCCGGGATGTCGCGTTCATGCCCGGTTGCACCGCCGGCCTGAATCTTGCGCTCAAGGGGCTGTTACGTCCCGGCGACCGTGTCGTCGTGGGATCCACCGAGCACAACGCCGTCTCGCGTCCGTTGCATGCGCTCGCGCAAGCGGGAGTCCGCGTCGACGTCGTACAGACAGACAGCGCAGGGCGCATCGATCCCGACGCTGTCGAGCGCAGCGTGGCCGAGGCACTCACCACAGCGGTCGTCTGCCAGCACGCGTCGAACGTGCTTGGCACGATCCAGCCGGTGGGAGACCTCGCCGACATCGCGCATGCGGCTGGCGCGTACCTGGTGGTCGATGGCGCACAGGGTGCGGGCCACCTCAAGGTCAATCTCGCCACGCTCGGTGCGGACGCGTACGTGGCGTCGGGGCACAAGGGGCTGCTCGGCCCACAGGGCGTCGGCGTGCTGTACCTGGCGCCCGGCGTGGACGCGGTCGAACTCACGCAGGGCGGCGGCGGCTCAAACTCCGAGGATCCCGTGCAGCCCACCGCGCGACCCGACCGCTACGAGGCGGGCACGCCCAACACGCCCGGTATAGCAGGGCTGGCAGCCGCCGTACGGCTGCTCATGGCCGAGGGCGACGCGATCCGTGCCGAGGAACAGCGTCTCGTCCGCATGCTGCACGAGCAGCTTCTCGAGATTCCAGGGCTGCGCGTCCTCGGTCCGCCACCTGGAGAGGAGCGGGTGCCTGTTCTGAGCGTCGTGCATGCGCGGGTTGCCGCCGATCGCATCGCGTTCGAGCTTGATGCGAAATACGGCATCGCCGTGCGAGCGGGTCTTCACTGCGCGCCGTGGGCTCACGAGACCGCCGGCACCGCCGGGTGCGGCGCGGTGCGATTCGGCGTCGGTTACGGCGTGACCCAGGGCGACATCGAACTCGCCGTTCAGGCGATGCGCGAGGTGTGTGCATGAGCCAGTTGGCGCCGTTCGTCGTCTACGCGTTTGCCACCACCCACGACGCGCTTGGGGCAGAGCGTGCGCTGATCGCCGCGGGCGTGTCGCACACGACGATACCCACGCCGGCCAGCATCGGCGTGCTCTGTGGCATCGCGTTACGCGTGCCCGAGCTCTCGGTGGCCGATGCCGAGGCGGCGCTCAAGAGCGCCGGGTCCGTCTGGACCGCGCGTCTGGAGATGTCTGACCGGACAGGCTAGTTGATGACGTGGACCGGGGTTCCCACCGGGACCCGATCGTAGAGGTCCTCGATGTCCCACATATGCATGCGCATGCAGCCGTGTGAAGCGGCGGTTCCGATCGAGGAGTTATTCGACGTCCCGTGGATGCGGATGCCCGGAGCGTCCAGGTTAAGAGCGCGCGTGCCGAGAGGGTTGCCCGGCCCCGGCGGGATATACGCCGGCATGTCTTTCGCCCAGTCTGAGCCGGGATTGCTCCATGTCGGGCGGTAGCGCTTGAGCACGATCGTGAAATCGCCGCGCGGTGTGGGGTAACCGGGCGTGCCAACCGCGACGGAGTACGTCTTCACGAGATTGCCATGGTCGTAGAGATAGAGTCTGCGCTGCGAACGCCGCACCAGGATCGTCGGGCCCAGGTCGCCTGCAGCCACCTTCGGCTCCGTGACGGTCACTGGAAGCGAGACCTGCTTGGCGCCGGACGTGAGCGCGTTCGCGATCGTCTGCGCCGCGGTCTTGCGGTCGACGACCTGGCCCGTCCGGGCGGCGATCGTCTTGAGCGTGGTGCCCCGCACCACCATCACCGCATCGGCGGGCGCCGTGTCGATCTGGGACGCCACGCCGGCGATCCACGCGTCGAGCGCGGCCGTATCGATCGCGATCTCGGGTGCGATGGCAGCGCCGGTCTCGCGGTCGCGCAGTCGGGCGCTCACGCGAGACGTCAACGAGGAGTTCGCTTTGGGCTCGAATGCAGCCGCGACCATGCCTTCAACGTCGACGGTGATAAGCGAGGCGGCGTCAAGGTCGAAGGTCCGGTCGCCGTACGTGACCGTCAGCGGCTGCGAGAGCGGCTTTGCGATCTTCTCTCTCACAGCGTCAAGTGCTTCGGCTCGGGTGAGCCCTCCGATCGTCTCGCCAGCCACTGAGGCTCCGGCAGGGAGCACCTCCCGGGCGGCAAAATCGTCGGCTACGGCGAACGCGGTGCCGCCGGCAAGAGCGAAGAGCAGCAGGGCTGCGGCGATCGCCAGGATGCGGACGGACGTGGATGTCCGGGACATGGAAGACTCCTTGCGCGAATCGGTCTGCCGGGCGGTTGCCGCATATTCTACAATGACGACGACATATCCGTACAACCGGGGAGTGGGATGGAAGGCCGACAGGCCGACGCGGTCAACAGGGGGAACCTGACGCGTCTGCTCGAGAAGGTCCGCACCGAGCGTGGCCTCGACATGGCCCAGTATCGCCCCCGTTACGTGGAGCGTCGCATCGCCGCTCGCCTCCGCACGCTTAACCTCCGTACCTACCGCCAGTATGCCGCATACCTTGACGGGCACCCTGAAGAGTACGCGAAGCTGTTCGACACGCTCACGATCAACGTGACTCAGTTCTTTCGCGACCCGACGGTCTTCGAGCTCTTTCGCGAGGACATCGTGCGTGACATGCTTGCCGAGAAGGCGGCGCGACGCCAGCACATGATCCGTGTGTGGTCCGCCGGCTGCGCGACCGGCCAGGAACCGTACTCTTTGGCGATGGCGTTCCTCTCGGCGATGGGACCTACGTCCCACGATTTCCTGCTGACGATCCTGGGCACGGACCTTGATCGCAATGCCCTGAACGTAGCCAAGCGTGCCGAGTACGATATCTCGCTGATCGACCAGATCCCGCTCGCGGACCGGAACCGGTATGTGGAGGTGTATGGCGACCACTTCAAGATCAAGCCCGAAGTCGCTCGCCTCTGCAAGTTCGATTACTTCAACCTGTTCGAGGACAAGCCGATACATGCAGTGGACGTGATCTTTTGCCGCAACGTGTTCATCTATTTCAATCGCGATGAGCAGGAGCGGATCTTGCACGCGTTCTGGTCGGCGCTAGCGCGAGGCGGATACCTCGTGCTCGGCAGAACGGAGCGGATCGGTTCGCTGGGTGAGCACGGTTTCGAGTTGGTAAGTGGACGGGAGCGCATCTACCGCAAGTCGCTGGAACTGCTCTGAGCACGGCGCTTCTGCTATTGTTGTGGCGATGGCTGTGCGGGTCATGGTGGGCGTTCAGGGAGGGGAAGGGCAGGATGCAGCGTGAATACCGCACCAGTTCGGTGAAGCGGGGGTTGTCCTTCACGTTCACGATGTACACATGGCTCACCATCGGGCCGGCCGTGCTCATCGGTCTTCTCGTCACCGGCGCGTACGCGCTGTTCGTCCTTGAGATCGATCCCGTGGAGCTCACATATGTGGCTATCGTCGGTGCGCTGGCGATGGGCATCTGCGCTATCCCGGGTTCGCTCGCATGGCGCGCGGTATTCAAACATCGTGTGCTCGACCCGCTGCGCGATCTGGGCGAGGTCATGATCCAGGCGGGCAACGGCGATTTGACGGTCCATTCCGACATCGTCCGCCACGATGAGATCGGCATCCTTGCCGAGGAGTGTAACGGCCTCATCGCCTCGCTCTCCGGCATCGCCGGCAACGTGCGTCGCTCGGCAGAGTCGGTCACGAACGCGGCCACCCAGCTGTCGGCGTCATCGCAAGAGATCAACTCCTCGTCGACGGAGATATCATCCTCGGTGCAGCAGATCGCGCATGGAGCTGAGCTGCAGTCCCGAAAGGTCGAGGAGACGTCCTCGGCGATCGAGAGCATGACCAAGACGGTCGGCGAGGTCGCGCGACGGGCCGACGAAGCGAGCAAGACCAGCGAGGAAGCGGCCAAGGCCGCAGTGCTCGGCGAGGCAGCCACCGGAGAAGCGATTCGCAAGATCGCCGAGGTACGCCAGGCCATCGAGACGCTTGCGACCTCGGTCGAGGTGCTCGGCCAGCGCTCAGAGGAGATCGGCGACATCGTGGATGTCATCACGTCCATCGCCGATCAGACCAATCTGCTTTCCCTCAACGCCGCGATCGAGGCTGCGCGCGCCGGCGAATCCGGACGTGGCTTCTCGGTCGTGGCCGAAGAAGTCCGCAAGCTTGCCGAGGGCTCGGGCAAAGCCGCCCAGCAGATTGGCGACCTCATAAAGGAAGTTCAGGCCGAGACCGGCAAGGCGCTCAAGTACATGCAGGTCGGCACCTCCGAAGTCGTTACCGGCAGCGAGGTCGTGGGACGCACCGGGGAGGCGCTTCGGCAGATTACCGAGGCGGTCACACGCACGGCAACGCTGGCCGAGGAGATCGCCGCGGCGATGTCCGGTCAGGCACAGCGCACCGTTGACGTGGATCGCGCGATGCACGATATCGCCGCGGTCGTCGAAGAGAACGCGGCGTCCGCCGAAGAGACCGCGGCGGCTGCCGAGCAGCAGACGGCGTGCATGGAGGAGATCTCGTCCTCGGCACAGGAGCTGGCCGAGATGGCGCGGCATCTTGAAGACTCCGTGCACATGTTTCAGGTCGACTAGGAGGGTCGCGGAGTGGAAGCGACACTCGGCACGGGTCATCGGCAGTTCGTTCTCTTCCGTCTGGGTACCGAGGAGTACGGCCTGCCGATCGAGCGCGTGCAAAGCATCATCCGTTATGACCCCCCCACGCCCGTCCCGCACGCTCCGGTCATCGTCGAAGGCGTCATCAACCTGCGCGGTCAGGTGATCCCGGTCATCGATCTGTCCCAGCGTCTGCTCGGCCATCCGCACGAGGTGTCCGCATCCTCGCGCATCGTGGTTGCCGAGGGGGACACCGGTCTTGTGGGGCTCGCCGTCGACGCGGCTCACGAGGTGGCTACGTTCGCGGCGGAGGAGATCATGCCGCCACCGGCTACCGCGCTTTCATCCGAGACCGCCGAGGCGTTCGAGGGTGTCGTGAATCACGGCGACCGCCTCGTGATCCTATTGGACCCGGAAAAGGTGCTGCCCCGGGCGTCGTACAGCACGTCCATCGCAACCGAGGAGGCGCAATCGGGTGTCTAAGTCGGTGCTTGTCGTTGACGACGCCGCGTTCATGCGCATGATGATTCGCGACATCTTGTCCAAAGAGGGCTACGTGATACACGAAGCAGTCAATGGCCGCGATGCGGTCGAGAAGTACGCTGAGCTCCACCCGGATCTCGTCACGATGGACATCACCATGCCCGAGATGAGCGGCCTCGACGCCCTGCGCGAGATCCGCGAGAGTGATTCGACGGCACGCGTGCTCGTCGTGAGCGCCATGGGACAGCAGCGCATGATCGTCGAAGCACTCGAGGCGGGAGCGATGGACTTCCTCGTGAAGCCGTTCCAACCGACGAAGGTGCTGGAAACCGTCAAGAAGTGTTTGCAGTCCACACCGCGCTGCTGAGGCGGCCATGGCCTCCGTCATCAAGGTGCTCGTTGTCGATGATTCGGCGCTGATACGCCAGATGCTGACCCGAGCGCTGGGTGTGGATCCCCACATCGAGGTCGTCGGCTCGGCGAAGACAGGCGTGGAGGCCATCGAGAAAGCAAGCGCGCTTGACCCCGACGTGATCACGCTCGATATCGAGATGCCCGAGCTCACCGGCATCGAAGCGCTCCCGCGTCTGATGCGCGCCTCGGACGCGCGCATCGTCATGCTCAGCAGCGTGGACGATCCGGACACCACCTACGAGGCGCTCTCACTTGGAGCCGTTGATTTCATCGCCAAGCCCCGCGCCGGCTTCGCGACCTCCCTGTCCGAGCTTTCCGAGATCGTCATCAAGAAGATCAAGACGGCGTACCGGATCGATCCCGGGCACCGCATGATCGATGGACTGCCTGCAACTGCCGCGATCGGCGCACCCGCCGAGGACAAGGCCGTTCTCCCGCCCGCAGTCCCGTGGACAGGGCCGGCCCCTGCGCTACAACGCGCTGCCGCGTTCGCGGCATCAACAGGTGGTCCACCCGCTCTCGAACATGTGTTCTCGGGACTCTCACGTTCGCTGCCATGCGCCTATTTCGTCGTCCAGCATCTACCCGCGGGCTTCACCGCATCGCTTGCCCGCCGGCTGGGGAAGGTCACCGATATCCGAATGGTAGAAGGCCAGCAAGGAATGCCCGTCGAGCGCGGGGTCGCCTACATCGCTCCGCATGGCACGCACATGCTGGTGGAAGGCACGAAGCGCCCGAGGATCGCGCTCAGCGACACGCCTTCCATGCACGGTGTGCGACCGGCGGCCGATCCGCTCCTTTCGAGCGTCGCGTTCGCCTTCGGCCCGCGTTCGATCGGCGTCGTCCTCACGGGTATGGGTGCCGACGGTGCGCTGGGGCTCAAGGATATCCACAACGCCGGTGGCGCCACGATCGTTCAGGACGAAGCGTCGAGCGTCGTATGGGGGATGCCGGGCGCCGCCGCACGGCTTGGAGCCGCCGACAGGATCGTGCCACTCTCGCGCGTCGCTACCGAGGTCAGACGCGCGATGAGAGAGGAGGTCGTTCTGTGAGCGATGACATGGCCGCGTACAGAGATGTGTTCCTCTCGGAGAGCGCCGAGCACACGCAGGCGATAACCGAAGGGCTGCTCGCGCTCGAGAACGATCCGAACGATCTTGAACCGGTCGAGGCGGTATTTCGCGGAGCGCACAGTCTCAAGGGTATGTCGGCGACCATGGGATACACACGAACCGCCGAACTCACGCACAAGATGGAAAGTCTCATGGATACTGTCCGCAAACGCGAACAGGCGGCGGACTCCTCCCTTATCGACCTCATGCTGCGCGCGGTAGACGCGCTGCGAGAGCTCATCGACGACGAGTCGTCAGGCGGCTGTACCGTCGATGTGTCCCAGGTCGTGTCTGCCATCGTTGCGCGGACCGGATCCGTTTCGCCCCCGGCCGCAACGCGGGTCGCCGGCGTTTCCGGGCACGTTCCGCAATCGGACACCCAGATCGGAGCGCTCTACCGCGTCCGCGTCACGCTCGGCGAGTCCTGCGTGCTCAAGGCCGTGCGGGCGTACATGGCGATCAAGCGGCTGGGGCACATGGGTGAGGTCATTGACACCGAGCCGGGTGTCCGGCAGATCGAGGACGAACAGTTCGATCGCTCCTTCTCGGTCATCGTCCGCACGCGCGAAAGCGAGACCGCGATCGTCTCGGCGCTGTCCGCGATCAGCGAGGTCGACGCGGTTGACGTCTGCGTCGAAGAAGCCGCGGCGCCATCGCTTGCCGACGAACGCTCCGCCGAGGAACACCGGCGCGCGTCGGTCCCGAAGCTCACCGAGACGCAGACCGTGCGCGTGTCGATCGGACATCTTGACAGCATGGTGAATCTCGTTGGCGAACTCGTGATCATCCGGTCACGGCTCGACAGGCTTGCGCACGAGCTCGATTCAAACGAACTCGCTGAGACGCTCGGCGGTCTTAAGCGGATCAGCGGTGAACTGCAACACGAGGTCATGCAGACGCGCATGGTGCCGGTGGGCAACATCTTCAACCGGTTCCCGCGCATGGTGCGTGATCTTGCACGTGATCTCGGGCGCTCGGTCTCCTTCGAGATGGGCGGGCTCGACATCGAACTCGATCGCACTGTCCTTGACGAGATCGGCGACCCGATCGTGCATCTTTTGCGCAACGCCATCGATCACGGCATCGAGCCGGAAGCCGAGCGCGAGGCGGCGGGCAAGCCCGCCAGGGGGACCGTGCGGCTTGAGGCAAGCCGCGACCGCGAACTTGTGCGCATCATCGTTCAAGACGACGGTAAGGGTATGGACGCCGAGCGCATCTGGTCCAAAGCGGTCGAACGCGGCACGGTGCAGGCGACAGATCGCGATTCGTACACCCGCGGCGATATCCTGATGCTGACCTGCGAGCCCGGTTTCTCCACCGCCGAGAAGACCACCGTGGTGTCCGGTCGAGGCGTGGGCATGGACGTCGTCAAGGGGAAGATCGAGTACCTGGGCGGCACGGTCACCATCGACTCCGAACCCGGTCACGGTTCACGCATCGTGCTGAGCCTTCCCCTCACGCTTGCGATCATCCAGTCGCTGCTCGTTGGGGCGGGAGCGCAGGTCTTCGCGGTGCCGCTTTCCGCGGTCACTGAGGTGCTCGCTCGCGATGAGGTGAGGCTCACCACGGTCGATGGCGCCCCGGTCGTCGTTGTTCGGGACGGTTCGGTAGCTCCGCTCTTCCGGCTCGACGAGGTGATCGGCGCCTCTGAGCGGCGACGGCGGATGCCTGAAGAAGGCGACCACATCGTGCTCGTCGAGTCGGCCGGAGAGATTCGCGCGCTCGCGGTGCAGCACCTCCTCGGCCGTCACGAAGTGGTGATCAAGCCGCTTTCGCCGCTGTTCAAGGATCTGCGGGGCCTCGGTGGGGCGACGGTGCTTGGCGACGGGCGCGTGGCGATCATCCTGGATCCGCGCACGCTGTTCGGAATGGGGGCCTGACGGTGAGACCCGAAGCTCTAACGCCGCTGCAGATCGACGCGCTGCGCGAACTCGGCAGTATTGGCGCCGGTCACGCGGCCACGGCCCTGTCGCAGTTGCTGGACCACCCCGTTGACATCACGGTGCCCGAGGTCAAGCTGGTTCCCGTAAGCAATGTGCCTATGGTGTTCGGGGGTCCGGAGACCCTCGTCGGCGCGGTGTACGCGCGGCTATTGGGAGATGTGAGCGGCGGGATGCTGTTCATCGCGCCACGGGGCGCGATGCTCACGCTCATCGATCTGCTCCGCAACCGCGAGCCGGGCAGCACCCAGTCGATGAACGCCGATGAAGAGGCGCTGGCTACGCACGCGGCATCCGTCCTCATCTCGGCCTACCTAGCGGCGGTCTCGCGGCTCACGCACTTGAGCGTGCTCCCGTCGCCGTCGGCCTTCGCGTTTGACATGATGGGCGCCATCCTGCAGGTGGCGACGATGGAAATCGGCATGAAGGCCGATACCGCCATTCTCGTTCTCACAAGCTTCGTTGATGAGCGTGCGGTTGTGGACGCCGCGCTCTTCTACCTGCCGGATCCGGAGAGCCTCGATGTCATCCTCGGCAGGCTGGGAATCGTGTGAGAGACGGGCGCGACAGATGACGGTCGGCTTTCTGAGCGGATTGAGCTGGGGAGACCCGAACGCCAACGTCATTCACGTCGGCACGGGCGAATTCGCCGTGGCCGAGCACCCGGCGATTCTCATGACACCCGCTCTCGGGTCCTGTGTCGGCGTGGCGGTCTGGGATGCGGTTCGGCATCGGGGCGGCCTGGCACATGTGATGCTTCCCGCATCGTCCGAAGCTACCATCGATGGTAACCGAGATCGATTCGCTTGCGTGGCCATTCCTCACATGATCGAGGCTGTGGCGGAGGGTACCGCACAGCCTCGGCTGGTGGCCAAGATCGTCGGTGGTGCCGCGATGTTCAAGGCGAGCAGCAACCCGTCGAATGTGGGCGAACGCAACATCGATGAGGTCAGAAACCAGTTGAGACTGTTGCGTATCCCGATTCTGGCCGAAGATACAGGTGGAAATCATGCCCGCACCGTCGAGTTGCGTCTGGACACAGGCGTGCTCGTAGTGCGTAGCTACATGTACGGCATCAGAGAGCTCTAAGGACGTTCGACAGGACGGATGTTTCCGATGGCAGAGTACCCCGCGTCGGCAGCCGTAGGGGCCGTTCCACGGTCCGGGCAGGTGAGGATCGCGATAGCCGGTGGTGGTCTGAGGGCCACATCGGTCCTTCGTCTGCTTTCGGACGTCGAGAACCTCTCGGTCGTTGCCGTCTGCGACGCCAATCGTTCAGCGCCTGCCATCAGGCTCGCTGATGATCTCGGCCTGTTCACGACCACCGATATCTCTGAACTCGCGCAAATGGCGGATCTCGATCTCATACTTGACATGTCCGAAGAGCCGTCCGTGCAGCAGGCTCTCAGGAGCCAGCGCTCGCCGAGCATCGCCGTGGTCACCGGACACGGTGCTGAGCTTGTGTGGGACCTGCTGATCGCGAAGAAGCGCAGCGAGGAGCAGGAGAAGATCTTCGTCGAGTTGCAGGTAGCCTACGACAAGATCCGCAGCCACGAGCGCCGCCTCCAGTCGAGCAAGGAGGCGCTGGAAAAGGCCAACGAGGAGCTAGAGAGCCGCCTGGCGGAGATCTTCTTCACTCACGAGTTCTTCAAGGCCCTCACGAACTACGCGTCGGTGGAGGATGTCGTGAGCCTGATGGTGGATGGCGCCAACGGCATTCTCGGGGCGGAGATCTCGTGCGTCTACTTGTTCGAGCAGAAGGACTGGACGCTCAGGCTGGGCGCGAGTCAGGGCCGTCCCGAGGAATCGTTCCAGTCGATCGTACCGGTCTCGGAGACCATCCTCGGTGCCGCATTCAGGGACGGATTCACGCAGCAGAGCGACGTCCCTCTCGGCTCTGACTTTGCCACGTGGTGCGTGAATCCGGACGATATCCGCTCGCAGGCGGCGCTTCCGCTGCGCTCCGGCGAGTCGATCATCGGCGTGCTCATCGTCGCGTCATCCACGTATCGCGAACTCACGGCCGCCGAGCGGGATCGGTTGCAGGTCATCGGAAACCAGTCGTCCCTGGCGTTGCAGAACGCGTTGCTCCATGAGGAACTCGAGCGCCTGTCGGTCACCGACCGGCTGACCGAGCTGTACAACCACGGATACTTCCAGCAGCGGCTTGACGAGGAGCTTGGCCGAGCGGCCCGATTCGGTCATAGGCTTTCTGTGATCATGCTGGATATCGACGACTTCAAGCAGTTCAACGACAGCTACGGCCATCCGAAGGGCGACAAGGTGTTGCAGGCGGTCAGCGCGATCATCCGGCAGAACCTGCGGGAGATCGACGTTGCCGCTCGCTACGGCGGCGAGGAGTTCATCCTTGTGCTTCCGGAGACCGATATCGACGGGGCCCTTGCGGTAGCCGAACGCATCCGCAAGAGTATGTCCCAGTTCGAGTTCTTCACTGGCCAGAACAATCGGCCGGTGACGCAGACGGTCTCGCTCGGTGTTGCCACCTATCCGGCACATGCTACAACGCCCACCCGGCTTGTCGAATCGGCGGACAAGGCCATGTACGAGGCCAAGCGCTACGGGAAGAATCAGGTACGGGCCGCAAACTGAGAACAACAGCCTGAAGCCAGGGGCTTTCGGGCGAGACGGAGGTAGGCGTGAGCTTTGCACGAGCGCTCTCGCGCCTACCCGGTGACAACGAGACTGAAGCCGTCGTTCGTGATATCGTGACCTTTCTCTCTCACCACGCCGGTGAGTGGACAGCTCTCGAGGACGTGGCGCATCGCACGGGGAACGCGTCCGCGCAGGTGGAGCAGGTCCTAGAAGCTCTTCGGGGCGCCTTCGTGCTAGACTTCGATGAGGTAGCCGGGACGTTTCGCTACCGGTACGACGTCGGAGTGAGCATCGAATTCGATGCCTTCTTGCACAGAAGCCGCGCCAAAGAGAACTATATGCAATCCAACGTCGCACGGTTCAGGGAGCGATACGGCCCCTTGTGATCCCGGCGAGACGCGATGAACACGGAGCACCATACGTGAGCACACTGATCGAACGCGGAGCCCGCGGCCCCGGCGTCGAGGATATTCAGAAGAGGTTGCTTCGCCTTGGCTACGATCTGGGCGCATCCGGCGTAGACGGAGTGTTTCTCGGCGCTACATTCGAGGCTGTTCGGAGCTTTCAGCGCGCACGTTCAATCGCCGAAGACGGTGCTGTGGGACCCGAGACGTGGTCGGCGCTCGTGGACGCTACCTTCGCGCTCGGCGACCGGCTGCTCTACCTGCGGTTCCCACACTTTCACGGTGCCGATGTGGCTACACTGCAAGGCGCGCTGAACGCGCTCGGTTTCGCATGTGGTGCGCCTGACGGCATCTTCGGCGCCTTCACCGAGCGTGCCGTGCGAGAGTTCCAGCTCAACACCGGGTACCCGGCTGACGGGATCGTCGGGTCGGACACGGTACGAGCGGTCATGCGATTGCGACATGTGTGGGAGGACAAGGATCCCACCGCACCGGTGGCGCTTGCTGTCGCACCCGCACGAGCCGCGGATGTGCTGTCGCGGACCCGTATCCAGGTGCATCCCCTCGATGAGCAGGGGCGCGCAGTTGCCGAACGGCTTGCGAACCTGGCGGTGGCGACGGAGCCGACGTCGCGCGTAGAGGTGCGTGATGCGCCTTCATCGGAACGTGACGTGCTGCTGCACATCGGCAGCAAAGGTGCTGTTGATCCAGAGTCGCTCAGCATCCCCATCGTGCGCGTGGGAATCGTGGCGCAGGACACGGTGGAGGCCCGGCTCATGACGGCGCTCACCGCCTCGGAAGGGCACCAAGAGGCGCTTGTCGAACTTGGTGAACTCGCTGAAGACGAGCAGGCCATGCAGCGTTTGGCCGTCCGTTTGCTTGATGCGGTATGTCTCGCGGTAACGTCGGGGACATCATCTGTGCTATCATGACCGGGCATTTTGCTGGTGTAACGACCGGTGAGGAGACTCACCCTGCATAGCAGATACATACGATTGCTTTCGCTCCTGCTGAGCTGCATCCTCATCGCGGCCGTTCCGGTACGCGCCTTTGGGGTACCCATCAATGACAGGCGCGCTCAGGCCCTGAAGGTGCAAGGCCAGGTCGAGGATCTTGACGCCAAGATGGAGATCGCCACCGAAGACTACAACGTGGCGAATGCGAGCTACCAGAAGGTCACCGCGAAGGTCGTCTCCACCGAGAAGCGCCTCGTCACCTTGACCGCTCGCCAGAAGAAGCTGCAGAGCCATCTGGACACCCGGGTTGACGGCATGTATCGCTCCGGGCCCCTCGGTTTCCTGGAGATCTTGTTCGGCGCGAACACCTTCGAGGAGTTTTCGACCAACTGGGACGTGCTGCGACAGCTCAACGAGCAGGATGCCCAGGCTGTTTCGGACCTCAAAGCCACACGTGCCGAGGTCATGAAGGCGAAGGCCGAGCTCAAGACAGCGCAAACGCAGGCCAAGAAGGAGCGCGATGTCCTTTCGGCCAAGAAGTCGTCGATCGAGGGTCAGCTTGCGAGTCGCAAGAAGTTGCTCAAGGGTCTTGAGTCCGAGATCGCCAGGCTGGAAGCGGAGGCCGAAGCAGCGGCCCGTCGGAGCTATCGGCCACCGGCATACGATGCCGGCGGGAATCCGGGAACGCAGCCGAAGTCGGGTGTCGTGGCCATTGCGAGGTCCAAGCTCGGCGCGCCATACGTTTGGGCGGCCGACGGTCCGAACTCTTTTGACTGCAGCGGGTTCACGATGTGGGTCTACCGGCAGGTGGACGTCAGTCTGCCGCACAGTTCGCGAGCCCAATACAACAGTGGGCCGCATGTCTCGCGAGCCAACCTGCAACCGGGTGACCTTGTCTTCTTCGGCAGGAGCGTCATCCATCACGTTGGCATCTATGTCGGCGGGGGCCTGTACATCCATGCCCCCAATACCGGCGATGTCGTGAAGATCTCCAGTCTGAACAGGACCGACTATGTGGGAGCGTGCCGGCCCTAGACAGCGCCGGCGCGCGCGTTCATTCTGTCATGGGGAGTCGACCCGGAGGGGGGTCATGGCTAGCGCACGTCTGTTCGCGCCGCTGCGCTCGAGCGACTACCGAAAGCTCTGGATAGCGCAGCTCGTATCGGTCATGGGCGACAAGGTCCACCAGATCGCATTGAGCGTCCTGGTGTACAAGCTCACGGGCTCGGTCGCGCAGGTGGGAGCGATGCTTGCCATGACGACGCTGCCGGCGGTTCTCTTTGGCGTGCCTGCGGGCGTGTTCGTGGATCGGTGGGACCGTCGCGCGACGATGGTCGTATCCGACGTCCTGCGGGCCGGCATCGTGCTCGCTATTCCGTCGCTCGTGCGAGTCGGCATGCCTGCGGTATATGCGGCCGCGTTCTGCGTGGCGACGGTGTCGCTCTTCTTCGAGCCGGCGCGCCTGTCGCTGATTCCCGAGGTCGTTCCCGAGGACCAGCTGATGGCCGCCAACTCGCTCGACAACGTGACCGCATCCGCATCCGAGCTGCTGGGTCTTGCGGGAGCCGCGGGGGTCGTCGCGGCGATCGGTTCGGACAAGGCCTTCTATTTCGACGCCGCGACGTTCGCCGTCTCGGCCGGATTCGTGGCGATGATCGTTCACCGCGGGCGAGCCGCCGAGAAGCGACTTGCCGAGCCGTTCCTCGCTGAGCTGCGCCGCGGTCTCGCGCACATCGCCGAGACGAGAGTGCTGCGCGAGCTTGTGGGCGTGTATTCGCTCGCAGCGGCCGGTGTAGCCGCCGCTATATTGGCGGTCAATGGTCTGGCGCTGCAGCGTTTTGGCACTGGACCCGTGGATTCCCGGGCGGTCGAACTCGCGTTGCTCGACGGCGCCATAACCGTGGGCCTGCTCGTCGGCAGCGCGACGATCGGTCAGAGCGCTCCGGACTCGGCCGGCCGCAAGTTCCTGGGGAGTCTCACCGTCTTCGGTCTGGCGTTCGTGCTTGTGGCGTTCGCTCGCGGGATATGGACAGCGGTGCCGCTGCTGTTCATCGGAGGCGCGGCGAATATGTGGTTCTACGTTCCCGGTGCCACGATCGTCCAGCGTGCCTCTCGTGCTGACCTCCGGGGAAGGGTCTTCGCGGCGAAGAACGCGCTCTCTCGCATGGCCACGACCGTGGGCTTCTTCGGAGCGGGGATTCTTGCGGAACGTCTTGGGCTCCAGAGCACCGTGTTGCTCATCGGGACCGTGGTCGTGCTTGTCTCGGCGTTCGGGTGGACGCGGTCCGCTTTGCGCGAGGCATGAGCAGCCTTGGGTATCCGAGTTAGCGGGTCCTGCTGTATTCTCGTAGTCGTTACGGAATCTCGAATCGGATACGGTGGCGTCGCATGGCAGAGATAGACTCGCTCCTGAAGCTCATGGCAGACCGAGGCAGCTCCGATCTGCACCTTAAGGTCGGCAGTCCGCCGGCGATCAGGCTGAACGCGAAGCTCGTGGTCTTGCGCGACTTGCCCGCACTCTCGCCCGAGGCTACGCAGAAGCTTGCCCTCGGCATGATGGACGAGCGGCAACGCCAGTCGTTCGACAATCGCAGAGAGGTCGACTTCGCGTACTCGGTCTCCGGCGTCGGGCGATTCCGCGTCAACGTCTTTCATCAGCGCGGTAGCGTCGGTATCACGTTGCGCCGCGTGTCCACCGAGCGATCCTCGATCGAGGGTCTGGGCCTGCCGCCGGTCGTGCGGATGCTAGCCGACGAGCCCCGTGGACTCGTGCTCGTCACGGGCACCGCGGGCTCGGGCAAGACGACGACGCTCGCGGCCATGATCGACCACATCAACCACACCCGCGAAGGACACATCGTCACGATCGAAGACCCGATCGAGGTCTTGCACCAGGACGATAAGTGCATCATCAACCAGCGTGAGATCGGCATCGACACGGAAAGCTACGCAGAAGCGCTTCGCCACGTTGTGCGCCAAGACCCGGATATCGTGCTTATCGGGGAGATGCGCGACCACGAGACGGTATCGGCAGCGCTTACCGCAGCCGAGATCGGGAACCTCGTCCTGTCCACGCTTCACACGATCGACGCCACCGAGACCATCAACCGGATCATCGACTTCTTCCCGCCGTATCAGCAAAAACAAATCAGGCTGATGCTCGCGTCGACGCTCAAGGGCATCATCTCGATGAGGCTCATCCCGTCGATCAATGGCGGCCTGACGCCGGCGGTGGAGGTCCTCGTCATGACCGGGACGGTACGCGAGTACATCCTCGATCCCGAGCAGACTTACAAGATCAGGGACGCGATGGACGAGGGCGAATACTACGGCATGCAAACGTTCGACAAGAGCCTCCTTGCGCTGTACCAGCAGGGGAAGATCACGCTGGACGACGCGACGGCGATGGCGGCGAACGCGCACGATTTCAAGATCAAAGTGCGGCAGCTCGGCGTTACACCCGAGCAAGCCGCGCAGTCGGGAATCTACTGAGGGCGGGGTTAGAGCCAGCGTTTCAGCAGCGTATCGACCTCTGCAGGCATCGCCCCGAGACCATCCGAGAACTGTGTGAGGCATGAGTTCTCCCTGACCAGTTTCATCGTGATGAGGAAGTACTCACGCTTGTGGACGTTCATCTCCGGAATCAGGACTTCGGTTCCTGGTACATGTCAGCGTAGGGCCACGGTGAGATCGTAAGGAAGAATTCAGTGTCCTCCAGCGGACCGGCGGCCGTACTGCCCCCCCGCGGACGTATCGCCTTCGGCACGGGGAGCGTTTCGATGTGAGGACGGATGACCACGAAGTGATCAGGGTCTGTGAGAGGCGCCGCAAGAGCGATCGCGCAGGCATCGCGCGGCGACGCTGTGGTGCTCGGTTCGTACGTCCGCACGTAGAACCGCATCAGAGGCCGACTATCCGCGCCCATGGCGGTCGCCGGCGCTGATTCGGCGCCAGATCCAGGCGAGCACGAACGCACCGGCAAGCGCTCCGGCAGTATCGACAAGCCAGTCGACCGGGTCGGCGTGACGCCCGGGGACGAACAGCTGGTGTAGCTCGTCGGTCACGCCATATGCCGAGGCGAGCGCCACGGCCGGAAGCAGTCTGTCGGAGGCGCCGAGCGCGAGAAGGATGAGCGCTCCGAAGACCGCGTACTCTCCGAAATGTCCGAACGATCCGTAGCGTCCGGGGATCTGTGAGCCGGGCAGGCTAGAAAACCAGAAGATCACCGACGCCCACGCGGCGACCGCGATCCACACGCCGACCCTTCTCCTGCGTCCCGGTGTCATGCTACGGTCCTCCCGCGCGTCGGCGACGGGGAGAGTGTAGCACGCGCACGGAGCTGCTTGACCGGGGGGCGTCGTCATGCGACCGTGAGCGTTCAAGGTGTGTCGTGGGTTGTGGAGCTCGCATGGACCGTCGCGTTTCGCTCGTCGCTGTGGTTATCTCCGCCGCGTGCTTCGGCACCCTCGGCGTGCTCACTCAACTCGCGTATCGGCAAGGCGTCGCGCCGCTGCCGCTGCTTGCCTGGCGGTTCGCGTTGGTGTCATTGCTCATGGCCGCCTATCAGCTTGTTCGCAACCCCGGCGTGCTGCGGGTAGGTCTCGGCGATCTGGGAAGGTACGCTGCGCTCTCACTTTCGGGATACGGCGCCGCTTCGGTGTGCTTCTTCTTCGCGCTGCGGTTCGCGACCCCTTCGGTGGTCGCCGTGCTCCTCTACACGTATCCTGCGATGGTCGCCGTTCTGAGCGCCGTCTTTCTCGGCGAGCGGCTCACTCGCGCCCGCGTGGCCGCTATCGCTCTCACCTTTGCCGGCTGCGCGCTTGTTGTCGGTCTATTCTCAGGCCAGGCCCAGGCGTCCGGTACCGGGATCGCACTCGGGCTCGGAGCGGCGCTCGGCTATTCCGTGTTTAACCTGCTCTCATACCGCTCGATGAAGTCAAAGCCGAGGATGGTCCTCATGACCTACACGTTCGGGATTTCCGCTATCGCGATCGGCGCGATCACGCTCGCGACAGGAGGCACGCTCTCTGTTGCCGCCTGGCCGATCACGCTGTGGGGGCTGCTTGGCTTGATCGTGCTCGTGCCCACGTTTATCGCCGTGCTGCTCTACTTGAACGGCATACGGCGACTTGGACCGGCCCAGGCGGCCATCGTGTCGACCGCCGAACCGCTGTTCACCATCGCGCTGTCCGCCGTCGTCCTCCACGAGCGTCTGACGCCGTTGCAGATGGCCGGCGCGGCGCTCGTCGTTGCCGGTGTGGTCGCCGCGGAATGGCGTACGCCTACTGCGGCGGTTCATACCGACGAACTCGCCGCAGTCTAGAACAGCGAGATCATCGCCGCAACGCCGCCGAGTGTCTTCGGGTGCCGCAAAAAGCGGATAGCGTCGCCAGCCGGCGCCGGGCGCGGACCAGCGCATGGCGCGATTCTCGGACGACTGTCGTGAGCAACCGTTGCCACTCGAGGAACCAGGCTGCGCTCGCGCTCGGACGCGCGCTGGCGGTGGGCTCACAGCGTGCTACCATGAGTGCGAACTGCTCCTCGGCATGTCGGCACGGTTCATTCAGACAGCATGCCGGAGAAGTCCGCTCCTTGTTGGTCGCTGCGTTGGCGCCGTTCGAGCCTGTCGGCGTGGGAGGCTGCGTGGATTCGCCACGTCTTGTCCGGATACTGAGAATAGCGGCGGGCACACTCGCATGCTGCTGCCTGTTGTTCCTCGTTCTGGGCGGGTCTCTCTATTACCGGTCAACGACGCTTCCCGATATCCGCGTCGATCAGCCGGCGTTCCGACCTGCACAGACATCGGTCGTGTACGCGGCCGACAGGAGCGTGCTCGCCACATGGCATGCCGAGCAGGATCGCACCGTGGTCGCGTTCGACAAGATGCTCCCAGCATGAAGAACGGCATCGTTGCGGGTGAGATCGTTTACGAGCCAGATCGTGCCGGGAACCGCGCGCTCGACGGGGCAGTGGTCAAGACCGCTGGATCGATGTTGCACGATGTGGTCGAGAACCGTACGACGCAAGCGTACCGGGCCGCATGGTTCGTCGGTTACAGCGGCGACCCCTGTACTGCCGTGTGGGTCGGGCGCCCCGATGGTCAGGTATCGATGACTGACGTGCACGGCATCAGGGTGACTGGCGGGAGCTTCCCCGCGAAGATCTGGCAGCGCTTCATGCGCGTGGCAGTGTCCGCCCATGATGGGGCCGCGACCGCGATCCCATCGGCATCGGCCGACGGTGACCCTCAGAGCGGTGCGCAGGTGAAGGTCACGATCTGCATCGACACGCTCTTGCCAGCTAATCCTCGCTGCCCGAACACCGTCGAGATCTATCTCGATGACGCGCTCGCGCAGCGCTCAATATGTAAGGAGCACTAGTGCGATATCCCGACCACTACGGTGAGCTGCAAGTCTCGCACGATGCCGAACCGGAAGTGATCGAGAAGGCGTTTCGGGCGCTTGCACTCAAGTACCATCCCGATAGCGGCGCATTGGGAGATGCGCGAAGGATGCAGCGAATCAACTCGGCGTATGCGGTACTTCGCGACCCGGCTGCTCGTGCGGCGTACGATGACTCGTTGCCAGCCATGCACCTCTCGGGCTGGGAGATCTTCTGGGATTCTGGTCTGGTCGGTCTATACCGCGAGCGCCGGCGATCCGTCCGGATGTGAAACGGCCCGGGCGGACATGCCCGGGCCGTTGCCGTAACGCTCGTCCGCTGCCGTCAGGAGACGGCATTCAGCTTCGTTTGCACAGCCCGAAGGATGGCAGGGTAGGAGACCGCACCTTCGTACAGAGGCTCGCCGTCGATGACAGTGACAGGGTAGACGAGCCCCTGTTGGCGGATCTGCTCTATGACTTGGTCGCGACCGACGATGGTCTCAGGTCTGCTCGTGTCGTAGTACGTGATGGATGCCGCCTCGCCGAACCGGTTCTCCATCTCGGAGCGGATGATCTCGGTGATCTCCTCCGGAGACCAAGAGGGACCTCAACCACCGCTATAGCAGTCGGTCTCGGCCGGATGGTCATACACTTCCACAGAAACGGTCTTTTCCACAACGTCTCCCTTATCCCAGATTGACTGCGCCGCCGGGGCAAACCCGGGCACAGATTCCACATCCCACGCAGAGGTCCTCTCGGACGGTATAGCCATTGGCACCAGGGTACACCCCTCCCGGAACCGGTACGATTGCGTTTTGCGGACACACACGCCTTGCCGGGCACGCCGGTGACCGGTCGCAGGTGGCGGAATCGATGCTCACGGCAAGCATGGCGGTGATGTCTCCTCGTCGATCGGCAGATATCAGAGAGTTATAGTATACCCCATAGGGTATGTCCTGCAACCCCCATGGACCCGACCGGAACATCGGTGTTCCTAGAGTGATGATGCATCTGGGGCGGCGGGTCGGATACTATGGATGCGTGAGCACCCACGCGTTGGGCAAGCGCGTCTGCGAGACAGGAGCAACCGTGAACGAGGAATCTAGGCCCGGGGATGCCGGTCGTTCGATGCTTCGGGTCATGCTCGGAGCTGGCGTCGCAATCGGGGTGGCTTTCTCGTTCATGGCTCGGCTGTTCGTGGAACCCAAGAGCACACTGTCCTGGTGGCTGTTCTTCGCCGCCTGCGTTACGGCGGGTGTGGTTCTCGGCGTGCTGTGCCACTACGCATCCCTGCGGATGGCCGAGGGCGTCCTCGCCCAGGTGCTCAGCGTCGCCGGACGGTCGCTCGGTATCGCCGTTCACGAGAGCCGGGGGCTTGAGACGCTCACCGGCGAACTCGAACGTGTTCTGTCGAATGCGTCGAACCTGCTCGACCAGATACGCGCGGCGAATACGAATATCCGCGCGCTCACCGCCGAAGTGCTTGCCGCCACGGAACAACAGGCATCAGGAGCGTCCGAACAGGCGGCGGCGGTCACTCAGACCTCTGCGACTGTTGAGGAGCTCGCACAGACGTCGAGCCAGATCGCCGACAACTCGGAATCCGTGGTGCGCGTGGCTGAGCGGACCCTGGCCAGCGCCGAGGAGGGGATGCATGCGGTACACGAGACCAGTGCGGGCATCGAAGATATCCGGGTGAGCACGCAGCAATCGTCGGACCGGATCCTTGCTCTCGGCGAACGCAGCCAGGAGATCGGCCGGGTGCTCACGATCATAGATGAGATCGCCGAGCAGACGAAGATCTTGGCGCTTAACGCCGCCATCGAGGCTGCGCGTGCGGGGGACGCCGGCAAGGGATTCTCGGTGGTTGCCGAGGAGATCCGGAAGCTCGCCGAGTCGGTCACGGAATCCACTCAGGAGATCGGTCGGGTCGTGCGAGAGATCCAGGCGTCCACGGCGTCGCTTGTGATGCAGACCGAAAAGGCGGCCAAGAAGGTCCAGGAGGGCCTTCAACTCGCCTCGCACACCCAAGACGCGCTTGAGCGCATCGTCTCCCAAGTCGAGGAGACCACCGATGCCGCAAAGCAGATCTCGGTCGCGACGCAGCAGCAGCGCACCGCATCGGACCAGGTCGTGGTATCGATGAGGGAGGTCGCGATGGTATCGCAGCAGGCCGCGCAGGCTTCCCGGCAGATCTCGGCAGCGATCGTGGAACTCAACTCGCTTGCCGACAGCATGGTGGTGCGCTGAGATGCGGCGGGTCGAAGAGCGCCTGGGCGAACTCGGGCTCACGCTGCCGTCCGTGGCGGTCACACTCGGGTCCTACGTGCCAGCGGTGCGCTCGGGAGCGCTGGTGTTCACGTCAGGGCAGTTGCCCGTGCTGGACACAGAACTGCTGGCACACGGGAAGGTCGGCGCCGACGTCACAGCCGAGGTTGCCAGCGCGTGCGCTCGCCGTTGCGCGCTGAACGCCCTTGCTGCAGCTTCAACCGTCTGCGATCTGGATGATGTCGTCCGCGTGGTGAGACTGACAGGGTACGTCGCCTCGGACCCCGCCTTCACCTCGCAGCCGGGCGTGGTGAACGGGGCGAGCGATCTGCTCGTCGATGTCTTCGGCGATGCCGGGAAGCATGCCCGAGAAGCGCTCGGTGTTGCTGCACTGCCGCTCGACGCGCCTGTTGAGATCTCGATCGTGCTCGAACTCGCGGTCAGGTAACGTGTTCACAGACGCACTGCGGGAGCTGCTCACTCCTCTTGTGTCTTCCGCGTTTCCCACTTGTATTGTCGATTCGTAAGGGTTCAATTAGAGTTACGTTGATGGGGCGGCCGAGAGGGGGCCGTCTGCTGGTGGTGTCGGCTCGGGATGCAACGTGGAGGGATGCTCATGGCCAAGCTCTCACTCGCCGGGTTCAAGGACCCGGTCCGGCGGCCGCGGTACCTCATCTGGACGGGCGTGGTCGTCCTGGTGCTGGCCGCGATCGTCGTCGTGGCGTTCTCCGCCACCTCGACGTACTGGTTCTGCGCC
>JAJFTE010000140.1 GCA_021373175.1 Actinomycetes bacterium
TGCTCGACGAGGCCGACGAGCGTGCCGAGGCAGGCATGGCCGCGCTGCCGAGCATGGCGGGCAGCGATGTGGACGCGAGCGTCATCGAACTTGCGCGGGCGTGCGTGAAGCGCGCGGGCCTCGGCGAGGCGGTCACGCTCGACGTGCGCGAGCTCGCGCATGCGGCACCGCCCGCGGGCGCGTCGCCCGGACTCGTTATCACGAACCCGCCGTACGGCATGCGTCTCGGCAGCGGGGAAGACTTGCCCGCACTCTACGCGCGGCTCGGCACGCGACTCGTGGAGTCGTTCGACGGCTGGACCGCCGCGGTTCTCACGAGCGAGCCGGACCTGGCGCGCGCCACGAAGCTGCGCTCGCACAAGTCGTACGCGTTCATGAACGGCGCGGTCGATACCAGGCTCTACCTCTTCGAGCTCTCGGCGAAGGTCGTGCGTGCCGAGGTGCGTCCGGCGTCGCTCGGGCTTTCCTCGGGCGCCGAGATGTTCGTGAACCGCGTGCGCAAGAACCTGCGACACCTCGGCAAGTGGGCTCGCCGAGAAGGCATCACGTGCTGGCGCGTCTACGACGCTGACCTGCCCGAATACGCCGTGGCCATCGACATCTACGAAGGCGCCGGTCCTGACGAGGGCCGTCGCTTCGCGCACATCCAGGAGTACGCGCCGCCGCCCCAGATCGACTCCGGTCGTGCCGAGGAGCGCCTGGCCGAGGTCGTCGCGGCCGCACCGGCGGTGCTCGGCGTGGCGCCCGAAGACGTCGCGGTGAAGGTGCGCAAGCGCCAGCGGGGGGAAGCGCAGTACGAGCGCCGGGACGACACCCTCGGCACGCAGATCGAGGTCGCCGAGGGCGGGTTGCGCCTGCTCGTGAACCTGCACGACTACCTCGACACGGGACTCTTCCTCGACCACCGTCTCACGCGCGCCCGTCTGCGCGAGCTTGCCGCCGGACGTCGCTTCCTCAACCTGTTCGCATACACCGGCGCCGCAAGCGTGTATGCCGCGGCGGGTGGCGCGAGCTCGGTGACGACCGTCGACATGTCGGCGACGTACCTTGCCTGGGCGCGCCGCAACCTCGCTCTCAACGGCTTTGCCGAGAGCAACAGCGTACGATTCGAGCGTGCCGACGTGCTCTCGTGGATCACGGACGAGCGCAAGCGCGTCGAGGTGGGGCACGCGCAGTCGTACGGGCTCATCTTCCTCGACCCGCCGACCTTCTCGAACTCCAAGAAGATGGGCGAGCGCACCTTCGACGTGCAGCGCGACCACGTGGCGCTGCTGCGCGACACGGCAGCGCTGCTCGCACCCGACGGCGTGCTCGTGTTCTCCAACAACTTCCGCAAGTTCAAGCTCGCCTTCGAAGAGCTGCCCGAGCTCGACATCCAGAACGTCACCAACGCGACCATCCCGCCCGATTTCGAGCGCAACCCCAAGATCCACGTCTGCTTCGAGGTTCGGAGGAAGTAGACCTCCGGTTAAGCGCGCGGTCAGCGTCCGTTCAGCGGCGTCGCGTACGCTCGGCAGACAGCCAGCCGAGAGGAACGATGTTGGAGCCAGCCGCGTGTCCGGGACAGCTCATGGCGCAGCTGCGCGAGGCGCTGCGCTCGCGCCACTACAGCCGCCGAACCGAGCAGGGGTACTGCTTGTGGGTGACGCACTACATCCGCTTCCATCACCTCGCCCATCCCGCCGAGATGGGCGAGGCCGAGATCAACGTGTACCTCACGCACCTGGCGGTGGAGGAGCACCAGCTCGACGCCGACAAGTGGCTGATGGCGTCGCTCATGTACGGCTCGGGGCTGCGGCTGATGGAGTGCCTGCGGCTGCGGATGCAAGACGTCGACTTCGGGCGGGGCGAGATCATGGTTCGCCACGGCAAAGGCGGCAAGGACCGCGGGACGATGCTGCCCGACGCGCTTAAGCCGCCGCTCATGGCACAGCTTCGGCGCGCACGTGCGCTCCACGAACGCGATCTCGCCGAGGGCTGGGGCCGAGTGGTCCTGCCCGACGCCCTCGATCGCAAGTATCCCAACGCGCCGACGCAGTGGGGCTGGCAGTGGGTGTTTCCTCAGGCGCATCGGTGGCGAAACGCGCAGACCGGTGAGCAGGGCCGCCATCACGTGCATCCGACGGTGATTCAGCGAGCGGTGGGCGAGGCTGCTCGGGCATCCGGCGTAGCCAAACAGGTGGGGTGTCACACGTTGCGCCACTCCTTTGCGACGCACCTGCTCGAGAGCGGCTACGACATCCGGACGATTCAGGAGCTGCTCGGCCACAAGAGCCTGAACACGACGATGATTTACACGCATGTGCTCAACAAGGGCGGACTGGGTGTGAAGAGCCCCTTCGACGCGCTCTGAGGTCCTGCCGAGGCCGAAAGGCTGGCGGCATACACACCGAGGAGCCGCCCGCTGAGGTACGACCGAGGCTAGCAGCAGGTGCGCGCTTACACGGACTGCGTAATCGTCCTGGAACCCGACATTTCGCTGGAGTACGCTGCGTTTTGCGGCGCGCGGGATTCTCTTACACGGACCAAGCAAGCCACGCCGGTGTCTTACACAGTCTGCATACTTATTGTTAGGCGGAGCCGGAGGGACTTCCGTGGGAGATACGAACGACCTGACATCGCCCGTGGTGGACCAGCGTCACGCCTGGCGAAGGCGGATGTGCCCAGTCGGCTTCGGCCTTCTCATGCTGGTCACCATCTACGGCCCTGGTGCCTTCTTCGGCACGATCGGAGCCTCCGAGAACGCGAACCACATCGTCGGCGTCCGTGAGTTCGTCAGCATCATCTTCGGCGGGGGCACGCTTTACGGCGGCGTGGCGTTTCTGGTCAGCGCGTTCATCTTCGCGGTCTCGTCTACCGTGGGGCGTGTGCTCCTACACGGTCGGAGTGGGATGAGGGAGTTCCCGTACAAGATCGTCGCGGTAGTTGCCACCGTTAACGGCAGCCTGTGGGCGTCGTTGGCTGTTCTCATCATGGTGGGGATTTTCCAGACCGGATAGCTCCGGCGGCACTGCCTAACAAGCGCATCCAGCTGACGGCCAGGAGCGCTAGACTTATCGGAAGCGCATGAGCCGCAGCTGATGCGCAAGTGCGTTAGCACCAATGGCGTCGGTCACTTGTCGTTGTACGCGTCTATGATCTCTGAGGCCTTCTCACGCACGGCGGCCATGTCTATCTGCACCCCAAGTCGCAGGGCAACATCCGCCAGCCTCGATGCCGCAAGTGCTGCCAGCATCGCCATCTCCTTGACGCGATGGTTTGATGGACCCACAAGTAGAGGCGGTAGATCACCCGCTGCGTCCGGCGACACAACGTAGTTGATTGCCGCTACTGGACTCCCGTGCGCATCGTCGCAAAGCCTCCAGTACAACGTTGTGAACTCCCGGCCTATCTGTGAGTTGTCACCCGTGAGTCCCTTTGCCATCCCCGACGGTCCCATGCCCGACCACCAAGATTGACCTGTAGGTGGCCAAGGCTCCGTCACTGCACGCGCAGCTCGCTCCTCGGCGAACTTGATCCATTCTACGGCCCGTTCTGAGGGCCATTCAGACAGGTAGGCAAGCGACACCGCATCCTCCCAGATGGCGCGGACGACAGAAGCTCCCTCCTGGCCGTAGCCTGCGCGTATGAGCTGCGCAAGGGCCTCGAGAGCCCGAGACCCTCGCACAACGTGCAGCAAGGCGAGTCTGGCCTCAAGCGAATCCTCGACTGTTGTGGACTGCTCCACTTCCCCCCGGACCAGCACGGCTAGACCCTCGAGTCCGGCCGGCAATTCAGCCTCAGCCGGGCCCAGGGGCCACGAGGGCCTATTGTTCATGCCTGCCTCCGTTCGTAGAGTATGGCACCGTCGGTTGAACGGCATGGTGCTAACAAGCGCTTCCTTAGTGTCACTCTGCCCCCCGAGGGATGCCTGAAGTCCGCTTTCAGGTAGCCTCGGAACCGACGGCGGGATGACCCGAATCGCTTCTGTCGCCCGAGCAGGGCTGACCGTCAGCTGTCACATCCCCGCCGCCGGGTACCGAGGGGTCTCCGACGTGACCTGATAGGAGAGGTGGCCTAGAGGCCCCAGCTAAGGCGTGTCCGCCGACGATCCCCGATCGGAAAGGATTCTCCGACGGAAGGGGACGGACATGATCGTGATCGGCATCGACCCGCACATGAAGACCCACA
>JAJFTE010000141.1 GCA_021373175.1 Actinomycetes bacterium
GCCGGACAGCCGATGTGCTGCAACGCATCGGCCTTCGGCTTGGCGTCAGCGCGGCCCTGCTGGTGCTGGTGACGCTCTTCATGATCCTCAACCTGTATTCGGTACTCTCGAGCATGCAGGGCTTGCTCGGCATTCAGTTCCTCATCTAGCGCCATCGCGCTGGTATAATCCGCTCACGACCACCCGCCCGGGTGGCGGAACAGGCAGACGCGTCGGTCTCAAAAACCGATGATGGAAACATCGTGCGGGTTCGATTCCCGCCCCGGGCACCACCGCTCACCACGCGCTACCGCGCTCGCGATGTAGAGATCACCCAGGTCACGCAGCGGCCGCGCGTCCTGCGGCATGCGCAGGGCGGCATCCTCAAGCGCGAGAGCGCCGTCGTTCGCGGCGGACGCGACACGCGGTATCGCGTCGGTCGCGGCACAACCCTCGGCCCAAACGATCGCGGGCTCCCACGGTGCCAGCTGTCGCGCGCTTGCGAACGTCGCTCGCAACAAGCCACTCGCCGCGCTCGGCCGCGGCGAATCCCGAACCGATCAAGCCGTCCGCGGCGTTCAGAGCGACAGCAGCGATGACAGCAGCCGAGAGAAGCGCCCCGCACGCGGCCGGCCACCACGCTCGAAGCGCAGGCGCATCACGAGATGCGACACGGTCGCCAGCGCCGAGCAGCGCTCCAAGCAGCACGGCACCGATCGCGGCGGGCGCAAGCGTCGTCATGTGGACCCGGAGCGCCGTGGCAAGCGCTGCAACGCCTCCCGCGGCCCACGCGCTGCTACCCACCTGCCGCCACGCAAGCATTGAGAGCGCACCGGCCGCGACAACGAGCGCGATGGCAGCGGGCACGCCACAGGACACCGCGGGCGCAAGCACCACGCTATGCGGGTCTTCCAGCGCCTGCGACCGGCCGAGCTGGTCGACCTCCGCAGTTGAAGCGAAGCGCGGATACGCGGCGACGAACGGCGCTGGCAAGCTCCGGGGTCCATCGGGAGTGACCCGGCGGCGCTACGAAGCCGAGCCGACATCGTCCAGCCACGGAATGAGGACGTCACCGCTCTTGCGCAGGGTGATCATCCCGCGATACGTGCCGCCGGACGCCACCGCCGACGTCGCCTGTGGCGTCATGCTCACAAGAACGTTGCGCCCCTTGAAGTCGTACGTCTTCTGCCCCGCCGGTGCGTTCGCCTTGCTGGAAGTCACGCTGATCACAAGCGTTGCGATGCCACCGCGGTCGGGACCGACTCCGTAGGGCCGGAATTCGACCGTGTAGGTGCTTCCCGCCGAGACGTTGGCCGTTGAGATCATGGCAAGTGTCTTGGCGGGAGGAACGGTGATGGTGACGAGTTCCGCGCCCTTCTCGGGAGGCTTCACCACGGTCGGCTTCGCCATGGTCGCTCCCGTCGCGTCACCGGACGCGGCGGGAGCGCCCGGGACCTGCGGCGTCTCGGCGAGCGCCTTGCCGGTCGCCTCGACCGACATCGTCGCCGCCGCTGAGTCGCCGCTCGTTTGCGGCACGGGCGTCTCGTCTCGCGATGTGAGAACGGCGCCCACGATGATCGCAACGAGCGCGATGCCCGAAATCGCCGCGATGAGCCACCTGCGTTGGATCGAGATCGCGCTCAAAACATCCTCCTTCGCGGCGAATGCCGCGAGCGTTGTCAGGTGCCGACGAGCCGCAGGGCACTATCCCGCGGCTCGTCGGGTGACCGATCCTGCGTCAGTTCAGTAGATTGCCGATCGTGGCGCGAACCGCGTCGGTCACCACGTTCGTCCCGCCGAGATACGTGACGTTGGTGATCGAAGCCTTCTTCGCGCTGAGCTTGGCCGCCACCGTAGCATTCAGCGACGTGCCCGGCGTGAGCAGGAGCACCGAACCCTTCTGTCCTTGCAGCACTCCGCCGGCAAGCGCGTCAGGGAAGTTCTGACCGGTCGCTATGGCTACATTGTTCCAGCCGAGGCCATAGACATTGTCGACCCCGTACTGCGCCACCGCCACGCACGTCTGGTACCGATCGTTGCCCTCCAGCCGCTTGACGTTGGAGCTCCCGAGCTTCGCGTTGAGGCTGGTCTGCACCACGTTTGGAACCGCCTTCAGGCTGCCAAGGATAAGCGCCTTGCTTACCTGCAGGGTCGTCATCATGGACGATGTGGACGCATCCAGACCCCTGACCGGATCGGCCAGGAAGATCGGCCACGAGGCCTTCGCGGCAAGCGGTGAAGCGCCGAGCGCATCCGGGAAGTTCAGCCCCGTAGCCACGAACGCCGTGCCGTCATACGCCGCACCGAGACGGTTCACCGTCGCCTGCGCTATGAGGTTCGCCGTCGCATAGCGGTTCGCACCGCCGATGCGCGTGACGTGGCCCGTCCCGAGCAAATCATCGAGCGCAAGCTTGACGTCGCCAGAAACAGCCTTGTCGCTGCCAAGGATGACGGCGTCGGTGGCGCCAAGTCCCTCGATGGCGCTCGCGACGCTGTCAGGCAGATCGTCCGGAGCCGTAAGCAGGATGGGGCCCTGATACGACCCGGCGAGCGCGGCTCCGCCAAGCGCGTCGGGCCAGTTGTACGCCGTGGCGATCACGACCGTCTGGGCACCCTCCGGGAACGCCTCGTTCGCGGCCGCGATCGCCGTCTCAATCCGTCCCTTGCCTGCTATCGGCAGATACTCGGTTGTGGCCGCGACGAGTTGCTGCACCACTACGGTGCTTTCGCCTGCGACCGTCGGAACGATCTCGGCTGTGGCCGATGTAACCGCCGAGTCGTACCATACGCCGTGGTATCGGCCGAGCGGGTCCTCGAACTGCAGCCAGTACTGCTTGGGGGCGGGTAGCGCGCCGAACTGGAAGTCACCGCCGTTGTACGTTGTGGAGGATTGCACGACCGCCCATGCGTCCGATGCGGTCTTCGCCCACAGCTTGACTTTCACCTCATCGACCCTGTTCCCATCCTCATCGACGACAGCGCCGCGAACGACCCCCGCCTCGGTGAGCGTGAAGTCGATGCCCGTCTTGTTGTCGTCCATCACGACATCGTCGGCCATATCAAGCCCTGGCTCATCGCTGTAATAGACGTACGAGTAGTTGCCGTCCTCTGATGTTGCGCCAAACCGGTACGACTGACCGGTCCTGAGACCACCGACCGTGTAGGCGCCGTCCATGTCCGCGTATGTTTGACTCACGGTGTCCCAGTAACTGCCCTCGGCATTCCAGTACCACGCGTCCACCCGCGCCCATGGCATCGGTGCGCCGTTGAAGAACACGGTTCCCGAGACGGTCTTCGCGACCGACAGGTACGCGTTGGCCTCGAGAGAACCACTCGGCGCAACCGTGAGCGTGGTCGCCTCGGAGAACGAGTAGACATCGTTGAAGTACTCCTTCACCGAGTCGAACGTCGGTCCGAACTCCATCCTGTACTCTCCGGGGCTGGCCGGAACGTGGTACGTCCCATCGAACCCGGTGCGCGTCTCCCCGCTCCACCACCACTCGTCGTACTCGGATTCGTACTGGTAGGTGTTGACCGGCGCCCCCACGATTGGTGTAGAGGTGAGGTTCCGCTTCACGAAGCCCGTGATGTGCCCAAGGTTCTCGTCCCGCGGCGTCATCTTCTCTGAGACCGCGGTATTAGCGTTGCCCGAGACGGTGACCATATCGGCGGCGGTCCAACCGCCCTCCCCGTTTGGATCCACGCCGTTGTACATGACATCCGTGTACTGCCAGGTCCAGTCCCGGAAGTACAGCCAGTAGTCTCCGGCCTGCACGTAGTCGAAGCTGAAGTTGCCCTTGCCATCCGTGGTGGTCTCATCGACCCACGTACTCGATCCGTCTGTCGCGATGAGCCCCACATCGATGCCGTAGAGCGCATCGCCCGTATTCGTGTCCACGACCGATCCGGTCACGGTGCCCCAGGTGCCAGTAGGAGCGAGAACCTCGTCGATGCCGGGCAGATCGGACCCGGCCGCCACGTGAACGATCGAAGCGGTGTCGATGCTCGTCTTATCGCTGAAGTACTCGCTCGTGTACCGGTCGTACCCCTTAAAGGACACATGGTAGTCACCGGTCGGCAGCGGACCGCACCGATAAACGCCGCTCTCGTCAGGCAAGCCCATGACCCACGGCAGATGCTCGTGGGTGGTCGCATCATACACGCTCACCTCCGCCTCGCCGCGGAAGAAGGAAAGCGGGTCGCCCGACGAGTTCGTGACGGTCCCGGTGATGACGCCGCCCCTGACAAGCGCGCCGTCGATACCGCTCTGTACCTGACCGGCTGTGAGTGTGAGCGCGGTGACCCCCGCAGGAACACCCGAGTCACCGAGCGTCTGCGGGACGTTGTTGTAGAACTGGGTGAAGTAGGTCTGCCTGGGGTCCTGGAAGGCCACCGCGTACTTGCCGGCTCTAAGGCCACCGACGTCGTAGTAACCGTTGGCGTTGGTGCCAAAGCCGGCTTCCAGTTCCTGCCATTCCAACGCACCCTGGTCCCATGTGTAGACGTTCGCGAACGCACGGAGCGGTGCCCCGGATTCCGCAGCGACGATGCGGCCTTTGATGTGCGCAGCGTTGTCGAGCGTGGCGTTGACACCTGACGTCGTGTGCAGCGGCGCCACACCAACCCACGTCGCGTCGGCCTCGTCGGCCGCGTTAGGGTAGAACTCCTGAACGTACTTGCCGGTGTAGTCGGAGAAGAGCACATGGTAGTTGCCTTTAGGCACATAGTCCGCGACATAGTCTCCGAGACTGGACGTCTCGACGCTGAAGCCCCACTCCCAATCACCGAAGAGGTTCTGCGTGAGGCCCGAGACCTCGATGCCCGGCGCAGGTTGCGCGGTGAGCGCATCGGTAACGACACCGGCGACCGAGCCATACTCGATACGTGCGAGCGACGCGTTCGCGGTGAGCGTGCCCCCGCCGCTCACGGTCACCGGATTCGCGGTCGCAAGCGTGTACTTGTTGTTGTAGAGTTCGGATTTGAACGTGCCGTTATCGTCACGGAATTCGATGAGGTAGTCTTGCGCAAGCGTGTCGGGGAACTCGTAATACCCGTCAACGCCCGTGAATTCTGTGGCGGAGCCGAGGCCCATCGTCCAGCGGGCCTCCACCTCGTCCCACGTGTACGTCTGTACCGTGACACCTTCGATACCGACCGCGTCGGGGTCTGTGACGGTGCCTTTGATCGTCCCGCGCGGCCACGGGGACAGCACCGCGTCGGCGACATACGAGGTGGTGTCCCCCAGCACGATGTTCTGCGCCGAAGCGAACGTCGCGCTGTTGTCGTACCACTCACGCTTCCACTTCTGAGCGTTCCAGTCGGTGAACGAGACACGGTACGTGCCGGGCGCCAAGGCGAGGGAATAGGCGCCCGCGCCATCGGTGTAGGTGCTGTCCTGGACATACCACGTCCCGCCGTCGTTGACGAACGCAGCCACCTCGATGTTTTCGAGCGGCGCCGTGGTGCCGCTCACCGTCCCGTGGATCGCCGAACCGATCGCGAGCGCCGTTGCAGGCGCTATGAGCAGTACTGAGGCGAGTGCAACCGCCACCACGACCGCCAGACGGATTCCGAGCATTCTCGTTCGCATCGCGTCCTCCCATCCCCTGGCGCGACGGCCATCGCCGCATCACGCCTCGCACCCCACGCCCCATCATGAGCCATGTACTATTGTGCGCCGCTCGTTCACCCTCCACAAGCACCAAGCTACGGTGCGGCAACCGACGTCTCACCCCGCCCCGCCGCACGGTAGAGCGGAGCGCCAAGAAGCAGGAACACCGCCCCCACCAGCCACCCGACGGGGATCGACCACGTCTGCGCCATCCAACCGAGGGCGGGCTGCCCACCCGCTCCACCAACGTCGTTGAAGAACGCGTCCAGCGAGAGCACAGTCGCGCGTTGTGCCGAAGGGACATGCGCGTTGAGATACGACCGTCTGATCGGCTCGGTGATGCCCAGAAGCACGCCCCACACCATCCACAGGCTAGCCGCGCCAAGCAGGGGCCCGACCCCTGGCGTCTTAACGAGCAAGCCGATGGCGCCCATGGCGGCGACCACGATCGCGAACAGCACCGCGCATGTCGCGAGCACGTCCGATGCGCGGCGACGCGACCCGCCGCCGCGCATGACGCGCTTCACGAGCGCGTTACCAACGATGCCCGCGAGGGCCGCGGCGGCGGCCAGCGCACCCGAGACCCAAACGTATTCGTGCCCGAGCAAGTCGAGCGCGAAGCGCTGCCAAGAGTAGAAACCGTACATCGCGAAGACGCCGAACGCACCCGAGGCGAACATCATCGGCCGCACCACGCGGTTGCGCCACCCGTAGCGGACACCGGCGTCAAGGATGCGGCGTGTCTCGGCACCGAGCTTGGACAACTCGAACGGTCGCGGCGTGAAGCCCAGGTCCTGCATCATCACGAGCGCCGCCAGGAAGCACGCGAGAAGCAGGACCGCGCGTATCACGTACGGGTATTGAAGGTTGATCTGGCCGAGGAACCCTCCGGCGAGCGTACCCACGAGCATCGTGGTGCCTGAGACCATGCCGCCCCACGAGAAGACCTGCTCGCGCGTGCCCTCGTAACCGGTGTGCTCGAGCGCGTCCACGAGCCAGGCGTCGACCGCTCCGGTCTGGAACGTGAAGCCAAGGCCGATGATGACCGAAGCGCCCACGAACGCCCAGATTCCCCAGCTGAAGCGCGCCGAGGCGACATACAAGAGCGTCGAGACGAACAGCGTGAGGTTACCGAGCAGAAACGACGCCTTCCGGCCGATGGTGTCAGCGACCACGCCGGTGGGAATCTCGAAGATGATCTGTCCCACCGTGAACGCAGTGTTCACAAGCATCACCTGAAGGATGTCAAGACCCGCGCCCATGAGGAACAGCGTGTTCACGCCCCAGATGAGTGAGGCTGCCAGCGTGAAAAGCGCGTTGGTGGTGAGATACGCGCTGATGACACCCCTGGACGTCCGTACGGCAGCGATCTGAGACCTCCTCGGCGCAGAAGGATAGGTGCATAATCGGAAGCATCTAGTAGGTTCCCACTAATCCGGAAACGCCACGCAAGGGGGCAGGATGCAGGACCGGGCCGGCTTCACGGAGTTCGTCCGGCAGCTCCCGAAGGCAGAGCTGCATGTCCATCTCGAGGGGACGCTTGAGCCAGAACTCATGCTTGCGCTCGCCCGGCGCAACGGGTTGCCGCTCCCCTTCCCCGATGTCGCGGCCGCGCGTGAGGCGTACGACTTCACCAGCTTGCAGTCATTCCTCGACCTGTACTACACCGGCGCGGCCGTGCTCCAGACCGAGCAGGACTTCTACGACCTCACTCGCGCCTACTTTGCGCGGGCGGCGCAAGAGAACATCCGACACGTCGAGCCGTTCTTCGACCCGCAGACGCACATGAACCGGGGTATCCCGTTCGGCGTCATTATCGCCGGCATCCTGCACGCCCTCGAAGATGCCGAGCAGGACTTTGGCATCACCTCGAGCCTCATCATGTGCTTCGTTCGTGACCTGAGCGCCGACGACGCATCTCGCACCCTGCAGACGGCGCATCGGTACCGCACGCGCATCGCGGGGGTGGGGCTGGACTCCGCGGAGGTCGGCAATCCGCCCGAGAAGTTCACGCGCGTCTTCGCTCAGGCGGCAGACCTCGGCTTTCATCGTGTTGCGCACGCCGGCGAGGAGGGTCCGGCGTCGTACATCGCCGACGCGCTCGACCTGCTCGGTGCCGAGCGGATCGACCACGGCGTCCGCTGCCTGGACGACCCGTCACTTGTGGCGCGCCTGATCCGCGAGCGGGTCCCGCTCACCGTCTGCCCACTTTCCAACGTGAAGTTGCGGGTTTTCGCCGAGATGGCGGAGCATCCCCTTAGGCGCATGATGGACGCGGGGCTGCTCGTGACGGTGAACTCGGACGACCCCGCGTACTTCGGCGGCTACCTGAGCGACAACTACATCCAGGTCGCCGACGCGCTTGATCTCTCGCCGCTCGACATGGTCTTGCTCGCACGCAACTCCTTCGAGGCGTCGTTCCTCGACGAAAGACGCAAGGACATGCTCCGCGCTGATATCGACACCTTCCTCGCGGGTGCCTGACGCGCGCGCATCCAGAGCGAACGCTTGTTCGCTTTCGGCCGAGAAGACTGGTAGACTTCGGGATGTGAAAACCGTCTCCCGGAGGCCACGATGCCGCAATCAGCTGCTCCCCCGACCGTCGTACCCGCTAACGCTGAGACGCTCCTCGGCGATCTGAACGCCGCGCAACGGGCCGCCGCCTCCCACGGGGCCTCGCCATTGCTTGTGGTTGCCGGTGCCGGCACCGGGAAGACGAACACGCTCGCGCATCGCGTGGCGTACCTCATCGCGAGCGGCACCAATCCCGGTCGCATCCTGCTGCTCACCTTCTCGCGACGCGCGGCTCAGGAGATGCTGCGGCGTGTCGACGGCCTGCTCAGCCAGGTGAACGCGGGTGACTCGGCTCCCGGTGGCACAAAGGTCTGGGGCGGCACGTTCCACGCCGTGGCGGCACGGCTGCTACGCCTGCACGGACGCGAGATCGGGCTCGAACCCAACTTCACGATCCTCGATCGCGCGGACGCCGAGGACCTCATGCACCTGGCGCGAACCGACCTCGACCTCGGCAGGAAAGGGCGGCGGTTCCCGCAGAAGGGGACGTGCCTGGACATCTACTCGCGATGCGTGAACTCACAGCATCCGCTTGAAGAGGTTCTCAAGACGGCGTTCCCATGGTGCAAGGACGATGCCGAGGACCTGAAGCGCCTCTTCGAGGCGTACACGGACGCGAAAGAGGCGCAGCAGATCCTGGACTACGACGACCTGCTGCTGTTCTGGCGCGGGCTGCTCGACTCCCCCGCCGGGGACCGCGTGCGCGAGCGGTTCGACGCGGTGCTCGTGGACGAGTACCAGGACACGAACGCGCTCCAGGCCGACATCGTGGCGCTGCTCAGGCCGGACGGCACCGGCGTGACGGCCGTGGGCGACGACGCGCAGGCGATCTACTCGTTCCGCGCCGCGACCATCCACAACATCCTCGAATTCCCGCAGCGGTTCGCAGGCGCGACCGTGCTCACGCTCGAGCAGAACTACCGCAGTACGCAACCGGTGCTCGATGCCACGAACGCGATCATCGCCGCGGCGGCCGAACGCTACGACAAGTCGCTGTGGACCGAGCGCGAAGGCGGCTCACGGCCCGCCTTGGTCACGTGCCAAGATGAGGTCGAACAGACCGACTACGTCATAGAACGCATCCTCGCTCATCGCGAAGAGGGGTTGGCGCTCAGGCGTCAGGCGGTGCTCTTCCGCGCGGCGCATCACTCGGCGGCACTGGAACTCGAGCTCTCCAGGCGCAACATCCCGTTCTACAAGTACGGCGGGCTCAAGTTCGTGGAGACCGCGCACGTCAAGGACCTTAGCAGCTTCCTGCGCCTGGCCGAGAACCCGCTTGACTCGATGGCGGGCCTGCGGGTGCTGCAGCTCGTTCCGGGGATCGGGCCGAGCACCGCCTCGGCGCTCATGGCAGCCCTGCGGCAAAGCGGTGGCGACTTCGAGGCGTGGGCGACGTGGCGCGCCCCTGAAGCAGCCGCCGGCGTGTGGCCGGCGTTCGTGGCGCTCATGGGCGATCTCACGCACGCGCGCGCAAGCGACGTGGCGGCGCAGCTGCATGCCGCACGCTCGTTCTTCGCCCCGCTCGCCGAGACCCGCTACGACAACGCCAGCGCGCGGCTGGCGGACCTCGAGCAGGTGGAGCGCCTGGGCTCGCGATTCCCGGACCGGACGCGGTTCCTCGCCGAGATGACGCTCGACGCTCCCAACTGGACGGGCGACTTCGCACAACCGCCCGGCGTCGACGAGGATTACCTGGTCCTCTCAACGATCCACTCGGCGAAAGGGCTTGAGTGGGACGCGGTGTACGTGATCCACGCGGCCGACGGCAACATCCCGGCAGACCTGGCCTGCGGCTCGCCCGAGGAGATCGAGGAAGAGCGACGGCTGTTCTACGTGGCATGCACGCGCGCCAAGCAGCACCTCTACGTGACGCATCCGCTGCGCTACTATGCCACGGGCCGCGGGCTTTCGGACAGCTATGGCTACGCGCAGCGAACGCGCTTCATTCCCGATACGCTCCGGCCGCTGTTCGCCGAGTCGCAAGCACGACCGGACTCGGGCCGGCGCGAGGACGCGGCCTTAGGCGGCGCGGCACGTGCGACGACCGCGAGCATCCGCGCGGGTGTGAAGTCGATGTGGGGCTAGCGGCAGGCCTCGGCCAGGTCGAGGAGCTTCGCGCTCGCCTCAAGGCAGCTCACGTGGTAGAACGCCTCTTCAAGCGTGGCGCCCCGCGAGAACGGCCCGTGCGTGCGCAGCACGGCGATCTTCTTCTCGCGTAGCGCCGCCGAGAGGACCCCGGCCGCCTCTGGCGATGCGATCGTCTGCTCGGCCGAGACGATCGGCACGTCCCCGATGATGGCCTTGCTCTCGGAATCGAGGGGCACGATCGCCTCCGAGACGAGCGAGCGGTGGACCGTGTGCACCGTGTGCGCATGCACGACCGCATGCGCGTCTGTCGCCTGGTAGATCGCGCGATGCACCACGAGCTCCCTGCTGCACCCCTTGTCCTCTGCGCATGCGTCGATACCGGTCTCCAGGACGTCTTTACGCGTGAGCCGCCCAAGCATCGAGCCGCTGCGCGTGATGAGGATGCGGTCACCGATGCGGACGCTCATGTTGCCGCCATGGCTCGAGACCGCACCGGTCAAGAAGAGGTCGCGACCGGTGTCGCGGAACGAGGCGAACAGCTCGTCGGAGATCATGATCATCGTGCAAGCACCATCGCAAGGTCGTAGATGTGCCGCTTCATCTCGTGCGAGTGGCTGTAGCACACGGCGAACGTCTCGAGCGCCATGTCGGCATTCTGCAGACACACGGCCTTGCCGCTCTCCCCGTCAAGCAGCGCGTCGACCGCCGCAGCGCCCATCCGGCTTGCCAGCGTGCGGTCGAAGGCCGAGGGTGAGCCGCCGCGCTGGATGTGGCCGAGCACGACCGACCGCACCTCGTGGCCGCACGCACGCGAGAGCTCCTCCGCAAGCCCGAACGCGTGCGCCGCGCCCTCGGCGACCACGATGATCGTGTGCTTCTTGCCCCGCGTGACTCCCTGGGCGACCGAGGCGCAGATGTCCTCCAGCTGCCAGGGGACTTCCGGCACGAGGATGACGTCAGCGCCTGCCGCCAGGCCCGAGTACAACGCGAGCATGCCGCACTCGCGGCCCATGACCTCGATGATGAACGTGCGCTCGTGGCTGGAAGCCGTGTCGCGCACCTTCGAGGTCGCATCGCAGATGGTGTTCTGCGCGGTGTCGAAACCGATGGTGGTATCGGTGGCGGCGAGGTCGTTGTCGATGGTGCCCGGAACGCCGATGATCCTGACGCCCCGCTCGTCGAGCTTCTCGGCGGCGCGGTACGTTCCGTCACCGCCGATCACGACCAGTCCCGTCACGCCATGAGCGGCAAGCTGCTCGACGCACCGGTCGAGACCCTCGTCGGTGAACATGCGCTCGGACCGTGAGGTGCCGATGAAGGTGCCGCCACGATCGAGGATGCCACCTACGCTGGAGACCTCCATGGTCGTGAAGTCACCGTCGATCAAACCCTCGTACCCGTGCCGGATGGCGACTGTCTCCGCGCCTTGCGCGAGCGCGTTTCGTACAACGGAGCGGATGGCGGCGTTCATGCCCGGCGCGTCGCCTCCGCTCGTCAACACAGCGATACGAGCCTTCTCCGACATCGGTCACTCCCCCTCAGTGAACACGCCGATAGACGACAGCCGCTCGAAACGGCGGTCGACGACCTGCCCGATCTCCTGCCCGCAGAGCGCGTCCAGCGCCGAGGAGACCGCCCGGTTGACGCCGGTGAAGACCATCTCCGGATCGCGATGCGCTCCGCCGAGCGGTTCCGGCACGATCTCGTCAGCGATGCCCAGGCGCACGAGGTCCTCGGCTGTCATCTGCAGACACGCCGAGATCTCCGGCGCGCGCGATGCGTCCTTGTACAGGATCGACGCGCACGCCTCTGGGCTGATGACCGAATAGTACGCGTTCTCGAGCATGATGAGGCGGTCGCCGAAACCGATCGCCAGTGCACCGCCGCTGCCGCCCTCGCCAATGCCGACCGCGATCACCGGCACCCGAAGCGCAGCAAGCGTGGCAAGGTTCTCGGCAATGGCCCAGCCCTGGCCGCGTTCCTCGGCTTCGATACCGGGATGCGCGCCTTGCGTGTCGATGAAGGAGACCACAGGAAGCTCGAACTTCTCGGCCATGAGCATCGCTCTTCGCGCCTTGCGGAGCCCTTCGGGATGCGGGCTGCCGAAATTGCGGCGGATGTTCTCTTTGGTGTTCTTGCCTTTGCGGTGGCCGAGGATCATCGCGCGGCGACCGGCGATGGTCGCAAGCCCTGCGAAGATCGCCTCGTCGTCGCCGTACGCGCGATCGCCGTGCAGCTCGAAGACATCGGTGCACAGCGCCTCAACGTAGTCTTGCGTCTTCGGACGATCCGGATGCCGGGAGACCTGCACGCGCTCCCAGGGCGAAAGCGCCTGGTAGAGCGTCACCCGCAGCTGCTCGATCTCGGCTTCGAGTTCTGCGATCGCGTCGCCGAGCTTGAGATCCCCGGCGCGGTCGAGTTCCCTCAGGTCCTCGAGCTTCGTCTCGAGGTCGGCCAGCGGACGTTCGAACTCCATCACGAATCGCGCCACTTATGCCTCACCGCCGTTCGCTGGAACCGAGCACGCAGCACCGGCAGCGGCATCCGGGACATCGCGGACGCACAGGTAGTCAAGGGTGCGCGCAACAGCGTCGCGCAGCTGCGGCCTCGGCACGACAGCATCGATCATGCCGTGCTCAAGCAGGAACTCGGCGGTTTGGAATCCCTTGGGCAGGCTCTGGTGGATCGTCTGCTCGATGACGCGCGGTCCCGTGAAGCCGACGAGCGCGCCCGGCTCGGCGAGAATGACGTCGGCGAGTACCGGGAAGCTCGCGGTGACGCCGCCGTACGTAGGGTTCGTGAGAATCGAGACGTACGGCACGCCGGCGCGAGCCAGCCGCTCGGCCGCCGCGGCGGTCTTCGCCATCTGCATGAGCGAAAGCATGCCTTCCTGCATGCGCGCCCCGCCGGAGGCCACCGCCAACACGATCGCGCGGTCCTCGGCCTGTGCAAGCGCGAACGCGCGCGCTATCTTCTCGCCAACAGCGGACCCCATGGAGGCGCCGATGAAGCGGAAGTCCATCGCACCGAGCACGACCGGATGACCGCCGAGCAGCGCCCTGCCGGTCACGACCGCCTCGACCAGGCCCGTCTTCTCCTTCGCGCTCGCGAGGCTCGTCGTGTAGGGCTTGGCTGCCGAGAACCGCAGCGGATCGAGCGAGGAGAGCCCCGCGTCGGTCTCGGTGAAGCTGCCTTCGTCGGCAAGCGCGAGGACGCGGTCGGGCGCGGGCATGTCGAAGTGATGGCCGCAGTGCGGGCACACTAACAGATTGTCGGTGAGCGCGCCCTGATAGAGAGTGTGTTTGCACGAGGGGCACTTCAGCCAGACGCCGTCGGGAAGCTCCACCGTCTTGTCGGAAGACGCCACGGTGTAGCGGCGTACCTCGCGTGCCTTGAACCAGTCCGAGATGGGCATGAGGCTTCCAGGTCGGTCGCTTGCAGGTCTCGCGTGCCGGTCGACGACCGGACACGTCAAGTCTATAGGATAGCGCGGCACCGCTCACAAGGCGATGTCGCGCTTGGAATCCGGGCTGGTATGCCTCGGCCAATCAGCTAGATCGAGAAGTCCTTCTCACCGTTGAAGACAGCGAGCGCGTCGTCCACGCTCCAGTCCGCGAGCGTGATCGCGCTGATGGCTTTGGTAAGGCGAACGGCTTCCGCAAGCGAACGCTGGTGGATGTTGCGCCCGGTGGCGTTGCCCTTCGCGCCGCCCACATGGATCTGCTCCCAGAGCTGGCTCAGGAACGTGTCCGCCGCCACGGTGGAGCCGCCCGCGCACACAAGGCCGGTACGCCCCGCGGCTTTGGACACCTCGACAAGCTTCTCGGCCGAGGTCTGCGCGTCGTCGCCCTTGGGCGGGTTCACTTTCACGAAGTCCGAGCCCAGGCAGACGGCGGTCCCTGCCGCCCCGGCGATGAGGTGCGCGTCCTTCTCGTCCGCGACCGCCTTGCCACGCGGGTAGATCCACAGCACCACGATGAGGCCTACCGAGTGGGCGTCGGCGATGAGCTGACCGGCCTCCATCATCATCTGTGACTCGTATTCGCTGCCCAGATAGATGGTGTAGCCGATACCAACTACGTTAACGCCGCCTTCCCGCAGGTCGAGCGCCGTTTGGATGTCGTAGAGCTGCGGCGAATACGGATCGTCCTGGTGCTTCGCCGGGTCCTTGGCGGACGTCTTTACGAGGTGCGTCTTGGAGTTCATCTTCACCAGGTAGTTGATGTCCGGGTAGTCGGCCGCATAGTGCGCGATAAGACCGCGCTGCCCGGCAAGCACGCCGACGACCCCCTGCGAGCCGATGCGGAACAGGTGCTCCGGCTCGCTGTCCTCCGCCGAGATGCCCTCGCCGAAGAAGTCGTCGTTGAGGTGCTCGATCTTCTGGTCGCAGGCGAACAGCATGAGCCTGCCGGTGCCGCGGGTGGCGGCCATATAGTTGTCGACGTACGTCTCACGCACGATGGCGGGCACGTCCGCTGGCACGCGGACCTGGTCACGGGTGATGCTTGGCATGAGCGTCCCTCCTCAAGACTGATAGCTCGCAACGACCACACAACACACTAGGCGAACCGGTGCCGATGCGCCAGACGCAACGGCCACCGGCCCGCTCATCTCGGCCGCGTTCGAACCTCCATCCGCACGTGTGGCATGCCGGTCCGGCCGTAGCAGAACGGCTCCGCGCTCACGGTGACAAAGCCGAGGCGCTCGTAGAACGCCTCGGCATAGGCGCGCGAATGCAGGAAGATAGGGTCAAGACCCGCCTCCCGCGCCGCGCGGACCGACTCGCGCACAAGCGCGCTCCCGATCCCGGAGCGCTGCCGGTCGAACGCCACGGCCACCTGGCGGATCTGCGCGGCGCCGGCGGCATCGATGAGCCGGGCATAGCCCACAACCAAGCCTTCATCGAGCGCCACCAGATGCTGCGAGTGTGGGTCCGCATCGTCCCAGTCGCCATCAGGCGTCACGCCGAAAGGCTCCATCAGCACCTTCCAACGCAGGTGCGTCGCGTCGCGCATGAGCCGGTCGTCATGCGCCACCCATCGGAGTTCGGCCACGTCAGCCGCCAAAACGGTTGGTGAGCGGCATGCGACGGTCCTTGCCGAACGCTTTCGGCGTGATCTTGACCCCGATGGCCCCCTGGCGGCGTTTGTACTCAGCAGCATCCACCAGCCGGATGACCCGGCGCACGGTGGCCTCATCCTGCCCCGAGCCGACGATCTCCTCGGCCGAGCGGTCCTGCTCCACGTACGCCTCAAGGATGGCATCGAGGGTGTCGTACGGCGGAAGCGAGTCCTGATCCGTCTGATCGGGGCGCAGCTCAGCGCTGGGTGGTTTCGCGATCGTCGCCGCCGGGATGACCTCGCCTTGCGTGTTGCGCCAGCGGACGAGGTCGTACACCTTCGTCTTGAAGATGTCTTTGATGGGCGCGAAGCCGCCCACCATGTCGCCGTACAGCGTGCTGTACCCCACCGAAAGCTCGCTCTTATTGCCGGTGGCGAGCACGAGCCATCCGAACTTGTTCGAAAGCGCCATCAGCAACGTGCCGCGAACGCGCGCCTGCATGTTCTCCTCGGTCACATCTTCGGGCAGGTCGCCGAAGACCGGCGCCAGGGACTTCTGAAAGGCCGTGAACGGGCCCTCGATGGGGATGGTGATAGCATCGATGCCGGTGAGTCGCACAAGCTCGCGCGCATCGGCGATGCTGCCTTCCGAGGAGTACCGTGACGGCATCAGGACGCCGTGCACGCGCGCAGCGCCGAGCGCGTCGGCGGCGAGCGCCGCCGTGAGCGCGGAGTCGATCCCGCCGGAAAGCCCGAGGACGACGTCGCTGAAGCCGTTCTTCCGGATGTAGTCACGCAAGCCGAGCTTAAGCGCGTCGTACATCTCTTCCACCGGTGACTCGATGGGTTCAAGCCGCGTCTCCGGTGCCGCGTCCGTCTCGGGATGGATGTCGACGACCAGGAAGTCCTCGGCGAACGGCAACGCGCGCGCGACGACCCCGCCGTCGCGCGCCATGACGGCCGAGCGACCATCGAAGACCAGCTCGTCCTGCCCGCCGGTGGCATTGCAGTATGCCAGCCACAGGTCGTTGGTGGCGGCGCGGTCGGACAGCATCAGCTCGCGCAAGCGTCCCTTGCCCACATGGAACGGCGATGCCGAGATGTTCAGCAGCACACGCGCGCCCAGCTCCTTCGCGCGCGCGACCGGCTCGGGGAACCAGGCGTCTTCGCAGACGCTCAGACCGCACGGGATGCCCGCGATCTCGACGACCACGTCTTCACATCCCGCCTCAAAATACCGCTCCTCGTCGAAGACGCCGTAGTTCGGCAGCCGTTGCTTGCGGTAGACGCGCTCGACGGCGCCATCGCGACACAATGCGGCCGCATTGAAGGTGCCCCCCTCATCCCGGTACGCGAAGCCGACGAGCGCCGTGCATGGCGTGAGGCTGGCGAACGTCTCGACTGTTTCCATCGACCGCTCGATGAAGTGCGGTTTGCCGAGCAGGTCCTCCGGCGGATAGCCCAGCAGCGCGAGCTCCGGCAGCAGCACGATGTCGGCGCAGACATCGGCGGCATGTTCTGCCGCGCGCAGGCACAGCGCGAGGTTCCCGTCGAAGTCGCCGACCGTCGGGTCGATCTGTGCGAGTGCGATGCGCATACGCGTCCTGCCGCCGAGAAACCGAACCCCCCTGACGGCACCATCTTAGCGCACGATGCCGCGCAAGGTGGGTATATTTTGCCTTGCAATATCGGCGAGACCCCGGATGAGATCGAGCCGGGGTCACAGTGTTTCTGGAGGTGAGAACGATGGCAGCGCTCATGCGGTGGGATCCGTTCGGTGACCTCTTCGCGTTACCGCGAGAGGTCGACCGCTTCTTCGACTGGACCACGCCAGTGCGCTCGCTGCGCGGCGAGGTCGATACGAAGATGCTGGTCCCTACAATGGACGTGTTGAGCCGGGGCGACGACATGGTCGTCCGTGTCGAACTCCCGGGCATCGACCCCTCGGCCGTGGACATCTCGGTGACGGAAGGGATGCTCTCGATCACGGGAGAACGTTCCGAGGAGCACGAGACCACCGACGAGGACTACATGCTCCGCGAGTCGAGTTGGGGCCGCTTCGAACGGCGTATCGGGTTGCCGAAGGGTGTCGATCCTGACACGCTGCATGCGGACTTCAAGGACGGAGTCCTTGAAGTCACCGTTCCGGGCGCGAAAGCGATCGAGGAGCCCAAGACACATCACATCGCGATTGGAAGCGGCGATACAAAGCACTAACGCCGTCGACGCGAAGGGCCCCGGCAAACGCCGGGGCCCTTTCTAATCAGGTGATTGCCGTCCAGTCCTCCCCGCCGGGATAACACCCTGCGCACCTACTCGGATAGTAAACCGGCCTGTGCTATGTTCGGAAGGTCGACGGGAGGGGGTCCGCACGCGTGCAGGACTCCCGTATGCCGAGGAGGAACCGATGATCTGCAGGCGCTTTGCCCGGACGTTCGCGACCGCCGCTCTTGCTGCGCTGATGGTTGCGGCACCCGCCTCGGCGGCCGACAAGTCGTACACGGTGCCGACCGTCGACATCAACGCGACGGTCGATGACGCGGGCACGCTGACCGTTCGCGAGGAGCGGACGTTCGACTTCAGCGGCTCGTTCTCGTTCGTGTTCTGGGAACTCGACACGTCGTCGCCTGGCTCCGGGTACACCTACGGCCCGATCACGATCACTGGCATGAGCGGACCAGGCGGCGCATACACGCTCACCTCGCCGGGCGACAAGACGCCGGGCCGCTATACGGTCGTCGATCAGGGCGGCAGCATCCGGATCGACGCATTCCACGCGACCACAGACTCGCAGGCGACCTTCGTCCTCGAGTACACGGTTGAAGGCGCAGCCAAAGCGTGGGACGACACCGCCGAGTTCTACTGGAAATTCATCGGTGATCGCTGGGACCACGGCGTGGACAGCGTTCACATCGACGTCACCTTCCCGGGCACCTGGCCGGCGCAGGCCCTCAAGGTGTGGGCGCACGGCCCGCTCACCGGCGTGGTAGCCCGGAACGGCAACCACATGACGCTCGATGTCTCGAACCTGCCCGCCTACACGCTCGTGGAAGCCCGCGCGCTCTTCCCCCGCACGGCCCTGCCGAACGCCACGCCCACGCCCGGCGCGCGCCTTCAAGAGGTCCTTGCCGAGGAGGCCAAGCTCGCGAACGAGGCGAATGTGCAGCGGCGTGTCGCCAAGACGCAGGTGCTCATCGCGACCATCCTCGGCATTGTCCTGCCGCTCGTGGGACTGGTCGTCGCGCTGTGGCTGTTCTTCCGCTACGGACGCGAGCGCACATCGAGCTACCCCGGCGGCTACTTCCGTGAACTGCCGAGCGACTTGCCGCCGGCAACGGTCGGCGCGCTCTGGCGCTTCGGGACCATAGGCGATGCGGAGACCGTCGCCACGCTCATGGATCTCGCCAACCGCAGCATCATCACCGTGAAGCCCACCACCGACACGAAGGTGAGCCTCTTCGGCAGCAAGACCGAGAGCACGTACGAGCTTGGGTACGACGAGTCCAAGGCAAGTGCGCTCAAGCCCTTCGAGGCGACGCTCGTCGAGTTCCTCTTCACCACGATGGGACACGGCAACACGCTCACCATCGCCGAGCTCAAGGCCGAGGCGAAATCACGTCCGCAAACGTTCGCGAAGGGCATGACCGACTGGAAAGCCGCCGTAGAGATCGACGCCAGCAAGCTCGGCTTCTTCGAAAAGACGGGCGGCACGCTTAAGTGGGTGCTCATCGTCGCGGCCGTGCTCATCGGGTTCGTCGGGATCATGGCGTCGAGCTTCGCCGAGAACGCGTGGGGCTTCGTGGTCGGCTCGGCATGCGGCATCGCGATGTTCATCATCGCTTTCCAGATGCCGCGTCGCTCGGCTCAAGCGAACGAACTCTACGCGAAGTACCGCGGCCTGCGCGACTACCTCCGCGACTTCAGCCGCCTCGACGAAGCGCCGCCCACGCACGTGATCTTGTGGGAGCACTTCCTCGTGATGGCCGTCGTCTTCGGCATTGCCGAGCAGGTCATCGAAGCGATGCGCGTGAAGGTCCCGCAGGTGCTCGCCGACCCGGCCCTCGCTCACACCGTGTGGTGGGTGTCGTCCGGCCCCGGGTACATGTCGCCTGCATCCGCGATGTCGAGCGGGTTCGCCTCGGCGGCAAGCATCGCCAGCAGCCAGATGTCGGGCTCAAGTGGCGGTGGCGGCGGCTTCTCGGGCGGCGGTGGCGGCGGTGGCGGTGGTGGCGGTGGCGGAGCGGGGTAACGCGCTCAGTACAGGCCGAGCGACACGAGCAGCGCCTCGTCGATTCGCGAGAGCGTCTCGAAGTCGAGCCGGGTGACCGGCACGCCCACAAGCCGACGCACGTCGATCGTCCGCACCTGCGAGCACTTGGCCACCGACGGCTTCGCGAGCGTCCCGTCGGGGAGCTGGACGTTCACGCGATACCACGCCTTCGCCGTGCTCGACGTCACCGGCACCACGACGGTTGTCGCGGAGCGCTCGTTGCCGATGTCGTTCTGAACCACGACCACCGGCCGCTTCCCGCCTTGCTCCGAACCCAAGACGGGCTCAAGGTCCGCCCAGTAGACCTCTCCCCTGTGCGGACGGGTCACCATTCGTCTGTCTCCAGGCCGTCTGCGACCGTGGCGTCCCATGCCGCAACCTGAACGCGGTCCTCGGCAGCGGTCTCGGCGTATTCCTGGCCGAGCAACTCCTCGAAGCGCTGACGCTTGTAGGCCTCAAGCGCGCTCAGGAGGATGTCGGTCTTGGTGCGGTTCTGCTGCAGCGACTCTCGGCTCAGGAACTCGTGCGCCCACACCGGCAGGCGGAATTGAGCTGGCTTCGTGCCGTATGACGCGCGTTCCTCGGGCATGACGATCACCTCCGAGACGAGCGTACGCGGCAGACGGAGGGCGTGTCAATACGCCGTGTATGTACGTGGCGCCCTCGCCTCGCCACCGGCGCACGGATGCCCGCGCGGTACAGATCCCGTGCGGGCATCCGTTCGTGCGGTTGATGCTACTTGAGCAGGTTCGCTACCGAGACTCGCACCGCCGGGCTGATCGCCTGATCGGAGCCGACGAATCGCAGCAGCGCGATGCTGTCCTTATGCGCGGTCAGTGCCGAGGCCGTAGGAGCTGGCAGTGAGGCCGTCCTCGTCAGCAACAACACCGAGCCGTTCAGACCCTGGGCGGCACCAGCCGAAAGGCCATCGGGGAAGTTCTCGCCGGTGGCAATCGTTATGCCATCCCAGCTCAGACCGGCGTTCGCCACACCGTACCCGGCCACGGCGACGGCCGTGGAGTACCGGTCGGGGCCGGAGAGCCTCGTGACGGTCGCGCCGACCGACGTGCCGATCGCGGTTGCGACCGAGGCCGGGACCGCCGACGTGCTGCCAAGCGCCAGCGCGGTCGTGACGCCGATGTCAGTCATCGCCGCCGCAGTCGGCGCGTCGAGCCCTGCCGGTCCGACCAGGTAGATCGGCCATCCTTTGGCGGCCGCAAGCGGACCTGCGGCAAGCGCGTCGGGGAAATTCAGGCCGGTCGTGACGAACGCAGAACCCTTGTAGTTGCAGTCAAGGAACTTGACCGTCGCGGCAGCTACCAGACGCGCGGTTTCGTAGCGGTTCGTACCGCCGATGCGCTGTACGTTCGCAGCGCCGAGAAGCGTCTTGAGCGAGTTCTCCGCGGTCGAGCTGATTGCCGCCGTGCCGCCGAGGATGACGACCT
>JAJFTE010000007.1 GCA_021373175.1 Actinomycetes bacterium
CCTCAACCCGGGTGCGGCCGGAAGCTTCGGTGCGCTGATCGTGTTCTTGCCCTGGTACGACAACGGCGGCGGCAGCGCGGCGGACAGGCCGCCGCTCGTCTGCGATGAGATCCGGCTCGCTCTCGAGGGCAGCGAGCTGGACGTCAGCGGCTCGGGCACGGAGTGGAACTGGACCGACATCTCGCTCGACGTCGTTTTCGCGAAGTAGGGAGCCGTGGCTCTGAACCTGACAGCCGACCAGATCGCCGCCCTCCGCGCGCGCCGGCGCGTGCGGCAACAGTGGTCTCTTTACGTGCCGGAGAGCATCGCGCACGCGGCGTACGAAGAGGTCGTTTTCCATGATCCCGAGACCGACCACGCGCTGAACTGCGTGGTGAAGTCTGGGAAGCGCACGTACGTCGCGGTCAACTTCTCTCCGCTCGACACGCGCAAGCTCCAGACCGCTCGGCATGCCTTCCAGGTGAGCAACGCGGACGGATCGTGGTACCCGTTCAGCACCACGAGCCGCTTCACGCATTCGACCACGGCATACCAGGCGGCGCCGCAGGAGTGCCGAGTTCGTCACCGGGTCTACGTGCTCGGGCTCGCGGGGTCGTGGCTGGAACTGACGTGCATCGCGTACGTCGGGCGCATCGCTTCGGCGGTCAACGGCGACTCGGTGAAGGCGGACGGAACGCCCATCGGCAACATCGTCACGATCGAGACCGAAGCGATGGGCGCGGCTGAGGTGCTCTCGCTGAGGATGACGAAGGATCACGCGTACGACACGGACGTTGGATCGCAGTGGGAGATGGTTTACAGGCCATAGAGCAGGAGAGCGACGTGGGGCTGGGATCGGCATGGTGGGCGGGTCTTGGGGCGGCGGCGCGCTGGGTGCCTGATTTTTCCAGCGCAGCGATCCAGGACGGGCACGCTGGGACGTCCTATCATGCCGTCTGGATCAAGCAACTCACGCGCTGCTTCCAGGGGTGCATCTCCAATACCGAAGGGCAGCAGAACGCGGGGGACGACACAGGGAATTTCTACGCGGTGAACGTCTGGCCGCAAATGCTTTCGTTCAGAGTACAAGCCGCTGCCGGGGCGACAAGCATCGGCATCTCCAATTCGATCTGGACGCACCCGGGGAAGATCCGTTACCAAGTGCGCAAGGTAAGCGACGACTCGGTTGTGGCGACCTCTGGGTATTACCCATCGTCTGCCGGGACGTCTTACGCTCCATCGGTCACACTCAGCGGGCTCAGTTCCTTGGTGGCCTACAGGCTGATGTTCTGGATCGATGCTGATCCGGACATCCCTGGGTATACAGAACAGTGGTGGAAAACTCTGGTCGAATGGGTCCAGCCGCCGGGCGGAGCGCGAGAGTTGGATCGCTCGGTTGATTATCCGACTGAAATATTCGGGTCTCAGGTGTCGGTAAATGGTGGACACCGGACGAACCCGGCGTCCAGCGAATCGAGTCTGGCCCAGTTCGTCGAATTGCTGCCCACCATGATAGAGGGCGACTTGGATCCGACCGCATACTACCCCGAGCAGTCTGCCTATTACCGCACGCCATGGGTCATCGACAACCCGAACACCGGCGCAACATATCCGTACCCATATGGGTGGCAGGTGACCGCGTGGTTCTACCGTCGGGACGGGATGTGGGCCCTGCACCACCGGCAGCCGTGGGCGTGGTCCGGGACGCCGGCAGCGGTTATCGCCGCGATCGTCATGCAGGCGGGGATGGGATCGGCCTGGATCGACCAGGACTCGATCGACGATGCGTACGACGCCTACTCCGGCGACGCGCCGTGGGCTGCACTCTACGCGGTGCACGGCCTGCCGACCGTCTATGTGTCCCGCCGCATTCGGCAGACGGTTGCCGACCTCGTGTATGACGTGATCAGGCACACGCGAGACCTGCTGGCCGTGACGATGGACGGCAAACTCGCCGTGATCTCTCGCACGCGCGGGCCTACGCTCGCGGGCCTGACCCCCGCTGACGGCCTGATCGACGTGGAGGGCGAGGGCAGCAACACCGACCACCTGTTCAATTCAGCATATGCCAGCTTCGGCCACGCCTACCGCTCGTGGGGGAGTTGCGACACGGCCCCCGATGCCGGCAGCTACTCCTGCGCCGAAGAGCGCCAACTCGAAAGCTACCGCGGCGAGAAGTGGTCGCTCTCTCAGGCCGACGCCAATTCGCAACTGAAGTTCGGGACGGTCGACCTGCCGGGCCAGGAGGTCACGCTCCAAATCTCCGGCCAGCCGAAGACCGTGGTGCGCGCGCATTACCCGTTCTACCTCAACGCCGCGTGGGGCGGGGCGATCCTGACCGGATATGCGGCTGTCGACGCCCTGCCGCGTCGCATCGTGCGCGCCGTGCAGACCTTCCTCGGGCTCGACTACGGGCCGGGGGCGAAGGTCACGAACGTCGCGATCACCGGCGACGGGGCGACGATCGGCACGATGTACTGCATCGAAAAGACGCTCGACTTCGACCTGCTGAGGGTCGAGTCGGAACTGATCGAGGAACCGACGCCGTAGCGTGGAGGCGACGTTGAACGGAGACGCGAGCACCCGCGACCTGTGGTCGGCGATCAACAGCCTGCGCGAAACCGCCGGGCGCCTCGAGGTGTCCGTGGCGCGGATCGAAGCGCGCAACGACGCTACCGTGTTGCCGTGCCCGGAGCACGCCGAGAAGATGGACGCGCTTGAGAAGTCGGTCGGCACGCTGCGCGATCGCGTGACCGCCGGCCTCACGATGAAGGCCGTGCTCGTG
>JAJFTE010000032.1 GCA_021373175.1 Actinomycetes bacterium
GGTCGCTCGACCAGATCTGCGCGGCGTAGTTGAGCATGATATCGCCAGCGAAGTGGCGGACAAATTCTTGGTAGGCTGTGGTGTCACCCTGGTATCCCAAGGTCTCATTGCCCGTGATCGCGAATCGCACGATCTGCACGCCGGCGTGTTCATCGACCGCTCCCGCAACCGCCCCGGTGGCCACTGTCACGTCATGCCCATGTGCCGCGAGCCCTTCGGAGATGCGTTGCATGGCCACAGACACGCCATCGACCAGCGGCCAGTACGTGGCGCATGTGTGCAGGATCTTCACGGTCGCCGTGCTCCTCGGCGAATCAAAAGCGCGCGGAGAAGGCGCTTCCAGGACCCCAGTGCGAGCGGCGCATACGCGGAGGCGCGCGCGACTCCACTACCGGGATAGCGCTCGTCAAGACGCTCCAGCACCCGGAGCAACCCCTCCGCAGTCTGGATCGCGGACCACTCGCCGCGATAGCTAGCGCCCCAGTCACGATAGATGAGCCAGGGTTCGGATAGGTAGGCGAAACCGACCTCGTGGGCTACTCGCAGCCACAGGTCGTAGTCCTCAACGGCCGGTAGGTGTTCTGAGGCCGAGAACATGCCTGCATCCAGGAGCGATTGCTTCCGAGCGAGCACGCTCGATGTGATTACGAAGTTCTCAACAATCAAGTCGTCCAGGACATCGCCGGAAGTCCCAAATTCGGCACGAAGCAACGGAGTCATTCCCTCGTCCTGGCCCTCGAACGTCTGGCGGTACGCATTTGTGCATACCACGCCCACTTCGGGCCGGGCGTCCAGCACGGCTGTCTGCGCCGCAATCTTGTCTGGCAGCCAGATGTCATCGGCGTCCAGGAACGCAATCAGGTCGTTGGAGGAGCGCTCGACACCGGCGTTTCTGGCCACCGAAGGATTACCGGTGTGGTCCAGGGCCACTACCGAGACCCGATCCCCGAACGAAGCCACTATGGCTATTGAGTCGTCCGTCGACCCGTCATCAACGACGAATACCTCGTCCACGTACGGCCGCTGCGCTAGGGCACTCTCTACTGACGCACGAATGAATCTCGCGCCATTGTACACTGGGGTGACGACGGTCACGCGGTCTGCAACGCTCACTGCAATCCCACCGCACTGAACACGTCAGATAGGCGTCGCTGCCATGTGTGGTCTCGCAACGAACGCAACCGGCCGGCTTCGCGAATGGCTTCCCTCTCGTCATCGTGCGCCAGGTAGTAGCGGCAAAGCGCGACCATCTCGTCCACGGTCTCGTAGCAGACGATCTCCTTGCCTATCTCGAAGAACTCGTCCAGTTCGTCCATGTACTCGCATAGGTAGAAGGCACCCGCCATCGGGGCCTCGAAGTCACGCAGCCTAAGTTGAGTGATTCTGCGACCGTCCTCGAGTGTACCCGCCACTCCCGAGAAGCCCAGCGATATCTTACTGCGGCTGTACATCTTGACCATTTCCTCGTCGCTGAGTGGCGCGCCGCACACCCTGCGAGGCAGAAGCGTGGGAACGTCCTGCGGTCGAAACGCTCGGCGATACACGCGACCTGCAAGCGAGCGCCATGCATGCGGATGAGGCAGGATTGCGGCGAAGTCGGTCCAACTGCCCGCAATCTCAAGACCAGCCGGGTCCGTCCAACCGGGGCCCCAGACACGGGCCTCTATGCCAGCGGCGAGCAGCGCCTTGATGTAATCGGGACGATCGGCATAGCGGGCCCCGACGAATGTCACATCGTACTCGACCGGCACGTCGTACGAATGGTAAACGTCCGGGTTCGCCGCTTCCTGACAGTAGACGGGGTTCGCACCCAGCGCACGGTAGTCCTCGAGGCGAAACTTCTCCGGCACCAGACTGTAGTCGTAGGCGGGTGCCAGATCGGCGACCAGATGCAGCTGGTACGAGGCGTTGCAGTACCAGTTCATAGTCGGGATGCCCGCTTCACTGATCTGGCGGATAGTCGCCGCGGAAGCGCAGGACGAGTAGAAGTACGTGAAGAGCAGGTCCACGGGCTTCTCGGAGTGCGCACGGAACAACTGGTCCAAGAGCGCTCGCTCGGCTGTCGGACGGTGTTCCGCGATGAAGGAGGCGTTCTCCGGGACAGTGAAGTCCGCGTGCGCGAGCAGCGGCTCGAGATCGTAGTCGAATTCGACCACGTCGTGACCCAGTGACACGAGCGACCCGAAGAGGTTCTCGTGCCATATGGTCGAGTCCGTCAGTGCCTCATTGGGCCGCTTCCCTGATGCATAGAAGATGCGCATGCTCAGAGCCTCAGACGCGGCTGCGGGAGTCACGCGCGTACACGTCTCCCCAGAGCATTGCATCGTCGCTGCTCGTGATGTGGTCCAGCACCTCGCCACCAGAGACCCACTCGTCGAAGAGAAGTGCGGTCTGCTCACCAAGCGCGATGTTGAATTCGGCATAGCCGAGATTCTTCAGTCTGCGCAGACAACGCAAAGTCTTGTCCGCGAACTCCTTCGCAAACTCGAATGACAAGACTCCCGCCAAGCTGCTCAGGCCAGCGAGAACCTGCTCCTCATGGCCCTCAACGCCTATCTTCATGAAGTCCGGCAACCGGTACCGTTCAATTGCCTGATCCAACGTCGTGACAGGTACGATTGCCTCCGAGTCCCACTGAAAGGCATGAAAGCGGCCTTCTTTCCACTCCAAAGCGAACGTGGAGATTGTCGTAGCTTCCCCGCAGATGCTCATCGGCAGTTCCCCTGATGAAGCGGCGAGGCCGGCCTCGATGACAGCTGCGCTTGGATCCCGATGGAAGCGTCGTCTGAGCGCTTCAGGGCACGCCGGTTGTGGCTCGAAGGCGAAGACCGTCGCACCCAACGCATGGAAGACGGCAGCCCTGTCACCTATGTTGGACCCAACATCGAGCACATTGTCTGCCTCGCCCACGAACTGACCGAAGACGGCCCGATGGGCCGGCATCGGACTGACGGGTTCAACGCTCATTGCCGTGTCTCTTGCGAAGATTCCGCCCGTGCACCGGCGGAAGACACCGGTCAGGCTCACGCGACTATGTCCTTCCCGAGGAGTTCCCGACCCAAGCGTGCTTCTGAAGTAGTTGATTGTGCGCAGCAGGCCCTCTTCAAGTCCGACTCCCGGATTCCACCCCAGCTTCTCCTCCTCAAGACGAAGATCCGGCCGTCTGTGATGCGGGTCATCCTCTGGTAGTGGCTGATAGACGATACCGGACCTGCTCTCTGTGAGCCTTATCACCGTTTCCGCCAGTTCGTTCATCGAGAACTCGTACGAAGTCTCGAGGTTGACCGGACCAACGGAGTCTTCTGGCGAAGCCATCAGCGGAATCAGGCCGTCAATCATATTGTCCACGCAGCAGGAAGACCTCGTCTGGCTGCCATCGCCAAAGACCCTGAGGTCTTCACCCTGCAGTGCCTGCACTATGAAGTTGCTCACAACGCGCTCGTCACTCGGATGCATCCGCGGACCGTGGGTGTTGAAGATTGGCGCTACTTTTGTCTGCAGGTAATGTTGTCGGTAGTAATCAAAGAACAGCGTCTCCGCACACCGCTTGCCTTCGTCGTGGCAACTTCGGGGTCCGGTAGGGTTCACGTTGCCCCAGTACGACTCAGGCTGCGGTGAGAGTGTCTGATCGCCGTAGATTTCGCTGGTTGATGCCTGGAGAATCCGCGCCCTGAGATGCTTCGCAAGTCCCAACACATTGATAGCGCCGTGAACGCTGGCTTTCGTAGTCTGGGCGGGATAGTAGTGGTAGTGCACCGGTGAAGCCGGACACGCCAGGTTGTACATCCCGTCGACCTCGACGTACAGCGGGAATGTGATGTCGTGTCGAACACTATCGAACAACGCGTTGCTCACCAGGTGCGCCACGTTGGCACGCGTGCCGGTATAGAAGTTGTCAACACACAAGACCTCGCATCCGTCAGCGAGGAGCCGGTCGCACAGATGCGACCCGAGGAAGCCGGCTTCTCCACTAACGAGCCCCCGCTTGTTGCCGTAGTTCCGCATCACTGTCTCCGCGTTTTGATCGAGAAACTGGCCCGGCACCATGTGTATCGCGCCGCGGCTTTCGGCTTGGGCTATCCTAGGCTAACACGGCGTGGCACCATCGAGCCAAGAGAAGGGCGGCATGGGCGACAAGAGACGTATAGTCGGAAACACCCTGGCAATGAGTGTCGCCCAGCTATTCACGATGGCTACATCGCTGGTCCTAATGCCGTTCATTGTGCGGGACTTTGGTCTGTCTCACTACGGCCTCTACATGCTGGCGATATCGGCATCAAGCTATGCCACCCTGCTGGATTTCGGTGTCGGTTCATCGGTCGTCAAGTTCGTTTCCGAACGCCGGGCTCGCGGGGAAGACGACCGGATATCACTTACGGTTTCAAGCGCGCTCGCCTTCTACATGGTAGTGGGACTGGTTGCCGCTCTGGGGTTGGTCGTGCTGGCGCTCAACACTCAGCTGATCTTCAGGCTCACCGGTGACGAGGCGCGACTGGTAAGGAACCTCTTCTTCGTCGCCGCCGCAGCGGCCCTGCTGACGTGGCCGCTCTCAACGGGTTACCACATCCTTGGCGGAATCCAACGCTACAACGTGATCGCGCGCAACCTGCTGCTCGGCAGCATCTTCTCCGCTGCGGCGACGATCAGCGTTCTCGTGCTTCATGAGGGCCCAGTGACACTCCTTGCAGCCACCTCGATGGTCACCGTCTGCGTCGGAATACTCAACTTCACCAGGGCGCGGAAGGAACTTGGAGCCGCGCAACTGTCCCTGGGTCGCGCGAGAAGATCAGCCATGCGAGAGATTCTGACGTTCAGTTGGGCAATCTTCATAAGCCAGGTCACGCTCGTCATTCTGTATCAGCAAACCGACCGGATAGTCCTGGGCGTGTTCGCCGGCGCCGCCGCGATAGGTCTCTACGAGGCGGCCGGCAAGTTCCAGGGTCTGATCTCTCAGCTGACAAGCCTGGCGAACACCTCGGTCATGCCGGCAACCTCGCAGCTCCAGGCCGAGCAGCGCACCTCGGCTCTGGAATCTCTGTTCATGCGCGGCACCAAGTACGTCTGCATCGTCATCAACCCGATAGTGGTTCTGTTGATCGTCCTCGCGCGCCCGATCATCATCGGGTGGCTGGGAGCCGAGTTTGCGCCAGCGGTCACGAGCGCGCAGATCCTGGTGTCATACCAACTGCTCAGCGCCGGCACTTCGGTGGGCGACAGCATGGTCGTCGGACTCGGCAAGTTGCCCAAGAGATTGCCGTACGTGATCTCGATCGCGGTCGCAAACCTCGCGCTCAGCATCGTGCTGGTGCAACGGTACGGAATCATCGGGGTGGTGATCGGCACGGCGCTCCCGTGGTACCTGGAGTTCCCATCGCACATATGGTTCCACGTCCGCGTCATCGGTGTCTCGGCACGCAGGTGGTTCCGAGATATCGTGCTCCGGACCTACCCGATCCTTCTGGTACCGGCGGCGTTGGCTTGGGGTGCGATGAAGGCTGGGCTCACCAGCTCGTTGATCGCGACCGGATTCGTCGCACTCGGCTCTCTGGTCTGCTATTGGGCACTCGCGTACCTAGTAAGCCTCACGGAGGGCGAGCGTGCTGAAGTCAAGGCACTGTCGGCCGCCGTGCTCACGACGCGCCGACGCCAAGCCTAGCCCCTACCCCAGCATCCGCTCGAGACTCTCCCTGAGCGCCGGGCCGTACTCGGCGCTCCGAAGTCCCATCGCCACGTTCGCCTCCAGCCAGGAGAGCACGTTCCCGGTGTCGTAGCCCTCGCACTCCATCGGCACCGCGTAGAGTTCCTCCGTGCGCAGCAACTCTCGCAGAGCGTCAGTGAGCTGGATCTCCTCGCCACGGCCCGGCTCTATGTGCGGCAGGATCCGCATGACCCTGGGAGTCAGCAGATAACGGCCGAAGATGGCCAGATTGCTCGGGGCGGCATTGACCGATGGTTTCTCCACG
>JAJFTE010000046.1 GCA_021373175.1 Actinomycetes bacterium
GCGGACGGGTGTCTGCCCGATACGCCAACCGCGTGAACGAAGCGGTGCTGAGCAAGGTCGTGGGAGCCGTGTTCGGGCTGCTCGGCATCGCCATGGTGGTGCAGACGCTGTAGATGCCGCGACGTGCGGTGGCGCATGACGTGTGACCGGAGGGACGATGCAAAGACCGCCGATGGACCCGATCCAGCAGTTCGGTGTCGCGCTGCTCGTGATGGCCGCGCTCCTCGCTCTCGCGGGCGCGCTGCTGTGGCTGGGTGGACGCGTCGGGCTCGGCCGGCTTCCCGGCGACCTGCGCTTCGGCGGCGAGGGGTGGAGCTGCTTCGTGCCGGTGACCTCCATGCTGCTGATCTCGCTTGTGCTCACGCTTATCGTGAACCTCATCAGCAGGTGGCTGAAGTAGGGGTACGGGGGGCGGGGGGAGGCGGTGGAGCTGCGCAGCCTCCAGAGCCCACAAGAGGATGCGTGGGCGCCATCAGCGGTATATGCATATGTCAGTGCATGACGCTACGATAGGCCCTGTTACCGTCGTGGCGCCTCCGATTGGAGCAGTGTGCCAACCGATTTGGAAGGCCTTGTCCCTGGCGTCTCTGTCGAGGGATTGGTCCCAGCAGAGGCAGTCACGGTCGTCCACGCGCAATGGCACGGCGCCGACGCGCTGACGCTCACGTACCGCACGGCCGACGGCTCGGTGCGCGAGCAGCTGCTGTATCGCGACGATGAGCCACGGCTGAGCATCGCCGAGGTCGGCCAGGCCCATACCTTTGACGCCGACAGCGCGCTCTTCCGCCTCGGCCTTGAGGCGCAGCGGATCCGTCTCGCCTATCTCTTCGACCCGATGGTGGCGGTCCATACATCCCGCATCGATCCGCTGCCTCACCAGATCGAGGCCGTCTACTCTTGCATGCTCCCGCGTCAACCGCTGCGCTTTCTTCTCGCGGACGACCCGGGCGCGGGTAAGACGATCATGGCGGGGCTCTTCATCCGCGAGCTCATCATCCGGAGCGACCTCACGCGATGCCTTGTCATTGCGCCTGGCAGTCTCGTCGAGCAGTGGCAAGAGGAGCTGTGGGACAAGTTCGGCCTCGCGTTCGACATCATCTCTCGGGAGAGCGTTGAGAACTCCAGAACCGGCAACCCTTTTGCCGAGCGTGACCAGGTGATCGCCCGGCTCGACCACCTCGCCAGGAACGAGGAGCTCACCGAGCGGCTCGCCACCACCGAGTGGGACCTCATCGTCGTCGACGAAGCCCACAAGATGTCAGCGCACTACGTGGGTGACGAGGTCAAGTACACGAAGCGATATCAGCTCGGCCAGAAGCTCGGAGGCATCACGCGGCACCTGCTGCTCATGACGGCCACGCCCCATTCCGGTTCGAACGAGGACTTCCAGCTCTTCATGGCATTGCTAGACTGCGACCGGTTCGCAGGAAAGCCACGGCGCAACGTCAAGCCTGAGGTGTCGGACATGATGCGACGCCTCGTCAAAGAGAACCTCCTGCGCTTCGACGGCCGCCCGCTCTTTCCGGAGCGGCGCGCTTATACGGTGCAATATGAGCTCTCGCCTCAGGAAGCGGAGCTTTACAACCAGGTCACTGAGTACGTGCGCACCGAGATGAACCGCGTGGACCGCCTGCGTCAGGCAGGCCAGGGCCGTCGTGGCGCAGTGGTGGGCTTCGCCCTCACCACCCTGCAGCGGCGGCTCGCGTCCTCGCCCGAGGCCATCCTGCGCTCACTTGAGCGCCGCCGCAAGCGCCTGGAGGAGCACCTGGAGGAGGCCGAGAAGCGCAAGCGGCGGGCGTCGCTCTCCGCGGTGGAGCTCGACTGGTCGAAAGAGGCGGCCGAACTCACCGAGGAGGACTGGGAGAACATCGATGACCTCCCGGACGAGGAGCTTGAAGAACTCGAGGACCGCGTCATGGACGAGGTCACGGCGGCTCAGACGGTCGAGGAGCTCAAAGCAGAGATCGAGAGTCTCACGCGCCTCGAAAGTGTGGCGCGCATGGTGCGGCACTCCGGCACCGACCGCAAGTGGGAGCGGCTGGCTGAGCTTCTGGCCGAAGAGCAGGCGATGTTCTGGCCGGACGGCTCGCGCCGCAAGCTCATCGTATTCACCGAGCACAAAGACACCCTCGAGTACCTGGCGGAGCGCATCCGTACCCTGCTCGGCCGGCCAGAAGAGGTCGTGACCATCCACGGCGGCATGTCGCGCGAGCTCCGTCGGCACGTGCAGGAAGCCTTCACACAAGATCGGCACGTGAGCGTTCTCGTCGCCACCGATGCAGCGGGCGAGGGCATCAACCTGCAACGGGCGCATCTCATGGTCAACTACGATCTCCCGTGGAACCCTAACCGCATCGAGCAGCGCTTCGGGCGCATACATCGCATCGGACAGACCGAGGTGTGCCACATGTGGAACCTCGTGGCCAAAGACACGCGGGAGGGCGACGTCTTCCGCCGCCTGTTCGAGAAGCTGGAGCGCATGCGCCAAGAGCTCAAGGGGCAGGTGTTCGACGTGCTCGGCCAGGTGTTCATAGAGCAGCCGCTGCGCGAGCTCATCGTGGAAGCCATTCGATACGGCGAACAGCCCGAAGTAAAGGCTCGGCTTGAGCGCGTGCTCGACGAGACGGTGCCCGAGCGCATGCGCACCCTCGTGCACGAGCGTGCGCTCGCATCCGACGTGATGACCGCCGAGGACGTCTTCCGCGTCAAAGAGCGCCTCGAGCTGGCACAAGCCCGTAAACTGCAGCCCTACTACATCGCAAGCTTCTTCCGAGCTTCCTTCGAGCAGCTCGGCGGCAGGATCCTGCAGCGCGAGGCAGGCCGCTACGAGCTCAAACGCGTGCCCTCGCTCGTGCGTGAGCGGGCGCATCTTAAGAGCCCGAGAACGCCGCTCCTGCGTTCCTATGAGCGCATCACCTTCGACAAAGAGCTCGTGAACCTACCGGTCAAGCCAGTGGCCGAGCTGATCGCTCCCGGGCATCCACTGCTCGAAGCTGTCTCAGACGTGGTGCTGGAGCGTGCGCATCCGCTCTTCAAGCGAGGCGCTGTGCTCGTGGCCGATGCGGATGAGAGCACCCTACCGCGTCTGTTGGTGTGCATGGAGCACACTGTCCACAACGCCCTACCGGGGCCTGATGGCCGCCCGCGCGTCGTGTCCCGGCAGATGCAGTTCGTGGAGATCGCAAAGAATGGTGCGGTCACCGATGCCGGATATGCGCCGCATCTTGACTACCGCGCACCCACCGAAGAGGAACGCGCGCTCCTCGCCGAGCTCGCACGAGATCTGCCAGAGACCCCTGACGTCGAGCAAGCTGCGCTTGACTGGGCGATCCAGCACATGGTGCCCCAGCATGTGGCAGCCGTGCGCGAACAGGTGCTCGCGCGCGTCGAGCGCACGATGCAAGCAGTCCGTGAACGACTCACCCACGAGATCGCGTACTGGGACAATCGCGCGGAGGAGCTCAAGGCAAAGGAGCTCGCAGGCAAAGCGCAGAGAGGCGGAATGAATTCGGGCAAGGCCCGCGCCCGCTGCGAAGAGTTGCGCGCACGCCTCGATGCTCGCATGGCGGAGCTTGAGCGGGAGCGCGAGCTCGCGCCCGCGCCGCCGGTGGTGCATGCAGCCGCGCTCGTGGTCCCGGCGGGCCTGCTTCGGTCTCTGGGCGCCTCTGAGGTCCCGCTCGACGAGCCTGACCCGGCCCTCTTCGGGATGACGCGGCGCGAAGTGGAGCGCCTTGCGGTGGAGGCTGTGCTCGCTGCCGAGCGCTCGCTGGGGCGAATCCCAGAAGAGCAGCCGCCGAACAACCCCGGCTTCGACATCCTCTCGCGCGACCCGCAAACGCACGAATCCCGCTTCATCGAGGTGAAGGGGCGAATCGAAGGAGCGACCACCGTCACGGTGAGCAAAAACGAGGTCCTCCACGCGCTCAACAAGAGCGAGGATTACGTGCTCGCTATCGTGCGCGTGCACCCAGACAGAAGCACGGAGGTTCGTTACGTGAGACGCCCGTTCGAAGGAGATGCCGGCATCTTGTTCGATGCGACGAGTGTCAACTACGACCTTGCCCTG
>JAJFTE010000052.1 GCA_021373175.1 Actinomycetes bacterium
CCCGAGCACTGCCTTCCTCCTGCCACTGTCGACAGCGTCCCGGTTCCGGGATCACCTCGACGGTACAGGCGTCGGTGGGGTGGTCAACTTTTCGATGATCGAAAGGCCTCCAGGTGGTCAACTTTTAGAGTATCGAACACATGCATCGGTGATGGCCACGATCAAGAAGGAATGCGTGCATCGGCACACGTTCAAGACCAGGGACTCGGCGAGGTTCGCAATCTTCCGTTACATCGAGGGCTTCTACAACCCTCACCGGCGTCACTCTTCGATCGGCGACTTGTCTCCTGCAGAGTTCGAGCGGAGACTGGACGAGCGGCGGCTTCAGGCCGTCGCGTCATAGACAGCAGGTGTCAACAAGAGCGGGGCAACTCCCACTCCCACTCCCCGCACCCCAAGAACAACGCGCTGGATGTACTCATCGTAGTCATCAAGAGCCTCAGTATCTCCAGCCATCATCACCTCGGCCAACTTCTGCCAAGCGTCCCAAGCCAGGCATCCCGTTTCGAGAATGGCGCGACTTAATACGAAGAGCGGTATGTAGAGCTCGACTTCGAAGGAGCCGACGAAACTTGCGGTGAGTTCGAGGTTCCTGAGAAGCGCCGCATACAACGCGTTGTGTACCTTCACCGGCAGCGTCGCCACGGGAGTCACCCGACGACAAGGTATGCAGCCAACTACCGAGGTCCGCCCTCGCTCGAACTCCGCCTCCAGGGAGGCGTAGTCCGGTCCCGGATAAGTGAGGCGCGTTCGTTCGGAAAACACGATCCCGGCCATAGGCCCCTCCGCAGTGGACTCAGGAAGTCGACACGATGCCGTCTTCTCGACGCCGCACGTAGTGCGAGAGTATTCGCTTGAGGCGAGCCGTCGACGCACTTGTGACCTCGGACTCGGCCACCCGATTCTTCGAGACGACCTCTAAGAACTCGGCCGACTCGGACTTGGTCAGTTTTCGGTAGTCCCGAAGCCAGTCCGCAGCCGAGTTCGTCTCGTGTAGGCGCCTATGGATGATGTAGTCGTCCGGCATGAGCGCGATCTGCCTGAACTCCGCCCCGTCCACACCGAATGCTGCCTCGAAGAAGTCACGGTGCGTTCCGACCTTGCCCCGGGTCGCCAACAGAATGCATTGGACGCCCCGAAGGAGTCTCGGGCTCCAATTGGTGCCCACGTGTGACCGGTCCTTTGCGTCCAATGGCATGTACTTCATCGGGAAGGAGTAGATGTGCGTGCCCAATTCCTGGTTGAGCAGCACGTTGAGGCGCAACCTGTCGTAGAAGTCCTCCGGGGTGTCTTTGTAGTTGTACAGCACGTAGTTCGAGAGCTGGCCCACGCCGTATTTCGCCGCGAGGCGGACGCCCTTCTCGTAGATCGGGGTCAACTTCGAATCGTCGAACGCGAGTCTCAGCGGGCGCACCGCCACACGAGCGAGCTGCTTCATCCTTTCCTCGGTAAGCAGGCGGGCATCCGTGCCTTGGTTGAAGTCCACATGCCGCAAGCGCCTACCGAGACGAGCCCCCCTCTCAAAACCGAGCTCAACGAGATCATCAATGATCTGCTCAAACGAGTCGGACGCGAGGATGTTGTTGTCCATCAAAACGAGGTTCGGGCGCTCACCGTAGAGCATCTCGAGCGATCGAATCTGTCGCTTCAGCGGTAGGTAGCCGATGAACTCCGGTTCGATCGTGCGCACGGCGCAGAACCCGCACTTGTTGGGACAACCACGAGTGGCGTAGCCCAGATATGCGTCCTGCAATCCATACTCATAGTCGACCATGTCGAGCATCGAGTAGTCGGGCGGCAGTGCGTCAACGATCACTTTGGAGTTGGAGTCCAGCTGACCCGGTCGGTCCAAGAGACCCTCGATGACGGTGGCACCCGTGAGCTGCCGGATCTCCGCAGCCATCAGCGTACCCATTACGCCGCCGACCCAGAGATCCGCCGGGTCTCGAACCAGATCCAGGTAGAAGTTGATTGTCTTGATGGTCACGCCCCAGTTGAACGTGAAGAGCGTGGACACGTAGATCCGGTCCCACCGGCTCGTGCGCGCCTCAGCGTCTAGTCCTTTGACGAAGCGCACATAGTCCCCGCGTCGCTTGTGGTACGCGGAGATCTTCATGAGCCCCAGTGGCGGGTATTTGTTCCTGAATCCTGGCTCTACGAGCAGTATGCGGCGCACCACGCTCAGATCAATCGGTCGGGCACGAACTTGAGCAGCTCCCACGGCAACTCAGCGCTCGCGCGGCTATCCAGGCGCAATTCATCGCCAGGCAGCAGATAACCTCGAAGTAGCTCCTCGATCAAGATCTCCATGCCCTTGTCGGCGTAGCGTTCAGCTAAACGGATGACGGCCTGGTCATCTGAGAGAGAAGTGAAGTCGTAGTCCGCCTGCTGAGCTGCCAACGCGTAGTAGCAGGTCCATTCGTCCGGCTTGATCGTGCCGGACCAGAACTTGTCAGCAAGACGGTTCTCCGCCTCGACTGGTACTCCGCTTGAAAGAGCCAGGCAGAAGCCCAAGAAGAAGACGGCGTGGGCTTCGCCGCAGTATGGCTTCAGATCCTCGTAGAGCTGCGCGTACTTCGGATTGACCCGAACCCGGATGGTGTTGGACTGGTTCATGCTCCCGCCTCCTGATTGGCGAGCAATGATAGCGCCTGCTCAACCGGGTAGTGAGAGATCCTCGTCGAGCCATCCCCCTGCGGCTCCAAGACGTGAAGTTGGCCCCAGCGACCTTCTGACAACATCAGCGAAGCCTCTCTGCGCCCGATCTCCGTGTCGGTGGCAAGCAAGATCCACTGCGCCGCTTCGTCAGGGATCTCCTTGATCAGGTTCTCACGGTGTTGCCACGACAGACGCCCGAACGGCGTGTCCGTGAAGAGCGGCATCTCGAATACATCACTCGAGGCAGCGGCTTCGGCAAGCGCGAGGATGAATGAGATCGAGACGATCTGCCGCTGACCTGCGGAGATGTTGGCGAGGAATGGCCTCCCCCACGGATCCAGCACCTGAAGCGAGTAGTCGTCTTGAACCACGATCTGCCGCAGCATTCGCCGACCATCGTCATCCAGCAGCAACGCGAAATGCTCACTTGCTGCCGTGCTGAGCCGATCCTTCATCTCCTGAGTGAACTCGTCGCGCACCTCGACCAGCGCTTCATGAGTCTGCACCGCAAGACGCACGCGCTTGTCCAGTTCGGAGCGGACGGTCTGTTTGCGCTCGATTTCGTCACGCTCAGCCTGTAGCTCACGCTTCCGACCCTCGAGATCATCTTTCGCGGTCTGGGCTGCCGCCAGATCGCTTTCATAGCGTCCCAAGTCGCGGATAGTGTCGTCGATCAGCCGCTGGAGATCGGTGCCGTCCGCTCGCTCCCGATCTCCAATCGCCTCGTCGAGAGACTCGATGCGCGCCGACAACGATTCGATCTCGTTCTTGATCTCAGCGTATTTCTGCACTGTCGTCTCAAGGAATGCGCGCACCGAATCGAAGCGATCTGTGAGGCCGCTGAGGAAGCGCCACAGCTCCATGGCGGAGTTCTCGACTGCCTCATCGACGGTGCGGTTCTTCCACTCGATGATGGCGTCGAACGCGTCTGTACCGGGGACGACATCTCGGTGGCATATGCACACACGATCCTCGATGATCTTCTCGATCAAGTCCTTGCGCAGAGCAGAGGGGATCTCGCCTGCGCGCCGCCTCGAGTCAACCTCCGCAAACGTCGAGGATACGAGGTTCCCGGCTAGCAGAACCGCCGAGGGGCCGACCTGCTCCTTCATAGCCTGGAGCATGTCCTTTGCCTCGTCCTTGAGTTGCGTCCGTCGAGCGTCGAGCCCGTTGCGTTCGCGGGCCATAGCCCCAATATGCTCATGCGCTTCTTGCTGGCTGCGGAGGTGTGAGAGCTGGGTCTCCGCTGCAGCTATCTGCTCTACTAGGCTTTCCTGTGTGTCCCGGTTCGCCGCGAGTTGGTCTTCGATCTCACCGAGCGCCGCGTTCACCCGAGCATAGTCACCCTGAGATACCTCCTGGAGCTCACTGTTGAGGGCGTCGCGCAGGCGCTTCGTCACCCGAATGGCCTTCTCGAGGTCGTCGATGTTGAGTAGGCAGCGAATGCCCTTCTGCACTTCGACTCGCTGGGACGCGCTCGCCCGTGTCAGATGCTCGATCCGTTCACCGTCGAACAGGAAGTACTCCCTGACGCGCCGGTCCAGGACTCTATCCACGGCTTCCAAGACCTCGCGCGGGTTGTCGACCAGGACCGCGTTTCCATTTGCGTCTTGGGTACGCAGCTCAACTCGATCAATCTGCTCGATCTGTCGGTCTCCTTGTCGAATACCGCGAATCCAACGAGTGATCTCGTAGGGCTGACCGTGATGCGAGAACTCAACGCGAACACGCGCCGCCACGGATTCGCCCGGCCCAAGATCCGCCACCGCGCTCTTGTTCACCAGATACAGCTCGTCGCGTGAGGTGCCTTCATCCTGTACCAGGACACTCTCGCCATAGAGGCAGAACATCAACGCACGGTACAGGCCTGTCTTTCCGCGTCCGTTCTCACCTAGAACGACTGTGATGTTCTGTCCGGTCGCACCGCCAGCGGCAAACTCGACGAACTGCTCGCCGCGAAACTGTCGAAAGTTCTCGAGTGTGAGGCTCTTCAGAATCATTCGTCTGACGCCTCTCTCCGCACAAGTTCACGCGTCCAGTTCTTCAAAGCGTCGAATACCGCTGAATCAGAACTGCTAGCTGATAGCTCGATCGCCTTCAGCGCGAGCTCTCTCACCGCCTGCGGGTGTTGTTCGAGCTTCTCCACAATCTCCGGATGAACGCTAGTCACCAGACCCCCCAAACATCGGATCGTGCATCAACAGCGCGCCGGACTGTTCCGAGCGAGCCCGGTCGTAGATCTCCCACGGGGTTTCATCAAGCATGTTGAGTGCGCCGAGGGAATCCAGCAAGGGAAACAACTTCTGGCGTGCCGTGTGGGTGTTGCGCGCCGCAAGTGAGAACTCCGCAAACCTCGGCATCTCGCGTCGGAGCAAGCTTATCGCTGTGTCGCGCTCAGTAGCTGGCGTGGCTTCGCTCGGCACCACTAGGAAGTCATGTATCTGAGCAGTCGCCTTCCCAGGCGACAGTCGAAGCACTCTGCCGCGCCGCTGCACGAATTGGCGCGGGTTAGTGGTGCTCGACAAGAAGAACGCCCGCTGCGTAGCTGGCACGTCAACGCCCTCATCAAGGCACCTTACCGCGACTAGGACCTCGATCTCTCCTTGGCCGAATCGGGCGAGCACCTCGCGGCGCTGTCTCACAGACACAGTGTGGACGAATTCGTGGCAGCGGATGCCGCGCTCGGCCAGAGCACGGAGAACTGCGCTGTGTTCCCCGGGTGCACAGTACACCAGCGTGTGCTTGAGGCCGTCGGTACCCCGATCACGCTGCTCATCGAGCATTCGGAGCAGGGTCGGCAGTTTCGCTTGAGCGCTCCAAACAACTGCTGCTCGCTTCAGGAGGAGTCGCTTGAGAACCTCTCGAACGCGAGGGTCATTCTCGGCCGCTGCAGACATGCGGACGATCTGAGCACTGAGATCCCGGTAGGTCTCGTACTCTTCTTCAGTCAGGCGTACGAGCACAGGGTCGTAGTCGTATGGAACCAAGAAGCCCTCTTGGATGGCCTTCTCGAGCGGGAAGGAGAAGCACACCTCACCGAAGACCTGCTCGATTGCCCGAGTCCCGGCCTCGTCGAGCCAGCGTCTGGGAGTCGCCGACAGCCCGAGGTGCATGGCGGCTCGAGGAAGCATAGCGCTTTGCATCCCTGCCGCGCCCAAGCCATGGACCTCGTCTCCGATGACGAGAGTTCGATCAGCCGGTAGCGGCTCGAGAGCAGCGGAGAAGTCAGGTCCGGACGCTGTCTGGTGCACCGCCAAGACACAGAGGTCCTTGCGCAGCCGCAACCTGAAATCGCGAACGGCGCTGGCTAGCTGGGTCCGCCAGCGTGGGTCTTCGCCACTACACAAGAGGGGTCGGAACCCAAAGGTCTCACAGTGTTCCGCCCACTGATCGAGCATGTGCAGGTACGGCACCAGGAGTATGACTGCTACACCATCGAGCTCGTCTCGTCGGACAGCGGCAGCTGACAAGGCCGTGAACGTCTTGCCAGTTCCGGTCGCCATCTCGAAGATGCCACGATGCCCGGCCGCCTGCCAAGCCGCCACTGCCTCGGTCTGGTATGGGCGCATGTTCGGCTGCTGGCGTGGCGGCTCTGCGGTCACGACCGCCTGTGTCTCTTCCTCCTGGACTCCAGGCAGGGCGTATGGCCGGCGACCGGGTTGCCGAAGCCGGATGAGGGCCTCTCGGGCGGCCTCTGGGATAGTCCGAACAGTGAACTGCGGGCTACGGTCTTCCCAGAGAACTCGTAGCCGCGAGGCATGCGCTTCGACGTACTGCACCTGGGCGGGTTCCCACGACCTGAAAACCGAGATAGCTTCACCGTTCAGAGTGCCCTGGATCGAGTCGTTGAACGACCCGTGAAGTGCGATTTTGTCACCACAGCGGTCGGTGAAGATCCAGACCTTGTCGTGGTAGTCTCCCCGCCGCCAACCTGGCCTCGGCACCGCGAACCGAAACTCAAGCAGCTCGTCAGCGACCAACCAGGCCAGACAGTTGAGTGTGTCTCGCTGCAGCGAGGTCGCCAGATCATCGATGTTCCGCCTGAGCGCTTCGTGCAGTCCCTGGTCGAACTGCGCCTCCTCGCCTTGGCGAAAGGCTTCCCAATCGGCGTCGGAGAGAATGGGTGAGGTGACGATCCGGCCTCGTCCGCCATGTTCAACCAGTGCCACCAACCCTTCGCTGGCCTCCTTCAGCCAGCCGGAAGAAAAGAAGCCGACACCACGGAAGTAGTCCAGCGAGTTGGCCAGCAGCGGCGAGATCAGGTCGTCGACTAAGCTGTTGGTGGCGCTGTCGTAGACCGACCCCAGCTCGAGATCTCTAAACACTCCGCACCGCCCCTGTCACAACGGCCTCGAGGCCATTGACCTCGAGGCGCTCAGTATCCTCTAGCATGCCAACGGTCAAGTTCTTCAGCACCAACTGGTCGCGCTGCAACCGCTGGCCAAGAGAGTCAAGACCAGCGCCGCCACCGAACTCGCGTTGCACAATTAGCGCGACCAGATCGCCGAAGGATGTCACATGCTCAGGATTGTCTGTGCTGACGAAGGCGTTGCGCGCGTTGCCGAGCACGTAGAAGTGGCCGGATCGTCCAAGCAAGTCGCTAAGCAGTTGTTCCGTCCAGATCACGCCGCCCGCCAGCGGCGGCAGCTCGGCCGATTCCACGAGGTCCGAGATCTTCGCATAGTAGATGCCGGCGGCCCGGCGCGCGTTCAGCAGAGCGGTCGCCGCGCCTTCCAGGCCATTCTGCTTGTCTTGATCCCAGCCGATTGCCTGGGAATGGACGACAGTCCCCCGGAGGTAGCGGTGGACTTCGGCCCGCTGCGCGACAGCCCAGACGGTCCCCGCCCGATAGCCGCGTGCTTCGACGAAGATCTCCTCGAGCTCACGCATGGCGCACGGTGCAGACTTCTCACGCACGTACTCGAGGACCATCTCTGTCACGTCATCGGCGGCGCTTCCGTCACCTGTGTTGATCGTCGGGTAGCGACCGGCAGACACGCCCGGCTCGTCCCACTGGCCTATCAGCGAGTGGAGCAACTGCGGTGTCGGGATATGGTTGAGGAGGCAGTCGACCTGGGTCTCTTCGAAAAGTCTCCCCGCAGCCACGCTGTCCTCGGCTTCGAGGAGCGCTCGCGCCCGGTCGAGGATGCGCTCTCGCGCGGCTGGGTCGACTGAGATGAGGTCGACGTGAATGATTCTTCGACGGTCGTAGCGTAGGAGCCCAGGTGTCTCTCCCAAGGCAATCTGGAACTGGAATTCCTTGAAGCCCATCTCGTCGCAGACGTAGGTCCGCAACTCGGCACTCTCGACCGGCTGCCCTGCGTCGCGCACGAAGTCCTCGATCACCATGGTGAGGGGAATTCGACCCTCGAAGGTGGCTGCAGAGTATACCTTCGCGTATCGGGGGTAGACCAGGCGGGCGTCTGCGGAGATCCTCAGAAGGCTGTACAGCGCCAGCTCGGCATTGACCCCAGCCTCGAGCAGTCGATCGTGAAACACGTTTGCTGCCGCGGCCGTGGACATCATCGGCAGGGCATCAGGCCCCTCGAGACGCTCGGCAAGCCAGTCCTCGATCTCACGAATGAGCCCGTAAGGGAACGGCATGTCCTCAACGTGAATGAACGATCCCGTATCCCACGAAATGGCGTCGGGGCTTCTTTCCAGAGTGGCGTACACATTGCGTTCTGACCACGTTGCGTCACCAGCTTCCTGACACAGTTGATCAAAGACCTCCCGGGAGTGCATCACTCGTCCGC
>JAJFTE010000064.1 GCA_021373175.1 Actinomycetes bacterium
GCAGCGCCCGACAAGAAACGCTCGCGGATGATCGCCCGAAGCTCCTGCGGACGCAGGCGGCTGGAGTCCACGATGAGATCGGCGACGCGCTCGAACGGCTCGAGTAGCACACGCTCGGCCCGGATACCCTCGCTGAGCGAGCGGTCGCCCGCCAGAGGGTGCCGGCGACGCGTCTCCTTGAACCGCTGCACGAGCGTGCGGTTGTCGGCGGTGAGGAACAGCAGGCGGTACGGGTGTCCGGAAGCCGCCAGGTCCGCCAGAGCCGCGGACAGCTCCGAGAAGAACGAGCCACCCCGGACGTCGCAGACGACCGCCACATGCCGGATACGACTTCCCGGTAGGCCCGTGAGCGCCACCAGCTGAGAGATGAGCGCCGGTGGGATGTTGTCGATGCAGAAGTAGCCGAGGTCCTCGAACGTGTGCATCGCCTCGGAACGACCGGCGCCAGACATGCCCGTGATCACGACGATCTCACGCTCGCCGGGCGCAACGGTCACGTCCTCCGGGGGAAAGCTGTCAGGCGCATCAGCCACGGTCTGGCTCCGGATCCACGAGCCTGCCACCAATCGCGCTCACAAAGGAGATGATCAGGCTTGCCGCGACCGTTTGCAAAAAGCCAGTCGTCGAGACACCGGGGACGAGCGCCGCGACGAGGTAGAGCATGAGCGCGCTGATGACGAGCGAGAACAGCCCGAGCGTCAACACCGTCACCGGAAGCGCCAGGAACTGCACGACCGGCTTGACGAGCGCGTTCACAATGGCAAGCACAAAGGCAGCGACCACGGCGGCCGGCCAGAACGAGTCGACGCGCAGCAGTGCGTCTCCGGTGAGATACGCCACGCCGAAAAGCGCCGCGGCAGAAACAAGCATCCGCAGAATGAACCTCATCGCATCCTCCCAAGGTCGCCGACGGGCTTCACCAAGTATAGCAGCGACGTGGGGCGCGTACCGTCATCCGCCGTCGGATCGCTCGGCGCGGAGCGCGTCCGCGACGTCGCGTGCAACGCCTGCGGGGATACCGGGAACAGCGGCTATTTCCTCGGCGGACGCGGCTAGAAGCTTGCGCATCGATCCGAACGCCTTCAGGAGCGCTTTGCGACGCTTGGGGCCGACGCCGGGAATCTCGTCAAGCGCGGAGGCGGTCATCGCCTTGTCACGCAAGCCGCGATGGTACTCGATAGCGAAGCGGTGCGCCTCGTCGCGGAGACGTTTCAGCAGGTACAGCGACGCCGAGCCTGCCGGCAGCGCGACCGGGTCTTCCCAACCCGGCACGAAGAGTTCCTCCTCCCGCTTGGCGAGCGAGACGATCGGGATCTTCACCCCAAGCTCCCCGGCGATCGTGAGCGCAGCTGTAAGCTGCGGCTTGCCGCCGTCCACGACGATGAGGTCAGGCCGGGCGCCGAAGCGCGTGTCACCGGCGACCTCCCGCGCGAAGCGCCGCGCCAGGACCTCGCGCATCATCGCGAAGTCGTTCGCCTCGGCCGAGTCGAGCCGGACTTTGAAGCGCCGGTAGGCGGCTCGGTCCGCACGTCCTCCCGAGAACACGACCATCGAGCCCACCGAGAAACGGCCGTGGAGCGTGGAGATGTCGTAGCACTCGATCCTGAGCGGCGGCGCCGGCAGCGCAAGCGCGCTTTCGAGTTCCAGCAGCGCCCGGTTCAGGCGCTCCTCGTCGTAGCGTGTGCGGTTCTTGTAGCGCGCCAGCGTGTGGCGGGCGTTCGTGCACGCGAGGTCTTCGAGCGACCGCTTCTCACCGCGCCGGGGCACCGAAAGGCGCACCCGGCTCCCCCGCAGACGCGACAGCCACGCTTCGGCGGCCTCCGCGTCCTCGGGAAGCGTCGGCACGAGGATCTCTTTGGGGACGCGCACCGATTCGCCGTAGTAGCGCAGCAAGAATCCCTCGACGAGTTCGGACTCGGGCACGTCGAGACCCTTGTCGAGCACGAACTCGTTGCCGGCGAGCACGCGACCTTCGCGCACGAGGAAGACGTGCACCCCGGCGATCGTCTCCTCGCGATCGATCCCGATCACGTCCATGTCGAGCGGCCTGTCCGAAACGACCTTCTGTTTCTCCAGAACGCCTCGCACGGCATCAAGAGAGTTCCGCAGCCGTGCGGCGCGCTCGTAGTCGAGGTCCGCTGCCGCCTGGCGCATCGCGCGCTCGATGTCCGACGCGACGCCATGGCGACGACCCTCCAGAAACGCCGCGACGTCAGCAACTCGCCGGGCGTACGCTTCACGTGAGATCGCGCCGACACACGGTCCCGGACCCTTGCCCACGTGGAAGTCGAAGCAGGGCTTGCCGGTGGGTTCGCCACCCTTCGCCGTCACGCGCTTCCACTCGACACAGCTCGCCCGGCAGATCGGATACACGCGCCGCACGACCTCGATCGTCTCGCGAGCGCCCCGGGCATCAGTGTACGGGCCGAAGTAGCGCGTGCCGGCTCGGTGCTTCTCGCGCGTGTACTTGATCGCTGGGAAGGGGTCGCCGGTCGTGAGCGCGATGAACGGGTAGGTCTTTCCGTCCCGGTAGTCCACGTTGAACGGGGGATCGAACTGCTTGATCATGTTCGCTTCAAGAATGAGCGACTCGACCTCGTTGCCGGTGACGATGTAGTCGTAACTCGCCACCTGCTCCATCATGAAAGGGATCTTCTCGCGCTCGTCCTGGCCGCTGACATATTGCCGCATCCGCTTGCGGAGCGATTTTGCCTTGCCGACGTAAAGCGCCTCGCCCGCGGCGTTCTTCCACACGTAGACACCGGGTCCGTCGGGGACCTCGGTGAGCGATACGCCAATCTCATCGAGAGCCATGGCTGCTACCCGTTCTCCGGATGGATCGTCGCCGCGCGTCCTGCAAGCACCGGCGCCAGGAACACGCCGGTGTGCGAACGCGGGTTCGCCGCGACCTGCTCGGGCGTGCCGCTGGCGATGACCTCGCCACCACGATCGCCACCCTCGGGGCCAAGATCGATGATGTGATCGGCATTCTTGATGACGTCGAGGTTGTGCTCGATGACAAGCACCGTGTTGCCGGCGTCGACCAGGCGCTGCAGCACGGTCAGCAGCTGTCGCACGTCGTCGAAGTGCAAACCGGTCGTGGGCTCATCAAGGATATAGAACGTCCGGCCGGTGCTCCGCCGCTGCAGCTCGCTTGCAAGCTTCACGCGCTGCGCTTCGCCGCCCGAGAGCGTGGTGGCTGGCTGACCCAGCTTGATGTAACCGAGGCCGACATCGAACAGCGTCTGCAACTTGCGACGGATCGGCGGGATGTTCTCGAAGAACGACAGCGCCTCCTCGATCGACATGCCGAGAATGTCGCTGACGTTCTTGCCGCGGTACGTCACCTGCAACGTCTCGCGGTTGTATCGGCTGCCCTTACAGATCTCGCACGGGACGTAGACATCGGGCAGGAAGTGCATCTCGATCTTGATCTGCCCGTCGCCCTTGCATGCTTCGCAGCGTCCGCCATGAACGTTGAACGAGAAGCGTCCGGGCGCGTACCCGCGCGCCTTGGCTTCGGGGGTGCTGGCGAACAGCGAGCGCACGTCATCCCAGAGTCCCGTGTACGTCGCCGGGTTCGATCTCGGCGTGCGGCCGATCGGCGACTGATCGATGACGATAACCTTGTCGATAGCGCCGAGTCCTTCGATCTTGACGTGCCTGCCGGTGCGGTGCCGCGTGCGGTATACGGCGTTGCTCAACGCCGGGCCGAGCGTGTCGGTGACAAGCGAGCTCTTGCCCGAGCCACTGACCCCGGTCACGACGACGAGGTTGCCAAGCGGGATCTCGACATCGACATTCTTGAGGTTGTGCTCGGCCGCGCCGATGATGCAAATGCTTCCCCGTCCGGCAGGTCGGCGCGTTTCGGGCACCGGGATGCTCATCCTGCCCGAAAGGTACGCCCCGGTGAGCGAGTCATCACATGCAAGGATATCGGAGGGGCTGCCCTGGCAGACGACCTCGCCGCCATGCTCACCGGCACCAGGACCCATGTCGACCACGTAATCCGCCGCCCGGATCGTCTCCTCATCATGTTCTACCACGATCACGGTGTTTCCGAGGTCACGAAGCCGCTCCATCGTTCCGATCAGCCGCGCGTTGTCGCGTTGGTGAAGGCCGATCGACGGTTCGTCGAGGATGTAAAGCACACCCATGAGGCCGCTGCCGATCTGCGTCGCAAGCCGGATGCGCTGCGCCTCGCCACCCGACAGCGTCGCGGCCGCACGGTCGAGCGCGAGATAGTCGAGCCCGACGTCCACGAGGAACCGCAAACGCTCGACGATCTCCTTGATCACCCGGGCCGCGATCTGCTTGTCCCGCTCGCTGAGCGCAAGCGACTCGAAGAACGCGAGCGAGTCCTTTGCCGACAGACCGGTCACTTCCTGGATGTTGCGATCGCCGATGGTGACGGCGAGGATCTCGGGCTTCAGGCGCGCACCGTGACACGTCTTGCACGGGATGAGCGCCATGTACTCTTGCAGCTTGTCTTTCACCTGCTCGGACTCCGACTCATCGTAGCGTCGCATCACCGAGCGAAGGGCGCCTTCGTATTTCGTGTACCAGTGCGTCTCTCGGCCGTCCCGCGTGATGTAATCGATGCGGATCCGCTCGTCGCCAAGACCGTTCAGTAGCGCATCTTGCACCTTCTGCGGCAGCTCCTTCCACGGCGTGTCGATGTCCGCGCCCAGGTGTCTGGCTGCCGCTTCAACAAGCTGGGGGTAATAGTTGAGGTTGCCTGAGAACGGCTTAATGGCACCTTCGGCGAGCGTGCGATCCGGGTCCGGCACCATAAGCTCGGGATCCGCCTCAAGACGGCTGCCCAGTCCGGAGCACTCAGGGCAGGCGCCGTAGGGGGCGTTGAACGAGAAGTCGCGCGGAGCGAGCTCCTCCATCGAGACGCCGTGCTCAGGACACGCGAGCGCCTGCGAGAACACAAGCTCCTCGCCGTCAGTCACCGCTACGGTGAGCGTGCCGCTCGCAAGCTTAAGCGCCATATCCACGCTCTCCGAGAGCCGCGTCCGCACGCCCTCTTTGAGCGTTATCCGGTCGACGACCACCTCGATGGTGTGCTTGAACTTCTTGTCGAGCTTGATCTCTTCGTCAAGCGTGCGCACCTCGCCGTCAACACGGACACGCGTGAATCCCTCGGCTCGCAGTTCTTCGAGGAGCTTCCCAAACTCGCCTTTGCGCCCCTTGACGACCGGCGCCAGCACCTGGAACTTCTTACCCTCGCCGAGCGTCAAGATCGCGTCCACGATCTGCTCGGCGGTCTGCTTCTCGATACGGCGGCCGCAGATCGGGCAGTGCGGGATGCCGATACGCGCGAACAGCAGCCGCAGGTAGTCGTAGATCTCGGTAACGGTACCCACCGTGGACCGCGGGTTGCGCGACGTCGTCTTCTGGTCGATAGAGACCGCCGGCGAAAGGCCTTCGATGTGGTCCACATCGGGCTTGTCCATCTGCCCGAGGAACTGACGCGCGTACGCCGAAAGCGACTCGACGTAGCGACGCTGGCCCTCGGCATAGATGGTGTCAAAGGCGAGCGATGATTTTCCCGAGCCCGAGAGCCCGGTGATGACGACAAGGCGGTCGCGCGGGAGCTCAAGGTCGAACCCTTTGAGGTTGTGTTCGCGCGCGCCGCGGATGGAGATGCGGTCAAGAGACATGTTTGGGAGTGAGCCTTCCTATGCGGGCCGAGAGGCGAATCCTCGTAAGCCTCTATTGTACCCCCGCCGGGAAGCGAACACACGTTCGCCATATGGGTGAACCACCGTCAGCGGCGCGTCATGGGCGAACTGCCCCTGGAAGGCATTGCCTGATGACGTGCAGATCCCTTCCGTTCTACGGCGTGAACGGATCGTACCATGGGATGCCGTTGACAACGTGGCACGTCTTGCAGTCAAACTTCGTGTAATCCCGTCCCGGGTGGCACCACAGGCACTGCTGGTTCAGGTTCGTGCCCTGGTGCATGGTCAGCTCCGGATGCGTGAAGTGCAGTTCCGCCCAACGCGTCGGCCGATGACACCTCAGACAGTCGGTCGGACCGACGTGCGGGATGGTCGCTGCGTGGCAGCCTGATGTCTCACACGGTCTCGTCGGCGCCGAGAACACCAGCGTGGGGTGGCAGAGCCTGCACGAGCGTGCCTGGTGCTCCGTGCCCAATTGGATGTATCCGGGATGGGTGATGGCCTTGGTCGGGAGCCAGGCTGTGGTGGAGTGGCACAAGGAACACGACGTGTACCCCGGACCATGAGGGCCATCGTGGCAGTCGGCGCATGCAGTACCGCCTCCGCCGATGTTGCTGGCGTACTTGTAGTTGGGATGGCACTTCGTACATGCGAGCTTAGCGTGCGCCCCCTGGAGCGTGAACACGCTCGAGTGGACGAACGTCGAGGGCCGGAATCCTGACGTGGTGTGGCACTTCTCGCACGCGGTAAGTCCCCCATGCTTTGTGCCGTGACAGCCGACACAGCGCGTAGGCGTGCCGTCGTATCTACCGTTCAGGTGGCATCTTGAGCACGTGAGCGCCCCGTGCCGCCCGGTTATCTTGAAGGAGGCGGAGTGGTTGAACGTCGATGGCACGAACCCCGCGGGGGTGTGGCACTGTTCGCACTTCGTAAGGCCGATGTGTACAACGGTGTGGCAACCGGAGCAACTCCTGGGCGTTCCTGCGAACCTATTGGCGGGGTGACAGCTCGCGCATGCCACGGCGCGGTGCCTGCCTACCAGCGGGAAGAACGCTGCGTGATCGAACCCGGGCAGCGGCTTCCATCCCCGGCCTGGCTCGTGGCACCGTTCGCACGAAGTGAGGCCACCGTGATGCGTTCCATGACAATCGACACATCTGCGCGCCGGTGCGCCTGCGGCTCGGGCGACCTTGTGGCAGTCCAAACAGGACAGCCGTTCATGACCTCCGGCGAGCGAGAGATGGCCGACGGGAAGAGGACGAAGCAGTACCCACGCCACGACGCTATGGCACCCGCCACAGGCGATCGGGCCGCTCTTATGTGGAGACCGCTTGGCATGACATGACTGGCAAGCGGGCGACGGACTCAGCTGACCCTCCGTGTGGCACCTCGAACAGCCGACCACGGCGTGAAGGCTCCGGTTGAAGTCCGCGTCCAGATGGCGGTAATGCAGATCTTGCCAGGAAACCGTGGAATGACATGACTCGCATGAACCTGTGTACGGCACGCGATGCTTGAAGTCATGCCCTACCGCTTTACATGAGATGCACGTCTGCGAAGACCCGATCGCCGGATGCACATACGCCGAGGCGCTGCCCGGTTCCGGACTTGAAGCGGACTGTTCGTACACGAACCAGCCCACCAGAGCTATCACGCCAAGCAACACGGCAACAGCGGCGACTACAGAGCCACGCCCTCTTTGCTTCGGTTCCATTCGTCCTCAGTCATCTCTGGTGTGTGATCGCACGCTCAACATTCTATCTTATACTACGACAACTCGATCCGCCCGCGTACGACGATCTGGCTCCGGCACCCCTGCGGGCACCGGAGCCAGATCGTTCAAGCAAGAACAGCAAACGGCAGTACTACTAGACTGGCGGAGTGTACACCAGGTCAGCCGCCGCATCGCTGCAGCGCTCCCAGGTGATCGACGTCGCCGTCAGGGCACTATCGAACACGTACGAGAAGTTCCCGTTCGCATCGGAGTAGACGGTTGCTGTCGAGGCATCGTCAAACGTGATGACGAGCTTTGCATCGGCAGCACCTGAGTCGTCGCCGTTGTGCAGCGTACCGACCACATATGCGGCGCCGGACATGGCCGTACCTCCCGCAAACATAGTGAACTGACCGTTGACGGATTTCGCCATCTTGGTGGCTACCTTCAGGCCTTCAACGATGTACTCAGGGTTGTGAGCGCCCATCGAACCTTCACCCAGGTAGTTGCGGTAGTTGTAGTACGCCCTGCCCATGAGCGCTTTGAACGCCGGAGTGTTGGTGTCCTCTTCGGACCCCGGTGCAGCAGCGTACGCAGCAGCGTAGGCAGCCGATGCCTCGACAGAAGCGCTTGCAGCGCCGTCCTGCCAGGTCACTATCGCAGCCTGGAGGTTGGCCTGGCTCTCACCAGCATGGCACGGCGAGCACGAGTCGCCCCAAGCCGCAAGTCCCCACTCGGCAGCGTTGCCCGGCTCCATGATGTGCATGGAGTGGGTGTAGCGCTTCCACGACTGGTTCGCATAACGCTCGAGACCGGTCTTGTCGGGGAAGTCGGACTTGGTGGCAGGCATATGGCACTCTTCGCACTTGACGTTCGGCATGAACTTGCCAGCGTTTGCAACCTCATACATGCCAACACCGTTGTAGATCTCACGTGTCGGATGGCTGTAGCCTCCGCGAGCGGTAAGAGACTGGACCGGCTGCGGATTCGCCTCGAACCCGGTCTTGCCCTCCTGTTCACGCTGCCAGTTGTGGCAGTCCTCACAGATGCTGGTCATCGTGATGCCCGACTGCGTCACGGCTGCGTCCGGCTTGCGGACGGCCATGCCATTGTCGGTAGCGGCACCGTGAGGAATGTGGCAGGTCACGCATTCCTGGCCCATTTGGCCGGTGGCACCCGGCGCACTGAGGTCGTAGTTCGCCATGATCTTGAGACCCTTGCGAACCGCATAGCCTTCACCCGTGTGGCACTTGGCGCAATACGCAGTTCCGCCATAGGCTCCGGTGGAGTCGTAGTGACCGGTGTGATTGGCCATGTACGGCGTCACGCGCGGGTTCTCGCGATCGACGTTGTAAGCGCCACGGAAAGCATGACCGGACAGCGCCCACTCTGTGAAGTAGACGTGCTTGTTGCTGCGGTTCGCCCCGTTGGGGAAGAACCTCCATGCCTTGCCCGTTTCGGCGTTGGTGCCACCGTTCCAGGTCGCCTCTGTCGGGACGTCGGTCTTAGCATACGGCGTCGCGAACGTGAGGATGTTCTGGTCAGGCGTGAAGCCCAACGTGTTTCCGGCCGCCCAGCTGGCGTGGCACTTGCCACAGACACCGGAGTCGAGCAGCTGGGTTCCGCGCAGGATCTTGACCTGGCTGGTGTAGTTGCCGAAGTGGTTGCCCACTCCAACACCTGCCTCACCGGAACCGTGACAGACCTCGCACTGGATCGACGAACCGGCGATGTACTTCTCGGGAGAAGTCGTCGGGCCCGCGGGATCAGTGACCCACGCGTTCATGGTACCGGTGGTCGATGTGGAGACGAACTTGCCTACGGTCGGCTTACTGCCCTTCGTAACCCAGCCGAGATGGTGGCAGTTGCCGCACCTGTAGGCTTCCCACTCGATGCCATTGGCGCCCATCTCCCAGGTATCGGGAGCGATGGGGTCCCACTCAAGCGACGGAACCACGAACGGGTTCGTGTCAGCCGGAGTCGGGATGCCGGTCAGGATCGCCTTCACCTGATTGCGTGTGTTGGTCGCAACAGCCGACGTGCCACCCACGAAGGTGGCCTTCGCGATGGTGCCCTTGTTCGCAGAGAGCTTATCAGCCGCAGCGCTGGAGAGGCTGGCGGTCTGAGTAAACAGCATGACCGAGTTCTGCGAACCCAACAGTGGACCGGCGGACAGAGCGTCTGGGAAGTCCTGAGCGGTAGCGATCCCAACGCCGTTCCAGGTTAGACCTTTCGACACCCCGTACTGCGCGACAGCAGCTCCGGTCGCGTAGCGATCGGTGCCGGCGACCCGGGTATCGTACTTCGTAGCAAGAGCGGTCTGGACCGAAGCCGGAACAGCGCTCGTGCTACCGAGGATGGTGACCTTCGTGACCCCGGTCGGAAGCGAGAAATTGCCATTCGGGTCGACCAGAACGAGCGGCATCCCCTTCTTGAACATGATCGGGGAAGCAGCCAGCGCGTCCGGGAAGTTGGCGCCCGTGGCCATGAACGCGCCCCCGGTGTAGGCGTCGCCGAGAACCGTGATGGTCTCAGACGCCACGGAGGCCGCGGTGCCA
>JAJFTE010000070.1 GCA_021373175.1 Actinomycetes bacterium
TCAGCGCATCCTGAACGAGGCGGGTGTACGGGGTGTGCCCTCGATCAAATCCGCAGTCAAGTGGGCGTGGAAGTCCACTGCGTTCTACGATAACGCGCCTACGAAGGGCCGCTCCGACACCCAGTACTTCGACACCAGGAAGAAGATAGCCTACCAGATTGGCGATATCCTGTACTCGTGTGAGCATGTGGCAATCGTGATTTCGAATGGGAAGAACCCTGAGATCGCAGAGTGCACCCCGTGGCCGAAACCGAATGGATGGAAAGATGGGACGAAGAAGACGCGTCTATCCGACCGGTGGTCTTCTTGGAAGCCGACTAAGGCGGGACGCTATATCCAGGCCTATTCGCACAACGTGCTGCCCTGAGGTAAGCGGCTTGCGGCAAGTTACAGCGTTGTGTTGCGGAATCCTGGCGCTTGTTGCGGTGGTCGTCGCCGGGTGCTCAGCTCCTGCTGTCGAAGATGCACCAACGGAGCGCTCTGCTGAGAGCACCTCGGCAGCAACGGCCGATGTTTACAGGCTGCGGGCGGAGATGCTGGCACAAGCACTAGATCGGGTGACCGTCTCGACGATCTCGAATGCGCCGACCGACCTAGTGACCTCGGTGCTTGAATCGCCCGAAGAGGGGCCTGTGCGCTCGGAGTCAGGGCTGGTGACGTGCCGGATCGTCTCGCTCGAAACGACGCCAGCCGCAGTGGTGGTCAATCGGATTCAGGTGTTCATGGGGTCAAGTGCAGATGAGCAGGCGGCGCGGGATGGAGCGACGCCCCCACCCGACGGCGTGTATGTACGGGACCTGGTGGCAGAGGAAGTACGCGTGCCGCTTGCTGACGACTTCATCTTCGTGGGATATGCGCAGGCAGTCCCTGAGGGTATTCCGGTGATCAGCCCCGAGGGGCGATTCCCGATCGTTGTCCTCAACCGTGAGGAGTTCATCGCCCAGTACCCGCTCTGGCTCGGCCAGCTGCTCGCGGGGAACGGACTGGTGCTGACGTTCGACGAGGGTGCCGCAGTGTTCGGTCAGGGTAACTACACGTCCTGACTGTAACGAGGTGGATTTCGGCGCATCGTCCCCAATCCAGGTGACGTTGCATTCGTGTCCGCCGGAGACATGAACCTGAGCGACTCATGTGGGCAGGTCTAGCTGCATGCGAAGACTCCGGTTACCCCTTGTCGCGCCACCAGTCTCCTGGTAACCCCGGTGATTCTTGAGCCCGGTCCTGTGAGGCCGGCAAGGAGCAATCGCATACCGCGCCGCTGCCACAACTGCCCTTCGCGCGCCGACGCGCATCGCACACGAGATCCTCGAGGCCAACATGGACTGCAGCGCGGTCGCGCTCGCGGTGATGGTCGATCGTGGACACCGCGAGCTCCCGAGCCGTGCCGACTACGTGGGTAAGAACATAGAAGGCTGCCGGATGAGGATCACGTTCGACAGAGGCGGCAGCGCCTACTACGCGCTGTACCGGAACGGCGTTCCAGTCCGCAGCGTGGAGGCTGTTTCGTCGCTCGCGCTTGTCGTCGCTCGCGCCCGTGGTAGGATCGCAACGGCTGGGGCGGTGGGTGCAATCGTCATTGGCAGGTACTTCCCGGGAAGGCCCGGTGTCGCGGCCTTCATCGCCAAGTGGAGTGGCGCGGCTGGAGCCGGCGGGGCGGCCCTGCAGTACGCCTCCTAAAGGATCAGGCGACGAGTTCTCGTGGGAAGGGGTGTGCGGGGTTGACGAGACGAGCCTCCTGGAGTTGCCCCACTTCTGTTGATACCTGCCACCTATGACGCAGCGGCCTGAAGCCGCCGCTCTTCAAGTCTCCGTTCGAACTCCGCTGGAGACAAGTTCCCAATCGATGAGTGCTTCCTGTGCGGATTGTAGAAGCCCTCGATGTAGCGGAAGATCGCGAACCTCGCCTCGTCTCTCGTCTTGAACCGATGTCGGTCCACGAGCTCCTTCTTGATCGTCGCCATCACCGACTCGGTCACCGCGTTGTCGTGCGGGACCCCGGTCTCGCCCATCGAAGCCAAGATCCCTGATACCCGAAGACATCTGCCGAACGCGAGCGAGCGGTACTGAGCCCCCCGGTCCGAGTGGTGTACGAGTCCGGCATCCGGGCGGCGCATCTGGGCCAACAGCCATCCCTCCCAGGTCGGCACGTAGCTGATGTCTGCGAACCAGACCTGGTCGGGCCCGTCCGCTGTGAAGTCGCGGCGCACGAGGTCTTTGACCGCATCGGTCTCCGGTAAGGTCGACTTGCGCCGGCGCCTCTTGCCCTCACACCCCGAGACCCCGGCGATGTCGAGCTCGCGCATCAGGCGTGCAACGCGCTTGCGCGACACGTGGATGCCTTCGTCTGTCAGGTCGTCTTGGATGCGCGGTGCGCCGTAGGTGCCGTGACTCTGCTCGAAGTGGAAGGCGATACGGTCTTTTAGGCGTTCCTCTTCCACTCTGCGGGCGGATGCGGGCCTGGTCTTCCATGCGTGGTAGCCCGCAGCCGTCACACCGAGCACGCGGGACATGCGGGAGATCGAGTGGCGGGGCTCCTCTTCGTCGATCAGCTGGAACCTCATCTGCGGTGACCGGTCTTTCGGGCGAAGAAAAGCGCTGCCTTTCGGAGTATCTGCGTCTCCTCAAGCAGGATCTCGTTCTCTCGGCGAAGACGGCGAAGCTCGTCGCGCTTCTCGCTCGAAAGCCGCTCAGTCTTACGCTCGTCGACGTCGGCCTGCCCCGCCCAGGCTCTCAGTGTCTCGACGGAAATGCCCAGCTCCTGTGAGCACGGCTTGTGACCACGCTCGCTCATCCGGTACAACCGGACGGCCTCTTCTCGGAACTCGGGCGTGTAGGTGTACCTGTTCGGCACCGCGACCCCCTCCCGGACGCATCTGCAGCGTCCTAGCGTTGGGGTATCAACGTAACCGGGGCAACTCCAGTTCCGGCAGCGGCAGGTACTTCGTCAAGAACTCGGGGAACAACAATCTACTGAGGTGATGGTGGAGGGAGACAAGAGGGATGACGAGAGTCGACGTGGGTATCCTTTGCGCAGTGCTGCTGGTGTCTGTCGTGGGGTGCAAGCAGGCAGGAAGCGTGTCCAGTGAGAACAGCACAGATACCGCTGTACAAGCCACCGAAAGCGAGGATTGGCGCTACCGTGCGCTGTTGGCAGGAGCGGCCCTGCAAGACACGCTCTTGCTGGCCCCCCTTGAAAGTGAAGAGGCTTCGGCCGAGTGCGTCGCAGGCCCCCAGTCCGGGTTCCAGGTCCTTGTCCTCGGGGT
>JAJFTE010000076.1 GCA_021373175.1 Actinomycetes bacterium
CATGGTGATAGTACCACTCATAGTGAGTTTTGGGGCTATGTTACGCCAACACTGGGAGTAGTTTAGCGCACAGGAACCTGGACGACCGGCGATTTCGCAGGTTCCTGCGCCAACGGGGCCCCAGACCAGAATGGCCCAGCCGGTGTCCGAGAAGACACCGCATTGTCTCAGGTCGTGGTGTTGTGCATCGTGCGCAACACGGTACTCGGAGACAACGCCCCCAGCGCCCCCGGCGGGTTGATGCGACTTCTATCCCCTCTGAGCACGAGGCGCCTTCAGGAATTTCCGAAAACGGGCACCAAATCGGCCTTCTTGGGCCCGCACATCGTCGGCCAGAAACCCTCTTTACGCAGGTCAGCCCGCCTGTTTCACAACGGGCGGGCTGCTAGTCTGTTGGTGCCCCCAAGGGAATTCGAATCCTAGTTGTGCTTGTGCTAGTTGGTGCTACTTGGTGCTTGTTGGTACTCAAGAGCCGCGGTGAGCCCCGATAGGTAACAACGAGTACCAACAGTCACCAGGTACTTGGGCACCAAATCGGGCACCAACTTCGGGGTGTGATTCCAGGATGTGTGTCTCTGTCAAACTCGAAGTGTTTCGCGAGAAGAAGAAGGCTCGATGGTGCGGTTCAAACTTGAACCTACGCTCCTTCTGTTGTGACCTGGCAGGGGCATGCGCTCTGTCCCGCCGCTCCCTGCGGTGGGACAGAGCTGCGGGCTGTGGGAACAGCCTCTCAGTTCCTCAGGTTCGCACCTGCATCGTGGACGGGATCATTGACCTTGATGATGTCGGATGCTGAGAACACTTGCCCGTTCACCTTCCCGGTTACGAGCAGAGTCTGCTCACCCGGATCAAGGATCGCCTCCAGCGCTGCCCGGTCGAATGTGACTCGTACGTCAGCGACGCCGTTCGAGTCTCCATCGACGAGCGGGGCATCACCGGTGACGGGCAGGACCACTCCGTTGACCTTGAGTTCGGTCACGATGATTCCGCCGGCAGGCAGTTCGTCGGGGAAAGACAGGTGGGCCGAGATGCCCTGTCCCTCACTCTGGAGGTTCAGCGTGCGGGGCTCGACGCGCAACTCGGCGCTGACAGCAGGCGTCTCGATGATGTCACCGATTGCGGCGAGAATCGCGTCAACGAGTTCACCAGCGTTGTTGGCAGTGAACGTGCGACCACCGCTGCCTTCGGCCAGCCCGTTGAAGTACCAGACAGTGGTGGACTCCCCACCGACGACGATGGGGTAGATCGTTATCGGGTCGGCCGCATACGCGGCATCTAGCACGTCCTGCATCTCGTACCCGGTGAAGGGCTCGGGGTCGTGCGGCGGCGCGTCGCCGATGAGGATGATGTACTTGTTCGGCTGCTGTCTCCAGCCGCCGAGCGAGGTGCCATCTATCGTGTGCATGAGTGCCGAGTAGACCGACTCCTGCCAGTCGAGGCCGTTGCCGAGATACAGGCTCCGAATACCAGCGGCGATCGCAGCCTGATCGCTCGTGAAGTCGAGCACGTCGTGGTAGGGGTAGTCCCAGTAGGTGCCGTACGGCCACTGCGGGAAGTCGCGGTAGTCAACGACGGCCACCCGGGCGTCAACGCCCTCCAGCGACGCGGCTATCTGCGTCGCCGCTTGCTTCGCCGCGGCGATGTCGTCCCACATGCTGCCGGTCGTGTCTACGACGAAGACGAGGTCGATGACCCCTCCCGCGACACCTACGTCGACGAAGACCGGGCTCGTGTAGGCGTGCTTGCCGTTCCTGCCCGTGGCCTCGATACGAATCGCGCCACCGTCCGTCGCCGTCACGGGGATGACGAGTTCGCTTGCTGCGTTGTCGTCCGCGTGCACGTGTTCGCGCACGGTCCTGCCGTTGTACACGAGCGTCACCGTGCTGAGATTCTGACCTGTGGGCCAGTCGACACGCACGGGAAGGCTCTCACCGAAGCTGGCGCGCACGTGCTCGCCGATGCCCCGTCCCTTGATGTCGCAACTTGCGAAGATCCCGTCGCTGACGACCGTCTGCCCGTTCCTGATGCCGACAAGGATAGCTGTCTCGCCCGTCGAACCGCCCGTGTACACATACGTGCGTTCCTGACCGATGTCACCGGCGCGGTGAGCGTCGCTGCTGCCCATCCCGGCGCAACCCGTCCGGTCGGCGATGAGTCCGTCCCAGCGTTCACGCAGCCCCGCATCGCCGTCCGAGGGCCATCCGTCGCTCAGGATCTCCAGGCCCGCATAGCCGCTGACACCCCAGTTGGACCAGCCCATCGCGTAGTGGTTCGGGTGGGCAATGATGCCTATTCCACCCGCGGCATTGACTGCATCGATGATGCTCTGGTGCGTGATACCTGTCGGGTCGATGTAGTAGTTGGGCGAGTACCCGAGGTAGTGACCGTCGGCCGAGAGGAAGACGTGGTTGATGGGATACTCCTGACCCATGATGGTCCTCACGCCGGTCGCATAGGTGGCGGCGCCGCATTCGCTGCGTTCGGTGCCGAAGTCACGCGCGGTCATCTTGTCCGCGTGATCCGTGATGACCACGAAGTCGAGACCCGTCGCAGCTGCTGCCGCTGCGTCTTCTCCCACGGTGCCCGAGCCATCAGAGTACTCCGAGTGCACATGACCGTCGCCGGCAAGCCAGCCGACTGGCGCATCGGCGAACGCAGCGATGCCCACCGCAGTCGAGCTTGTCACCACGACAGGGGCCGCATCGACTGTGAAGTGCGCAGTCGCCGTCACCGTGATGGTTGTCTCGCCGGACGCAGTCATCAGCTCGCGTGGTGTCGCGTTCGTCTTGACCTTACCGACTCCCGCTCGAACCTTGTCCGCCGCAGCTCCTCTGTTGGCTGGAGCCGCGCCGGGGTCCGCGTCGAGCCGGTGCAACTCCTCCAGCTCAGCAGACACCGACGGGAGTGACTTGCGGACGTCGATGCGTTGATACTGTGCACCCGATTGCAGTTCGACGAAGTCGAGCGTGACGTCCTGCGCCTCCGGGAGGCCGTTCGCGTAGCGGATGTCGATGGCGAAGGGCGTGTCCGTCGTTGCCACTGACGCCGGCGCGTCGACCATCAGATTGAGGCCGGCGGCAAGAGACCCTAGAGATCCTTCCGGATACTCCTGCGAAGTCCCGGCAATCGGCGGATCGCCGTCAAGACCACCTGCCGTCGCGGGTAGCGCGAGCAGCAGGGCGGCGGCAGCGACTGCCGCCAGGGACTTCGAAAGGAACGTTCGGCCAACCATGGTGCCCCCTCACCTCGGATGTACCGTGACCCCTCTCAGCCTCCCCGCCAGAGCGCCGATGAGCCCCCAGCTCACCCAGCTGACGGCGGCGGATGCGTAGAGCCGTATGAGCGCAAACGCCTCCCACGTGGTCGACTCCCTGCTGACCAGTAGTGCGGCGAGCGGCTCGAACACGAGATGATTCGCGACCCAGCCGGCAGCCGAAAGCAGTTTGCCGAGTGCGCCGAAGATGCCGATTGGCACGCCTTCGACGGCGACCGCGAGCCAGCCGAGGATTCCTGCCGCCAGGGCTCCGGCGATCGCGCCCATCGAGAACGGGCCGAGCATACGCTGCCGAGCGGGGGGACTTGTTTTGCGGTGCCTGTCCAGCGCAAGCGTTGTCAGGTATGCCATCAGCGCGAAGACGACCGCAGGCACGAGAACCTGGACGGCGGCAACGGGTACCGCACCGAGACCGAGACGCGCCAGGTGGTGTTCGCCGAGCGCCTCGATGTCGAAAGTGGCTTCCAGCCAGCCCAGCGAGAAGTAGACGAAACCGGCGACCGCAGTGGCGGCGCCTATGACGAGCGCTCGCTTTCCCAAAGGGTCCCCCCAGACCCGCATAACGTAAGCCGAGTGTACGGCCTCCGGCGTGCGCGTTCAAGGGGATGTACCGGTCGACAACATCCCGTACACCCAGGTCCAGATACACGCCGCACACATGCCTCAGGGCCTCGGGGAGTCGGTCTTGTGATGTACATATGCCACGGCGTGAGGTGGCCGTGCGCTTGGTGCGAACGGACCTCTTTGTAGTAGTGGCCGCACGCCACGACATGGTCCTTGGACCCCCCTACGTCGTAGCAGACGTCGATGTGCATGTGGAACTCCTCGATCTCGGTCTGGATCGGCCGCTCGACCAAGGCGTTGTGCTTCGGGCAGTGCGGGTAGCTGAAGAAGTGGGCGATCCCGAGGCGTCCGGCCCTCTGCGTGAACTCGCCCAGGTACTTGCTCCCGTTACTTGCTCCCGTTGTATCCGATTCTCTTGAGGAACTGCGGGTGCTTCTCGGCAACAGGGACTGGCCTGGCCGCATGAAGGCTTCTACGCCCCCTCTGAGCTGCCGCTTTCCCCCGCACCCGCTCCCAGCCCAAAGACATTTGTAGCCCGGTTTCGCAACCGAAATCGGGCTATCCAGGCCTCTGACCTGCGGTTTTGTGGTGCCCCCAAGGGAATCCGAATCCTGATTGTGGTTGCGACTACTGGGACTACTTGGGACTCGTTGGTACAGCGGAGCTGCGGCGAGTACCAGTAGGTACCAACGCGTACCAACAGTCACCATGTACTCGGGCAACAAACTCGGGGCACATCCCCCGCATCTTCGGTCGGAGAAACCGCGCCCCACTCAGGCTCAGCTGAGACCCTTCCACGGCTCTCCAGGAAGGCGAGCGATGAGCCGATCATGCACGAGTGCCGCCGCGACGTCGACCTCGTATCCCGCGGGGTCGCGCAGCTGCGGGATCACGTCGGCGCGGAAGTCCGGAGATGCCAGCTTGCCTGCCATATTCGCCTCGAACTCCGCGCGCGAGATCGAGGTCCCGGTTCGCGCCAGGTACTCGCCGAGACACTCGATGACGTGCACCTCATCGGGATCGAGGGTGGTGAGCCCGAGCCACAGGTCGTAGAGATCGCGGCCCTTGCGCCGCTGGAAGAGCGCTCGCATCTTGGTGGCAAGCAGCTCCTCGAGCGTGAACGTCGTGACCGACTCAGCGGCCGAGTGCCACAGACTCGCCACGACGAACGGCACGTGCTCGAGCCCATCGACGCTGAAGTGCTCCTGGGTGTTGATCTCCACCTTAACCCGCATGCGCTGCACCGGCAGCGTAGTGGTCTCGAATCGGTAGAGCAGTTTGACGCCGTCCGCACGCTGGTCCCACGCCGGAACGCCCAGCCATGGGTCGAGCTCCTCGCGCAACTCCGCGAGCACCGGACCGATCGGACCGGCCTCGACCTGCACGAGATCGAGGTCCTCCGAGTAGCGCCCCGGAGGGTCGAAGTGGAGCTTGTGCAGTGCGGTCCCGCCGCGGAAGGCGAGCGCCTCTCGCAAGGAAGGACGGTCGAAGATCGCGGTGAGGGCTCTCGACAGAACCAGGTCCTGCTCGACCTGCTCGTCTTGGGGCCACGGCGCAGAGGCTCTCCAGGCCGTTATCTGGGCCCGGGGTATCATTGGTCGATCTCCACTTCCAGATTGGGGATCACGCGCCAGGGGCTGATCGCATCGCCGGACCGGAGCGCATCGGACGCGAGCACAACAGGTCGATACCGCCTGGAGCCAAGAACGCGGAGCAACGGGTCGGCGAGCCGGGGCTGGCCCGCTTTGTCCAGCAGGTAGCCGAGGCGTTGGATCTCGGGGGTCTTGCGCAGTTGCGCGACCGCGCCGAGAGCTTCAGGCTCAAGGCTCTCGGCGAGCTCGAGCAGCACCGTGGCGACATTGCTCCAACCACCGCAGGCCGCGGGGAAGCGCACGAGATCGAATGCCGTCGATTCAGGCGTGGACACGAGCATGGTGCCCGTCTCCGTCTGAACACGCGTGGCGGGAGTCTCCCTCACCTGACGACTCATGTGGAAGGTGACGCGCGCGCGTCCGGCCACGCCCTCGCGGGTGGGACGGTCGGTGACGACCTGAAACGTCATCGGTTGCTGATGCGAAGCGCCGTGGATGGCCGCTGCGGACAGCAGGCCCACGTAGTAGGGCTGGCCGAGAAAGCCCATCAGGTCGTCGATGAACCACGAGGGCGGCGGAGAGCCGGCCGTGATGTACTCGGTGGGCACGATCACGTAGAAGCCGCGACGCGGGGTCACGATGCGGCCACGCTTCTTGAGCCGACGCAGGGCGTTGTCGACCGCTATCTCAGACGTCGGGAGTGCGGCTCGCGCGTCCGCGTGAGAGAACGTGTAGGTCCCGGTGGCCTGAAGCTGGTCGACGAACGACGAGACATCTTCAGGGGCTGTCATCTCTTGAATCGCCATTTCACTTTCATAAGGTAGCGCTCCACGCTGCTTTACGCAAGTATATTGGCGCATCTTGAAGGAAGTTGCGGGCGGCGGGCAGCCCACGCGATCGAGCAACAAGTCGGGCAACAAGCCGGTGCCGAAGGCGCATCCTCAGCAATAGGGGTTCTTGGGCAACAAGATGAGGCTGAAATGGCCTCTGAGCTGCAGTTTTGTCCTCTGTGGTGCTTCCCGAAGGCCCGGAGTTTTCGCCCGATGTCAAGCACACAACAGACCCATTCAGGCCTCTGACCTGCGGTTTTTGTGGCGCCCTCGAGGGAACTCGAATCCTGATCGTGCTTGCGACTATTGGGACTCGCTGGGACTCGTTGGTACTCAAGAGCTGCGACGAGTCCCAAGTGGTACTAACGAGTGCCAACAGTCACCAGGTATTTGGGCAACAAACCGGGCAGCAGCTCACGGGCGTTCCGATCCGGGACGAGAATGGAGCCACACTTGCGGTCTTCGTGATTAATCATATAATCGCGTTAGTGTTTTCTGTTTCAACCAGAAAGGCTCGCAGCGTGTACCGATACCAGACCACAGAAGCCGTTGCCACAGGCGTCCGCCGGATCGAAGAACTCCGCACCCGCCTCGACGCGCAGGGGCCGCTCCCCCGAATCTGGCTTGGCCGGACGCGACGTGACCTTGAGGCCGAGGCTATAGCCGCCTCCACGATCATGGAGGGCGTGGCAGTCACCGTCGACGAGGCCCGCAGGATCCTGGCCGGCGACAGGCCGACCGGCGTCGCCGTGGAAGACATCGATCTGGTCGACGGCTACCGCGATGCCATGCGCTTTGTGCTCGCTCGCGCCGATGCGGGCGCGTTCCAGTGGCAGAGCGAGCTCCTGCTCTCTCTGCACCACCTCGTGCTCGGTGGTTCGCATGCCAAAGGCGCAGGCCGGTTCCGGGAGACCCAGAACTGGCTCACCAACAGGGCGAGCGGCGCGCAGGTCTACCTGCCGCCTCCCGCCGATAAGGTGCCATCGCTCGTGGACGACCTGACGACGTGGCTTCAGGCAACGGATGAGCCCGGGCCGGTGATCTCGGCGCTCGCGCACGTGTCGATCGCGGGCATCCACCCATTTTCCGATGGCAACGGCCGAACCGCCCGGATCGTCGCGTCGCTTGCGATGTACCGAGCTGGATTCCGACTGCCTCAGTTCACGAACCTCGAGGAGTGGTGGGGTCGACATCTCGAGGACTACTACTCGGCCTTCGACTGTCTCGGAACGGAGTGGACTCCTGACACCGACGTCACCCCGTTTGTCGAGGCCCACGTGCAAGCGCAGGTCGCCCAGGTCGAGGCACTCTCGTTGCGCAACGCCACCGAGCGCGCCCTGTGGACGGTGCTTCAGGACGTTGCGGTGATTGACATGGGCCTGAACGAGCGCGCCACGCATGCGCTCTACGACGCCTTCTTCGCGCGCGAGGTCACCAACCGCTACTACCGCGGGATGGCAGATGTCTCCGAGGTGACCGCCTCACACGACCTGGGCAAGCTCGTCGCATCCGGCGCCCTCGAAGCAAGAGGGGCCGGACGCAGCGCACACTACGTCGCGGCGCCAGCTCTCTACGAGCTCGTGGTGCAGCATGCCGAGCTCGATCCCCGATGGCTTGGTACGCCGGGAGACAGCGTCGCCCAGAGGGACGCCGTTCTTATGGGGCTTGCGAATCGTCTGCATGCGGCCAACGGTGCGCGCGAAGACTGACGGTCCCTTTACGCAGATCAGCCCGCCTGTTTCACAACAGGCGGGCTGCTAGTCTGTTGGTGCCCCCAAGGGAATTCGAATCCCTGTTGCCGCCTTGAAAGGGCGGAGTCCTTGGCCGCTAGACGATGGGGGCCTATGCGCCACGCATTCGCGTGATCTTCGTGGTGGGCCGTGCAG
>JAJFTE010000085.1 GCA_021373175.1 Actinomycetes bacterium
GGCGAGGTAGCCGCTCCCGGAAGGTACCTGCTGTCGCCGCGAGACGTGGCTGGCATCGCGCATCTTCCAGCGCTCGTGGAGGCGGGCATAGCGGCGCTTAAGATCGAGGGGCGCATGAAGGCGCCCGAATACGTCGCGATCGTCGTCGGCGTCTACCGTGCTGCGCTCGATCGTGCGGTGAGCGACCCCGACGGGTACGCGGTCACTGCGGGCGAGTGGGCGCTCATTGAGGAGGCGTTCAGCAGGGGATTCACCGATGCGTATCTGTTGGGCACCAGCGGCAACGAGATGATGAGCTACTCCCGCCCGAACAACCGGGGTGTCCCGATCGGCCGCGTTGCGGCTGCGGGCCCCGGATGGGCCCAGGTCGCGCTTGAGCGCGATGTGGACTCGGGGGACACGATCCAGTTCTGGACCGCACGAGGTCGAAGCGCGCAGCGAGTAGGCGAGATGACGGTCGCCGAGCGCCGGGCAACCAGTGCCCCGGCAGGCGCTGTCGTGCGGCTGAAGATCGAAGACCAGGTGGCCAAGGGCGACCGCGTCTTCCGTGTTGCCAACGCGGCGATGCTTGAAGCCGCGCGTCGCACGTTCTCGGGCGGAGCCGCGATCGATCGCCGGGCCGAGCCGGTTCGGATGACGGTGCGGCTGCGTGTGGGCGACCCGCTGCGCATCGAAGCGGCCGCCGGCGGTGTCTCCGGCGTCGCCGAGGGCGCTGTCGTCGAGGCAGCCCGGACCAAGGCGGTCTCCGTCGACGAGGTCGTCGAGCATGTGGGGCGCGTCGGTGGCACCGGCTACGCGGTCGAGGCGTGGGACATCGATCTTGAGCACGGCGTCGGCGTCAGTTTCTCGGCACTGCATCAGGTACGCCGGGAAGCGCTCGAGGCGCTTGATGCCGGACGGCTCCAGCCCTGGCAGGGTCGTTCGCTTGTGGATCCTGTGCCACCCGCGTTCACGTGCGCGGCATCGGTGTCGGCACCCGGGATCATCGTGAGCGTGTGGGATCTTGAAACAGCCGAGGCGTGCCTGGCCGCGGGCGCCTCGCGTGCCCTGCTTCGCGTGACCGCCGAAGACGAGTTCCGCACGCTTCCAGCTGGAGTCGTCCCGCTGCTTCCGCGAGTCGCTCATGTCGGTGACATGGCCGCGCTCGAGGGTTGGATGGGACTCGCTGACGTGGCGGTCGGGACGCTCGGGCAGCTGGCGCTGGCGGCAGCTGCAGGCGCGCACGTTGAGGCGGATTGGCCGCTCAACGTCACGAACCCCTGGTCCGCGAAGGCGCTTGAAGATCTCGGCGCCCGCAGCGTCTGGGCTTCGCCGGAGCTCACCGGGCCGCAACTCGCGGATGTCGTCCGGCGCTCGCCGGTCCCGGTGGGCGCGCTCGTCTACGGACGCCTCGAGCTTATGGTGAGCGAACACTGCATCCTTCGCTCGGTCGGGGAGTGTTCGCGAATGTGCGCGACGTGCGCGCGGCGCCGCAGCCTGTGGACGCTGCGCGATCAGAAGGGATACGAGTTCCCGGTTCGCACGGATGCTGCGGGACGGTCGCACGTGTTCAACGCGGTGACCCTTGACCTGAGCCGCGCGCTTGACGAGGTGGCCAGCACCGGCGTGGCGGCGGTGAGGCTCGAGATGACCGACGAGACACCGCCGGAGGCAGCAGCCGTCACCACGGCTATGGTCGCCGCTATCGGACGGGTTGCTTCCGGCGGAGAGCCGCCCTCGGTCGCGTTCGCCGAGCCGGCCACGAGCGGGCACTTCTTTCGGGGCGTGCGTTAGCGTTACTTGACCTGAATCGTCTGCGTCAGGCTGGCCGCCTGGCCCTTGTCGTCTGTGACCCACAGGACGACCGTGTAGGTACCGGCAGCGGTGAACGCATGCGTCGCTGTCATGCCCGGGGTTATCGGTGTGCCGTCGCCGAACTCCCACGAGTACTTCACGATGGTGCCGTCATCGGTCGAACCGGAGGCATCGAACAGCACCTTCTCGTTCGCCTTCGGCTTCACGGGGGTCATCGTGAACGCCGCCACGGGCACCTTGTCCGCTGCCGGGCCTTTCGACACCGTCACCGTCACGACGGTCTGTGTCGTGGCTGTGCTGCCGCTTGTTGGGGACTGGGCGGCGACGACACCTGCAGGGACGTTCGCGTACTCCTTCTCCACGACCTCGAACAGTAGGGTGAGCTTCTTCAGGAGCGCAAGCGCGGCCTCCTTCGTCATGCCGACAAGATTGGGGACCGTGAGGCGGGTCGGCGCCTTATGGAGCTGGCACGTGTCCGGAACGTCGGTGGTGAGAAAGAGCCCTCGGCCCGTCTTCGTGCAGAAGTCGCCCGCCTTCTGGCCGGATTCCAGGCAGATCTTCGCCGAGACAAGCCCTTTGGGTTGCTTGAATTCGGTCGAAGGAGTGCCCTTGAGGGCAGCCTTCATGAAGGCTGCCCAAATCTCTGCGGGGAAAGCACCGCCGGTGACCTTTCGGCCGTGGATCGAAAGCATCTCCTTTTGCGCGTCCGGATAGCCAACCCACACCGACGCGGCAAGGTCTGGCGTGTAACCGCAGAACCACGCGTCACGGTACTGCTGTGTGGTGCCGGTCTTGCCGGCCGCAGGACGCCCGATACGCGCCGCCGTTCCCGTGCCTGCACTGATGACGCCTTTGAGGATATCGGTCGTGAGATACGCGACGTCGGCAGGAATCGCCTGTGTGCCCTTCGGGGCGGTCGTCTCAAGAACCTTGCCGGTCGCGTCCTTGACCTCGAGGATCGCGTGTGGCGGGATGTTCACGCCTCCGTTCGCGAGCGTTCCGTATGCGGACGTCATCTCAAGCGGCGTGACGCCCTCCTTAAGACCGCCGAGCGCGATGGCCGGCACCGCGGTGATCGGCGTCGCGATGCCCATCTTCTTGGCGGTCGCGGCTACCTTGTCCGCACCCACGTCGAGGATGACCGCGGCGAACACCGCGTTAACCGACTTCGCCGTGGCCTCACGCAAGCGTATCGGTCCGGTACGCCCGCCGCCGGCGCCGGTGACCTTCCATGTCTGTCCGCCGGGGAGGCGGAACGTTGCGGGCCCGGCAGCATAGGTCGCCTCGGAGGAGACGTGATTCATAAGCGCCGTTACCAGCACGAAGGGCTTGAAGGCCGAACCCGGTTGACGGTGACCCTGGACGGCCACGTTGTACTGTTGCGTCTTGAAGTCACGGCCACCGACCATCGCCAGGATCTCGCCGGTCCTCGGATTGAGCGCAACGAGCGATGCGGAAGGGTCTCCGGCGCGGTCGAGCACATCGCGCACCGCCCTCTCGGCCGCGTATTGCTTCGTGAGGTCAAGGGTCGTGCGCACGCGGAGACCGCTGTGGTACACGGCTTCCGAGCCGTACTTCTCGGTCAGAACGTTCTTGATGTACTCGACGAAGTAGGGTGCCTTTTCCGAGAACTTCTTGGGTTCGGCCAGAGCGAACTTCTCGGCCTTTGCGGCAGTCGCGTCGGCCTGCTTGATGTAGCCGAGGTCGACCATCTGCCCGAGCACGGTCGCCCGCCTCGACCGTGCGGCCTCCGGGTCGAGGAAAGGGGAGTAGCGGCCAGGTGACTTGATGACGCCGGCGATCATCGCGCATTCCGCCAGGTCGAGGTCGTGGACGTTCTTGCCGAAGTAGGTCTGCGACGCGGTCTGCACGCCGTATGCGCCGTGGCCGAGGTAAATCGTGTTCAGGTACAGCTCGAGGATCTGGTCTTTCGTGTAGTTCTTCTCAAGCCGGTAGGCGAGCATCGCTTCCATGAGTTTGCGTTTGAGCGTGCGCTCAGGCGTGACGATCGCGACCTTCACATACTGCTGGGTGATCGTGGAGCCACCGTGCATCGCGGATGGGTTGCGGATATCGACCCACAGCGCGCGCAGGATGCCGAGCGGATCGACACCCTTGTGCTCGTAGAACCGCTGGTCTTCGGTGGACAGCACCGCCTGGCGGAGTTGGGCGGGGACTGTCGCCAGCTTGACGTCCGTGCGGTTCTGATCGGCGAACAGTTTCGCGATCAAGAGCCCGTTGCGGTCGAGGATGGTCGTGGTCTGGTCGCGTCCCTTAAGCGGGGCGCCTGGGTCTGGCAGTTCTCGGGCCAGCTGTGCGTACACGACGCCGCCACCGATAGCAGCGATCACCGCGCCGAGAACGAAGACGAACAGCACCCGCCGCAGCCAGCGTCGCTTCCCAAAAGCTGGCCGTCGGCTTGCGGGCGACGGTTTGCGCGCCTGTGTTCGCTGGCCGCGGCTGGTCCGTGCCGCCCGCGGCGCAGCCTGGCCCGCGGAAGCCTTGCGCGAACGAGGGCGCGGCTGGGGCTGGCGACGAGTGTCGCGTGCCGCGCCCGGGTCGCGCTTGCTATGTGCGTCGTGCTCGGTCATGTGGTGTTCTTCTCGGACATCGTACTTGGCTGCCCATAACCCTCAACGAACGGCACCGTCAATCCGTCACGAGCATCGCACGCCTCGGAGAAAGTGGGCCGTTCGTCGTGCTAGTATGACGTGCAAACGCCGGGCCAACCACCCTACGAGGCGTGCCGGTTCAGCAACGGGCCGCGCCAGAGGGGCACACGCGAGGAGAGCCGAGAGTGAGCGCGACCGACGAGCAGATGCACGTCATCAAGAGTGGGATAGCCGATCTTGTGCCGGAGGCGGACCTCGTCAAGAAGCTGGACCGAGGTCGGCCGCTGCGTGTCAAGCTCGGGGTCGATCCTACCGCGCCCGACTTGCACCTCGGTCATGCGGTGCCGCTGCGCAAGCTTCGGCAGTTCCAAGATCTGGGCCACACAGTGGTTCTTATCATCGGCGACTTCACGGCGCTTATCGGCGATCCATCGGGCCGCAACAGCACACGTCCACCCCTCTCGATGGAGCAGATCAACACGAACGCGGAGACGTACATCTGCCAAGCGTTCAAGATACTCGATCCCGCGAAGACAGAACTGCGCCGCAACTCAGAGTGGCTCAGCGCGCTCGATTTTGAGGATATCTTGCGTCTTGCAGGCCGCTTCACTGTTGCGCGCATCCTCGAGCGCGACGATTTCGCGAAACGCTATGCAGCCGGGCAAGGCATATCGCTCCACGAGCTTTTGTATCCGATGGCGCAGGCGTACGATTCCGTAGCTGTCCAGGCGGACATCGAGCTCGGTGGCACCGACCAGCTCTTCAACCTGCTCGCTGGACGCGAGCTCATGGAAAAGTCGGGTATTGAACCCCAGGTCTGCCTCACGCTGCCGCTCCTGGAGGGCATCGACGGCGTGCAGAAGATGAGCAAGTCCTATGGCAACTACGTGGGTCTCACCGAGGATCCCGCCGAGAAGTTCGGCAAGATCATGTCGATTCCCGACGATCTCATCGTGAAGTACTTCCGTTTGTGCACCACGCTCTCCGTCGAACAGGTCGACACCATCGAAGCCGACCTGATATCCGGCGCGGCGCATCCGAATCTGGTCAAACGCCGGCTGGCGAGCGAGATAGTCGCCCTATACGATTCCCCTGAAGCGGCGGTGGCCGCTGAGGTGGCGTTCGATCGTGTGTTCAAGCAGCATCAGGCTCCGGAGGACGTGAGCGAGTTCTTCGTGGAGCACGGCAACACGGTGCACTTGCCGACGCTGCTGAAGGAGATCGGCCTGGCGTCCTCATCATCCGAGGCGCGACGCCTTATCGACGGCGGTGGGCTCCGTCTTGACGGCAAGCCCGTGGCCGAAGGAACCTACGATATTCCGTGGTCCGAGGTCGATGGGTCGGTCATGCAGGCTGGAAGGCGCCGCTTCGCTCGCGTGCGCGCGAAGTAACAATGGCCGCGAGCCTTGTTGCCGTCCGGTCGCTTCTGGGTACACTCCCTTTGGGTAATCCAAGCAGTTCTATTGCGCTTGGTTCAGTGCGGTGCTAGAGTAACCAAGCTGCTTCTGCGACTGAGTGGAGCGCGGACTTGAAAAGTCGAGTCTCGGCGAGGGCAATCGGATAAGGTATCGCGGTCATAGAACGGCGGCCGCCCGCCCGTCCGACGCTCCCGAAAGGGAGCGTTTTGATGCTCGGGATATTGAGACCCCAATCGCGAAACTGAGTCGTAAGAAGTGATTGACAGCAGGGTTAAAGACCAGTAACGTATGCCCTCGCTGCGCCTGAACCTTGAAAACTGGATACTGTGATGAAGCCAGTAGGGTCTGCATAGCAGACCACATGAATCCCGTCACACCGAGAGGGTCAGTCAACAGACCAAACCGGTGCGACCTATTCGGATCCAAACCGCTCGGACTCCTTTGACCGATGCAGGTGGATCCACCGGACCTTGCCAGGTCCATTTCTTCGCAGAACACAGGTTTCGGCCTGTGGTCTCTTCAACGGAGAGTTTGATCCTGGCTCAGGATGAACGCTGGCGGCGTGCTTAACACATGCAAGTCGAGCGGAAAGCCCCTTCGGGGGAATTCGAGCGGCGAACGGGTGAGTAACACGTGGGGAACCTGCCCTTCTCTCTGGGATAACTCCGGGAAACCGGTGCTAATACCGGATACTCCGTCTGGATCGCATGATCCGGCCGGGAAAGCTCCGGCGGAGAAGGATGGCCCCGCGGCCCATTAGCTCGTTGGTGAGGTAACGGCCCACCAAGGCAACGATGGGTAGCCGAGCTGAGAGGCTGATCGGCCACACTGGGACTGAGACACGGCCCAGACTCCTACGGGAGGCAGCAGTGGGGAATTTTGCGCAATGGGCGAAAGCCTGACGCAGCAACGCCGCGTGCGGGATGAAGGCC
>JAJFTE010000100.1 GCA_021373175.1 Actinomycetes bacterium
CGCCCGCCGCTCATGGCGTTGATGCGCGCCACGATCGGCGGCTCGCCGCAGCGCAGCCGCGCCTCGAGCTCGCTCACGCTCATCTGCCGCGGCACCACCGCGACGACGACCGTCGGGATGTCCGCCATCGGCAGGGAGCCGCCGCCGGCGCGCGAGACGTCCTCGGCGGTACCCGTGAGATACGCGTCGCCGCACGCCACCGTGATCGCGTCGGCAAGCCGCACGGCCCGCTCGGCCATCACTTCCTTGCGTGCCGACAGCATCGCGAGCGTGGGGATCTCGCGCTGTGCGCGCTCCTCGTCGAGGTAGAGCCGAAGCGTCGCCTCCAGCGCCGCGAGCGTCATCTTGTCGAGCCGGACGGCGCGCGCGAGCGGATGCTTCTTAAGCGCGGAAACCACATGCCACTTGCCGGCGATGATGCCCGCCTGCGGTCCGCCGAGCAGCTTGTCGCCGCTGCAGGTGACCACGTCGACGCCGGCGGCGATCGACGCGGCGACCGTGGGCTCGTAGGGCAGGCCCCATGCACGCACGTCGACGAGCACGCCCGATCCCTGGTCCTCCATGACCGGGATGCCGTGCCGCCCGCCGAGCACGACCAGGTCCGCAAGCGAGACCTCCTCGGTGAAACCGACAACACGGTAGTTGCTGGTGTGGACCTTGAGCAGCAGCCCGGTGGCGGGCGTGATCGCGGCTTCATAGTCGCTCAGATGCGTCTTGTTCGTGGTGCCCACCTCTACCATGGTGGCGCCGCTTTCGCGCATGACATCGGGCACGCGGAAACTGCCGCCGATCTCTACAAGCTGCCCGCGGCTGACGATCGCTTCCCTGCCCCGCGCGAGCCCCGCGATGCCCAGCATCACAGCGGCGGCGTTGTTGTTGACGGCCATCGCGGCCTCGGCGCCGGTGAGCTTGCAGATGAGCGCCTCGACGTGGCTGTGCCGGCTGCCTCGCTCCCCGGTCCCCACGTCGTATTCGAGGGTCGAGTACGCGCCAGCTACCGCCGTCACCGCCTCCACCGCCTCGCGCGCGAGACGCGATCGGCCGAGGTTGGTGTGCACGATGATCCCGGTGGCGTTGATGACGCGTCGCAGCGAGGGCACGGCCTTGCGCTCCACGAGCGCGATCACCGCCGAGGCGACCGCATCCTCGGTGACCTCGTGCACCGTGTCGGCGAGGATATCGGCGCGAAGCGTGTCAAGCGTCTCGCGCACCGCGTCGGTGATGACGCTACGGGGATGCTGTCCGGCAAGCGAGGCGATGTCAGCGCGCTCTAAAAGCCGGTCCACCTTTGGCAGTGCGCGAAGAAGCGATTGCGTGTCCATGGGGCTATTCTAACGCGACATCGCCGTTTGAAGCTCGAACCCGGGCGGGAACGGGTCCGCGAAGTGCACGCCCCCGATCCCTACCCGACGCTCACGACATCGTCCGCGGCCATGAGCATGGCGGCCGAGTCGTTCATGTTGCCGACCACGCCCACCGCAAGCGATTCTCGAAGGCCCAGCCAATCCAGACACGTGCCGCAGGAGTACACAGCCACACCGTCCGCAGCGAGCAGCGCAAGATCCTCCACGGCAACCGATCCTTCACAGGTCAGCCGTACGCCGGTGTTCATGAACACGAGCGCCTCGGGTTTGATCGGCGTGCGCGCAAGCGAGTACAGGAATGATCCCATGAGCCTCGCGCCCAGATCGGCATCGCCGGTGCCGATGCGCTCCGAATTGATGAAGACGACCGTGCCCATCGTGGTACCTCCGTGTTCAGACGATGCTGATGAGACCCGCCCTGCCCTCCACGACCGTGCCGACGACCGCGCCGGACTCCCCTCGCGCTTCGAGCGCGTCGAGGAGCGCGCGCGCCTTGTCGGCTGCAACCGCCATGAGGAGCCCGCCGCTCGTCTGCGGGTCGGCAAGCACGCCGCGCCACGCCTCATCGGCGGGACCCCACATCACCCACGGTTCCAGGAACGAGAGCACGTCGGCCGTGCGCCCGGGCTTCACGCCGTCCGCCGAGTAGGCCAGCACGTCGCGCCACACCGGCACCGCCGTAAGATCCAGCTCAACGGCCATGCCGCTCCCGAACGCCATCTCGCGCGCGTGACCGGCAAGCCCGAAGCCCGTGATGTCCGTCGCGGCGTTCACGCCGACTTCCATCATCGCCTCGCTCGCGGCGCGATTCAGGTGGGCCATGTTCTCGATGACCTCGGCAAGCGTGCCTTCGGTCTCGAGTCCCTGCTTGAGCGCGGTGTTGAGGATGCCCACGCCCAGCCGCTTCGTGAGCACGAGCACGTCGTTCCTGCGCGCACCGACGTTGCGCACCACCCTGTCGGGATCGCAGACGCCCATCACCGAGAGCCCGTACTTGGGTTCTTTGTCATCGATCGTGTGGCCGCCGACGATCACGGCGTCGGCCTCGCGGACCTTGTCGGCGCCACCCTGCAGCACGCGAGCGGCTATCTCTGGCGGCAGCGAGCAGGGCATCGCGAGCAGATTCATCGCCGTGAGCGGCCGTCCGCCCATGGCGTAGATGTCGGAGAGCGCGTTCGCGGCGGCGATTCGCCCGAAGTCGTAGGGGTCGTCCACCATCGGCGTGAAGAAGTCGACCGTCAGCAACACCGCGGAATCGCCGAGACGGTAGACCGCGGCGTCATCCGAGGTCTCGAAACCCACCATGAGGTCATCGGAAGTCCCCGGCGACACGTGTTCGAGCACGGCGGCGAGGTCTCCCGGACCCCACTTGGCGGCTCAACCGGACTTGGACGAGAGCTGGGTGAGACGAACCTGCTCCATGATGCTCCCTGGCACGACGAGCGGCGACAGCCGCATAAGCGGACCTGATATCAGTCATTATAGCGCGAACATGACGGCATGCGGAGTCCTACGCGTCCGGGAGCACGTCCTCGTCGGCCGGAAACGGCAGAACCGGCTCGGTGAACACGAAGCCCTGCCCGAACTCGACGCCTCTAGGCGCACTTTAGCGAGGCGCTGCAGCGAGCCGTATCCGGCACCCCTCGCGTGTATCGTACATGCGCCGATATGCCCCCGGTTCTTGCTAGCCGAACTTCACCCGCAGTGCCGCGACACCGTTCGGGCCGAGCGGAACGCCGAAAGTCCTACCGCCCACCTCGGCCGGAGCGCCGCCCCGCACGTCTTGCACGGTCGCGACCGTACGCGGCGTCGTCAACGTGACGGTCATCTTCTCGGCATTGTGACTCAAGACGAGCAGGATGTCGTCATCTTCTCCGAGGAAGTGAGCGATCTCGGCTTCCGGCATGTCGCATTCGAGCAGCGCGCCCGCGCCCGCCGCGCCCGCGACCGTGCCGTACACGGTGCGCACAAGATGACGCACCGGCGTCGGCGTCGCCCACGGGTCGTTCTGCGCGATCGCGCGCTCCACCGGCGCGGCGATGAAGACCGCCTTGCCCTGGCCGTACTGGTTGACGGTGAGCAGCGGACTGCCGGTCGCATCGGTTGCGACCACCGTGGCGCCGCTTGGTGTGATGAGCGCGTGGTGCGAGAGCTCCATTCGCACATCGAACGAGCGAAGGTCGCCCAGAACGCCCGGCTGCGCGATGCGGCACGAGAACGCCTGCCGCGGCCCGCCGTCGCCGTTGAACTCCACGCCAAAGATCTCGCGCAGCGCCGGGTCGACGTCGTCACCGCCGTAGGAGAGCACGACAGAGCCGCCGCCCTGAACGAACGCGCCCAGGTCCGCCCACATCAAGGGAGTGAGCTTGGCGGGTGACGGCAGATAGAGCACGTGATACCCGCCAAGCGGATCGCCTTCGCGCGCGACCGTCACCGGCACGTGCGCCTCCTTCGCGGCGATGTACGCCTGCAGGCACGCTCGCGGGTCGTACAGGCCCGCGAGCGACGGCAGCGGCTCGTACCGCTCGGCGGGGACGACGACCGCCGCGCGCTCGGGCGCGAGCGCGTAGCGCCGCGGGTCGAGACGCGCCGCGACCGCGACGAAGCGCTTGACCTCGGCAAGCGTGGGCTTGGGAGCACCGGTGACGTCAACGACGCCCACGAGCACTTCGAACGGGTCGCGGAAGTACGGCTCGCGCTTCTCGGTCTCAAGGTCGCCCCAGCGCCGGAGCATCACGCCGCTCGCGCGGTTCATGAGCGCCGAGTACAAAGCGGTGCGAACGTACGCCGCCTCCTCGGCTGCCGAGACGTCGAGCGCATGAACGCCGACGCCGTCGACCACGACCGGCAGGCCGCGGAGCGCGGCGCGCAACAGGAACGAGTCGGTGTACGTGGCCGGCCCGGACGTCACGGGCCCCTCGGCGATGTACGCGCGATACGGCGCGGTGAGGTGGCTCCACGCGCGCTCGGTGAGGTCGATCGCGCCGCGCGGGTCCACGCCGGTCTCGCGCAGGAGCGTCTCGGGATCCGTGCCGACCAGGACCGGCCGGTCCGGGTCGACCTCGCGCACGGCCTCGCGCAGCTCGGTCACCCACTTCTCAAGCGCTGCCTCGGTGGTAAATCCCGCGCAGAACGCTTCGTTGCCCAGGTCCCACGCCTTGATGACCGGCTCGGCCCGATAGCGGTTCACGACCCGCTGTACGAGTGAGATCTCGCGCTGGATGAGGTAGTCGTCGGTGCGCGGGTCGCGGCCTTTGCCCCAGGGGACCTCGTTCATCTCGGCAAGGCGGTCATCGGCGAAGAAGCACACGATGAGTTTGAGGTCGTGAGCGCGGGCGGCCTCCACGATGCGCTCCAGGCGTTCGGCCGCGTCCTCGTCGTACTGTCCCACTTGCGGCTCAAACGCACGCCACGATACGAACACGCGCACGTCGCTCACGCGAGAGGCCGCCATCGCCGCAAAGTCCGACGCCACGTCGCGGTCGTACCAGTCGCGCCACGAACGGCGCTCCTCATCGAGGGGGTAGTAGTCAACGCCAACCGGGAAGTCTGGGTTGCGCGTGACCGCGTACTCGACGGGCTCGGACGCCGCCGCGGGCTTCCTGGCTGTCGGCTTCTTCTGCGCTTTCCCCTCGGCCATCACGCATCCGCCTCCCCCGCGTACGCGTCGTACAGCGACCAGAAGGTGCCTTGACGCCGTGTGTCGTAGTAGGCGGCGCGGCGGATCTCCCACTGCGCCTCGGCGTAGGCGCCCTCGGTGAGGCGCACGGCCGCCAATCCGAAGCGAGCGCGCACGCACGCCGGGTCGAGCCGCACCGCTGCGCGGTACGCCTGCTTCGCCTGCCCGTAGCGCTGCAGGCCGAGAAGCGATTCGGCAAGCAGCACGTGGGTGAGCGAATGCTGCGGCGCGGCCTTCGCGAGCGCGATGAAGACGCGCGCCGCATGCCGGGCGAGCCCCGGGAAGCGGCTGTAGACGACACCGAGCGTGTAAAGCGCCATCGGCAAGTCGGCCGAGTACGTGAGCGCGCGAAGGGCGCACGCCATCGCCTCGTTGGCGGCCTCCTGCTTCAGGTACGCGTACGCCGCCAGCGCGAGCGCATCCGCATCCGCCGGGTTCTCGCCCAAAAGCAGCCCCACCAGATCGCTCGCGGCGAAGAAGTCCTCGCGCCGCAGCAGCATCCCGGCGGCGGCGAGGCGTGCCCCACGCTCGGGCTTCACCTGCGCGGCGTCAAACTCGATCCTTGCCGCGGGCAGGCCGAGGAGTGCGAAGAAGAGCTCGTCTTGGCTGGGATCGAGCTCGCCGGCTTTACGGATGGTCGGCAGCGCGGTGGACATGCCTTCGCGCTTGAGCGCGGCGATCGCGAGGTTGTACTGCGCACGCGAGTGCTTCGGGTCGAGTTCGAGCGCGCGCCGCCAGCTGTCCACGGCCTCCTGTTCGAACCCGGCCGCCGCGAACGCCTCGCCAAGCTGCACGTGAGCCGTCACGAGGTCCGGGACCACCTCGGCAAGCTCGTGCCACACCAGCACCGACTGATCCCACATGCCGCCGCGCCGATCGTACGCCAGGCCAAGCGCGAGATACGCCGGACTGCAGCCGGGGTCGAGCTCGATCGAGCGCGTGGAGGCCTCGATCGCCTCGTCGTAGAAGTCGCCTTCCAGCATGAGATGGCCGAGAAGCGCGTGCACGAACGGGTCGCGATCGTCGATGGCGAGCGCCTCGTAGCATGCGGCGACCGCGGCCGAAAGCCGGCCCCGCCGGGCGAGTTCTTCGGCCACGCGGAGCTGCGATGAGCGCCGGCCCGTCACGCCGCACCCTCGCCGAGAAGCTCTTCGCGCACGCGTGCGAGCAGCTTGAGGGCGGATTCCGCGCTGGCGACGACCCCGTTTGCGCCGATCGCGCGGGCGAGTCCCGGGTCAGCGGCGAACGGACCGCCGCAGACGAGCAGCACCACGTCGTCGCGGTTCTCCGCGGCGAGCAGGTCGCGCACGCCGGCCACGGCTCGGGCGGTCGCGAGCATCTCGGCGCATGCGATCACGATGCGCGAACCCGTCTCATCAAGCCGTTCGAGGAAGTCGGGGGCGCGCACGTCCACGCCAAGGTCGTTCACGCGATAGCCGGCTTCTTTGAGCGCCGAGGCCACGATATCCTTCATGACGCTGTGGCGGTCGCGATGCATCGTGCCGATCACGACGCTCACGCCGGTATCGGCGCGAGCGACCGGCGGCATAACGAAGCTGCCGATCTGCTCGGCCACCACAGAGGCCTGCGTGAAGACGACCTCGTCGATGGCGCCCTCGGCCCACGCGCTGCCGAGAAGCGACATCGCGGGGACGTACAGAACGTCGAAGAGCAGCTGCTGCGGCACACCCGACGAGCGGACACGCTCCACCACCTGGATCGCCGCCGCCGGGTCCTGGCTCACGAACGCCTCGTAGAGGAGCGCCACATCATCGCTGGCCACGCGGTTGCTCCTCTCCGCCGCCTCGACGTTCACGCGCATTCAAGTATCGCAGACCTCACGGCCACGTCACCACGCGACCCCGACGAACGGTCGTCCGCCTGAGCCGCGGTTCATCATCTGGTAGCGGCGGTGGGAGTCGAACCCACATAGCCTTTCGGCCAGAGGCTTTTAAGGCCCCCTCCTGTGCCAATTCGGATACGCCGCCTCACCGGTCCGGGTCCGCCGCATCAGCTGCCACACGCGCGCGGTCGAGGAGCATCCCATAGAGGATATCGTGCTCGCTCACGAGCGTCGAATCGAGCCCCGCCATCGCCAGCACCATCTCGAGGATGAGCGCCCCTGCGACGATCACGCCCGCACGCGCCGGCTGCAAGCCCACCACCGCGCGCCGCCGCTCAAGCGGCATGCCCGCAAGCATCTCGCGCATGTCGGCCAACGCGTGCGCGCCGAGGCGGTACCCGTGCACCCTCGCGGGGTCGTACGGATCGAGCGCCAGGTCGATCGCGACCAGGCTCGTGGCGGTTCCGGCGACCGCTACCATCAGGCGCGGCCGCGTCCTCAAGCCGTCGAAGTAGGGCCGCAGCTCCTCGGCCACATATGCCGTCGCCGCATCGAGCTCGCGGTGGGTCGGTGGGTCGGCGTGCAAGAACAGCTCAGTCACGCGCTTGGAGCCCACGTCGATGGAGCGCGCGGCCTCGATGCGGGTAACGCCGTCTTCTCCGATGCTGCCCAGGACGAGTTCGCTTGAGCCGCCGCCGACGTCGGCCACCAGGATGTCCTCGCCCTGGCGCCCGTACGTCGCGCCGAGAAACGACAGGCGCGCCTCGGTGTCGCCGGCGATGATCGCGGGCTTGAGTCCGACACGCGCAAGCGCCTCGAGGAACTCGTCGCCGTTTCCCGCATCGCGCGAAGCGCTGGTAGCGATGCCGAACGTCTCACCCGCGCCGAGGCGGCGCGCCTCGGCCACGAACTCGCCGACGGCGCTGGCCACCCGCGCGATGCCGTCCGCCGAGAGCAGCCCGGTCTGCGTCCAGCCGTCGCCGAGTTGCGTGATGACCGAGCGCCGCGTGATCTCGCGCACCCCGTCAGGCCCGACGTCGGCCACGAGCAGCCGCGTGGTCACCGTACCGATGTCGATGGCGCCGTAGCGCTTCGTCGGCAGCATCAGCGCTCCGAAGAGAGCAGCCGGTCGATATCGAATCCCGCCGAGAATGGGTTGACGGCGCTCACACCGTCGTACTGCATGACTGCCAAGAAGTCCTCCGACACCAGCGTCCCCGCACGTTCCAGCCGGGCGCGCGAGCACCTGCACGGACACCGCGCTCCCCGGTCACCGCCTTACCGGTGGCTGAACGAATGCTGACTTCAGTGATGTGTAACTATACATCACTCCGTCGTCGTGACACCGCACCGTCCATCCTCGCATTCGCACCGCATCGCACCCAGGATCGCCAGGCCAACGGGGTCATCGATACCCGCTAGCGCGGTCGCCACGTGCGCATGCAGGCATTTCGTGCCGAGCGGATCGCGTTGACCCGCGATGCCCACGCTCGCGCACGCGTCCGCGCCGCCGCTCTCAGCCGCGCGTGCCGAGCGATACGCCGCGTCCGCCTCGCGCATCCGCTCGGCACGCGGGGGGTCACCCGCGAGCCGCGCTGCCCACGCCTCCACCTCGCCTGCTGACTCGAGCCGCCCGACGCTGTCGCGAAGGTACGGGCAGGTGAGCCAGAAGAGCGTCGGGAACGGCTCGCCTGACGGCAAGGGCGAGGACGTCGCGATCACCGACGGGTAGCCGAAGCCGCAGCGGACCGCCACGCGCCAGGCGCCTCTCGGCGGACGAGCCAGCTGACGCTCGATAGTCTCGGCGTCGGAGGGCATCACCGGAAACCGAAGACGGCGTCGAGCACTTTGGTCCACACGGAGGTCTCTGATGCCGTGATGCTGCGGGTCTGCTCGCCCACCTGGGGCTCGGGCGGCCGCGTCGTCTCACCGTCGGTCACGATGTACACCCGCTCGCCCTTCTTCACCAGGCCGAGGCTTTCGCGCGCGGCCTCCTCGACACCTGCCGGCGTTTTGAGGCGATCCACCTGGGCGCGCAGCGTCTGATTGCGGTCCTTGAGCCCGGCCAACTCCTGCTCAAGCGACGCCTTTTCGCGCTGCTGCTGGTACTGCAGCCTGAGCACGGGATACAGCGTCCACGCTGCTAGCACAAGCGTGCCGATGAGGATAGCCGCGATCGCGCGATGGCTGGCACGGGGACGGCGAACGACGGTACGGCCGGCGGGCTTTCGCGTCGAAGCCGCGGTTCGCCGGGGGGCGGGCGCGCGTCGCGACGCCCGTGCCGGAGCCTTCCTCGCCGCCGAGGAGGTCCGCCGAGCGCCCGCTTTAGCCCCGTTCTGCGTCTTTCGCGCTGCTGTCATCATTCCAACTTAGTGCTGCGTGAAGGCACAAGCGACCGTATTCGAGACGTGTATTCACACGTCCACGAGGCATCATAGCACAAATTCGACGGCGTGTAGATTAAGGGTCAGGTCGAGGTAGAGACACTCACCGGCCACAGCGACCGCCTAGACCCGTGTCACCTGCACCAGGTTCGTCGTTCCCGGCACACCCACCGCCACGCCCCCGGTGAGCGCCACCATCTGACCCGGGAGCGCGAACCCCGCGGCTTTGATAGCCGCGACCGAGTACGCCAGCATCTCGTCGATCGTGCCGTGCTGCTCTACGACCAGCGCGGTCACGCCCCATACGATGGCGAGTCGCCGCGCAACGGCGGCTTCAGGCGTCACGGCGACGATCGGCGTTCGCGGCCGGTGCGCCGCCACCGCGAATGCCGTCGCGCCGGACTGCGTGGCGGTCACGATCGCCGCCAGCTCCAGGTCCCACGCCAGCTCAGAGACCGCCGTGCTCACGGCGCGCGTGACGTCATCCCGGCCGCCGGGCGTAGGTGCCGCAGCCGCCCGATCGGCAAGCGAAGCCTCGGCCACCGTGGCGATGCGCGCCATCGTGGCGGCGGCCTCGACGGGATGCTCGCCCACGGCCGTCTCACCGGAGAGCATCACGGCGTCGACCTCGTCGAAGATCGCGTTGGCCACATCGGAGGCCTCGGCACGCGTGGGCCTGGTGGAGACGGTCATCGATTCGAGCATCTGCGTCGCGATGATCACCGGGCGCCCGGCGGCCCGGCATGCCCCGACGATCTGCCGCTGGACGACGGGGACCTGCTCTGTGGCCGTCTCTACCCCCAGGTCGCCACGAGCGACCATCACCGCATCGGCGACGGCGATGATCTCGTCGATGGCGGCCACTGCCTCGTGCTTTTCGATCTTCGCGACGATCGGCACCGGGCGCTCGCCCATGAGCGCGCGCAGCCTGAGCACGTCGGTGGCGGAACGGACGAACGACTGCGCGACGAAATCAACGCCCACGCCGATTCCCCACGCGAGGTCCTCGCGGTCCTTCTCGGTGATGGCATCCAAGCCCAAGCGGACGCCGGGCACATTCACGCCTTTGTGGCTGCCGAGCGGCCCGCCGATGCCGACCTCGGTCACGAGCGCGTCGTCGCGACGACCGGTCACCGTGAGTTCGATGCGCCCATCGTCGATGAGCAGCCGCGCCCCGTCGGGCACGTCCGCCTGCAGATGCGGATACGTCACGCACGCGTGGCGGCTGTCGCCCACGCACTCGCTCGTGACGAGCTCGAACCGGTCTCCCGCCACCAGCACGGTGCCGGGAACGACCTCACCGACCCGCAGCTTCGGTCCGCCCAGGTCGAGCATGACAGCCACATGCTTGTGAGCGGCTTGCGCCGTGGCGCGCACGGCCGAGAAGCGCCGCTCCAGGTCCCGGCGTGACGTGTGCGACGCGTTCAGACGCGCCACCGAGACGCCGGCGTCGATGAGCGCGCGCAGCGTCTCGGGTTCGTCACAGGCGGGGCCGATCGTCGCGATGATTTTCGTGCGGGGCATGCGGCAGCCTCCTTCAAGTAGCTCAGCCGATGGTACCCGATTACCGCCCCAGCGTCGCCTCTTCGGCAGATCGGCTCTCAAGCCATGCTCGGTACTCGGCAAGCAGCGCGACAAGCCCGCCATAGCTGGAGACCTCGTTCACGCGCGCCCGCACATGCGTTGCCCCCGGGACGCCCGCGATGTACCACCCCACATGCTTGCGCATGCGCGCGAAGCGCTCTTCGCCCGCGAACGCCACGAGCGCGGCCGCATGCTCGAGCGCCACATCGATCCGCTCGAACGCCGAGGGTGGCGCGATGCGCTCGCCTGCGTCGATGAGCGCGCGCGCCTGCGCGAAGATCCAGGGATTACCCTGCGCGCCACGAGCGACCATCACCGCGTCGACGCCGGTGCGCTCAAGCATTCCGAGCGCGTCGTCTGCCGAGAAGACATCGCCGCTGCCGATCACCGGCACCTCCACAGCGGCCTTCACGCCGGCTATCACGTCCCGGTCGGCACGGCCGTGGTAGAACTGGTCGCGTGTTCGGCCATGTACGGTGAGCGCCGCGGCTCCTGCCGCCTCCATCGCGCGCGCGAACTCGACCGCGTTCACGCTGCCGGCGTCCCAGCCGCTGCGGAACTTCACGCTCACCGGCACGCTCACCGCCGAGACGACCCGCGAGACGATCCTGGCCGCAAGGGCCGGTTCGCGCATGAGCGCGCTTCCCTCGCCTTTGGCAACGACCTTCGTCACCGGGCAGCCCATGTTGATGTCGATGAGCGCGACGTCATCCCCATAGCGCTCAACGATCCGGGCGGCCTCCTCGGCCATGACGGCCGGGTCCGCGCCAAAGAGCTGCACGCCGCACGGCGTCTCCTCGGGCGCGAAGGTGAGCAGCGCGCGGGAGACGCGCGAATCCGGGTTGAAGTGCAGGCCCGTCGCGCTCACCATCCCGGTGAACGTGAGGCCCGCGCCCATGCGCTTGCAGATCGCGCGGAACGGCGACTCGGTGATGCCGGCCATCGGGCCGAGCACCACGTTACGATCGGCGAGGAGCGCACGTAGGTGAGTAGCAGACGTGGTCATGCAGCCATGATACGACGCGCGCCTCGCCACCGGCGCACGGATGCCCGCGCGGAGCAGATTCCGCCCGGGCATCCGGTCGACAGCCACGCAAACGAAGCCGGGATCCTAGAAGAGCGCCAGCACCGAACTCAAGAACGAGAGCCCGTAGAAGAACGGCAGGACGCCGATGGCGAGCACACACACAGCCAGAACGATGGTGGCCCATTCGGCCTTCATGTCCGGCGTGGCCCCTGCCGGCGCGCTGTCCGTTTCAACCACACTCGGCTCCTCAAGATACATGGACCTGATCACCCCGCCATAGTATCCGAACGACACCACGGACCCGAGCAGACCTACCGCGGCAAGCCAGGCGTGCCCTGCGGTCGCCGCGTCGCCGAAGGCCAGGAACTTTCCCCAGAATCCGGCGGTCAGCGGAATGCCCGTAAGCGACAGCATCATCACAGTAAGTGCTGCCGAGAGGGCGGGCCGCTTACGGCCGACCCCCGCCAGACCAGCTACCGTGCCATCCCATGTTGGCATTGCCGAGCGGACCGCCTGCGCGCCCATGAAGGCACCGGCTGCGGCCACCGCGTAGGCGAGCCCCGCCACGAGAACGGCGAAGCCAGTGCGCTGCGGAAGAAGGAAAGCCGCTGCCGCGCCCACGAGCGCGTAGCCCACCTGCGCGATGCCCGAGTATGCGAGCATGCGTGTGAACGAGGTCTGCTTCAGGCCGGTGAAGTTACCGAAGACGATCGACGCCGTCGCAAGCAGAGCGAACAAGAAGAACCCGGACGTCGCGAACTCCTCGGCCGAAAAACCGATCATCGGGAAGACGAGCATGAGCGATGCAAGGATCGCCAGCTTGGGCGCCGTGCCCATGAACGCGGTGACCGATGGCGTCGCTGTCTCGTAGGCATCGGGCGCCCACGAGTGGAACGGGAACGCGCTCAGCTTGAACGCGTACATCCCCATCAAGAGCGCCATAGCCACCAACGCCGGACGTCCCGCGCCGGTGAGGCTCTTGGCGATCTCGGGCAGGAAGACGCTCCCGCTGAACAAACCGAAGATGATCGACAGCGCGTAGAGTGCGAATCCGGTAGCCACAGCACCCTGGATGAAGTACTTCATCGCCGCCTCGTCGGAGCGACGCTGCCGACGTGCGGATACGAGCGCATAGCTGATCATCGCGATGGCCTCAAGCGCGATGATCACGATGAGGAGGTCCAGCGTTGAGGCCATGAGCGAGGACGCCGCGGCCAACAGTGCCGTGAGCACCGCCACCTGCCCGCCCGTGGAAGCATCCGCAAGGACCTTGCTGCCACCGACGAGCGTGATGGCCGCGATAAGGAACACGACCGCTGAGATTGCGGAGTATCCCCTGCCAACAGCCATGTTCGTCACGTTTATCAGCGTCGGGCTGTAGACGATCGCCAGCCAACCGCTCACGACACCAGCTGCCAGCAGGCCTGCCGAGACAACGCCGATGGCGAGCCCGCGGCGGTCGAACGCGTCGAACGCAAGGCCGAGTATCGCGCCCGCAGACGCCAACAGAATGGGGGAAAGTGAGAGCCACAGGCTCACAGCGCACCTCCTGTCACAGCAGCCAGTGCCCTCAGAGCCGGCTCGGCCATCCCTGTCACGAACTGCGGCCACACACCGACGACCACGATGCCCACGGCAAGCGGAGCGACGGCCAGCCACTCGGCAAGACCGAGATCCGCGATGCCGGCGAACTCCTCGGCCACCGGACCGTGATTGACGCGCCGAACCGCCGTGAGGTTGTAGGCCGCGGAGAAGACCACGCCGAGTGCGGCAAGCGCCGTCCACCAGCCGATGGAGCCCCACGATTCGAGCACGGCCGCAAGCTCACCGGGGAAGCCCGAAAGCCCCGGAAGGCCGAGGCTCGCCAGCGCCGCAAAGGTGAAGGCGGTCGCCCAGGCCGGCAGCACCTTGCCGAAGCCGCCAAGGCGCGACATCTCGTAGGTGCCCGTGCGCTCGTACAGCTGACCTGCAAGCAGGAAGAGCATGCCCGCGACAAGGCCGTGGCTGATCATCACGAGCATGGCCGCGCCCAGCGCGAGCGGCGTGCCGATGCCGATGGCCAGCACGACGAAGCCCATGTGCGCGATCGACGAGTACGCGATCAAGCGCTTGAGATCGCTTTGCGCTAGCGCTACGAGCGCGCCGTAGATGATGCCGATGATGCCGAGCGCGACAAGCACAGGCCGCGCGGCGTCGTAGGCGGCCGGCGCGATCGGGATCGCGATACGCAGAAGCGCATACGCGCCCATCTTTGCAAGCACACCCGAGAGCAGGATCGAGCCGGAGGTGGGTGCCTGCGTGTAGGCGTCCGGCTGCCACGTGTGCAGGCCCACGACCGGGAGCTTCATCAGAAAACCGATGGAGAGCAACCAGAAGACCGGTCCCTGCAAGCCGACGGACAGAGGAGTCGACAACAAATCCCCCATAGCGAAGGCGTTGCCCTGGAACATAGCGATGATGAGTCCCACAAGCATGAGCGCGCTGCCGGCAAAGGTGTAGATGAAGAACTTCATCGCGGCATGGCGCCGGTTCTCGGCACCCCAGATCCCGATGATGAAGTACATCGGGATGAGCACCGCTTCCCAGAACGCATAGAAGAGCACCAGGTTGCCGGCGAGGAACACGCCGGACACGCTCGCCTGCACCGCGAGCAGCAAGGCATAGTGCGCGGCGGGCGAACGTGTCTCGCTTCGTGCGGCGAGCACCGCGATCACGCCAAGGAAGCCGGTGAGCAGCAGCAGCGGGGCAGCGATCCCGTCCATGGTGAGCATCCACCACTGGGCCGCGCCCGATGCCGCCTGGCTGCCCGATGAGGTAGCAACGGCGGCGATGACAACGCCGAAGGAAGCGAGTGAAGCGAGAAGCGCGAGAACGCGCGCGACCTTAGCAGAAAGCCGCCCGAGCAGCGCGACGATCAAGCTGCCGAGCAGCGGAGTGAGAATCACAGCGGTTAACACGCCCGTCACCTCCCCAACCATCCGAGTATGGTTTCAAGCGCCCCGGGCGAGATCGCCAGAGCGACAAGCACGACCGCACCAAGTCCCATGAGCACCGCATAACGCTGACCGTCACCCGTCTGGAGCCGGGCGAACCAGGCGCCGAGCTTCCGGGAGACAACAGCCGAACCTTCGACGATCCCGTCGAACACCGCACGGTCGAAGAAGGCGTACAGGCCCTGCGCGGCGGCGGTCACCGGTGCAACGATAAAGCGCCCGGCAGCCGCATCGGCGTAGTACCCGGCGCGTGAAGCGCGCCATAGGCCGCCGAGGGAGCCCTCAAGCGACGTATCGGCAGCCGGACCGCGCCGGTACAGAAGAACCCCGACCACGATGCCAATGAGAGCCACCGTTGTGGAGATCGCAGCCACGGTCATTGACAGCGCTTCGTGCTCGCCGCCAAGCGTTGTGGCGATGCCGCTGGCCGCAAAGCCCAGCCCTGCGGCCGGTATGGCAAGGGCCACCAGCGGCAGCCACATCACCGGACCACCTTCGTGCGGGTGGTTGGACCCACGGTACGAGCCGAAGAACGTGAGCACCGTGGCTCGCGTGATGTAAAACGCGGTGAACGCCGCGGCGATCACCAGCGCCACGAAGGCCACCGGAGAGGCCAGCATGACGCCATGGAGGACTTCGTCTTTCGCGAAGAATCCCGAGAACAGCGGTACCCCGGCAAGCGCCGCGGCACCCACGATCCAGGTGAACGCGGTGATCGGCATCGTCTTGGCAAGACCGCCCATCTCACGCATGTCCTGGGTATCGGACCCGTGGATCACCGAGCCCGACCCGAGGAAGAGGAGCGCCTTGAACGACGCGTGCGCCGCGAGGTAGAAGATGGCGGCGCGCCACGCACCGGCACCGAGCGCGGCGAACATGAAGCCGAGCTGGCTGATCGTGGAATACGCGAGCACCTTCTTGATGTCGTTCTGGCCCACGGCGATCGTTGCCGAGGCAAGAGCCGTGAACGTGCCGATCACCAGCACCACGGTAAGCGCCGCCGGAGAGGCCGCGAAGACCGGCCACATGCGCGCCACAAGGAACACACCCGCGGCGACCATGGTGGCGGCGTGGATGAGTGCCGAGACCGGCGTGGGACCTTCCATCGCGTCCGGCAGCCATATATGGAGCGGGAACTGCGCGGACTTACCGGCCGCGCCGATGAAGAGCAGGATAGCCACTGCCGTGACCAGGCCCCCGGAGAGCTGCGGGAGCGCGGCGATGATGCCGGCGTAGCTGGTCTCACCGGTGGTACCCCACAGGATGGCGAGCGCCACGAACAGTCCTACGTCGCCGATGCGGGTGACGATGAACGCCTTCATCGCGGCTGCCGCAGCTGATGGCTTGTTGAACCAGAAACCGATCAACAGATAGCTGCATGCGCCCACGAGCTCCCAGAATACGAAGAGCCCGACGAGCCCGTCGGCGATCACCAGGCCCGTCATGGAGGCCGTGAACAGTGACAGGAGCGCGAAATAGCGCGCCTGGCCGGGATCGTCAGCCATGTACCCCACCGAGAACACCATGACCATAAGGGCTACGAACCCCACGACCACCAGCATCACGGCGGTGAGGCCGTCCACGGCGTAGCCGATCTTGAGTGCGAAATCACCCACGCTGATCCAAGTTAGCGAGCCTGCCGCTGTCGTGGCGCTCACGAACGGCGCCGTGACCCCGCCAGAGCCTGCAGCGCCAAGGTGAGCTATACCCGTGCCGAGAACCGCGAGCGGCCCTAGCATGGCCAACCAGCGCATGAACGGCGCCAGCCGCGAGCCGCCTGCGCCCACCACGAGCGCAAGCCCCAGGGGAAGCGCTACGGCGATCCAGGGTGCATCGAACCAGACGCCCATCAGCCCTCCACCTCCGTCAGTTCATCGACACGACTGCGGTCGCTGTGCCGTGCCACGGTGACCAGCAGGCCAAGACCGATGGCGGCTTCCGCCGCCACAAGCACGAGAAGCACGAGCCCGATCGCCTCGGTCAGCGCTGGATCGGCGACTCCAGAACTCATGGAGAGTCCGATGAGCTGCACGGTCGCCGCACCGAGCATGACTTCGATGCTCGCCAGAACACCCACGATGTCGCGACGTACCAGAATACCGTACACGCCCAGGGAGAATAGCGCCGCGCATACGACAAGGATGCTCATTACCGCTCACCCCCTGTGATCGCGAGAACCGCCACGAGGCCCGCAAGCAGCAGGCCACCGACGATCTCGAAGTGCGGCAGTAGTGCGCCGAGGAGCATGTCGCCCACGGCGGGAATCCCCGCGCCCGCAACGGACGCGGTACCCGGGGCAACGACGCCCGAGAGCCCGAAGACGAGCAGGCCGAAGAGCGCGAGAGCCACCACGGCGGCGCCGAAGGTATTCCGGTTGCTCAGAACCGGTTCGGATTCCACCGAACGGTGGACGGTCATGATGGCGACGACGACCAAGACAAGCACGCCGCCAACGTAGATGAAGATCTCGGCGATGGCCAGAAACGTTGCCCCGTAGAAGAGGTAGTAACCAGCCACCGAGAGCAGGAACGCGCCAAGGCCGAGCACAAGGCGCATGACGTCGCGCGTGGAGATCACGACGATGGCGCCGGTGATCGCTACGGCGGCGAGGAGATAGAAGAGCACTGTGCTCATGTGGTCTCCCCCTTCGAGGCATGGTCGGCTGCGGCGTCGGCGCCCGTTGCTCTGGTGCCGCTGACATCACGGAGCATCTCGCCCTTGTCGAAGAGCGTGAGGTCCCTGTTATAGAACGAGAGCTCGTATTGACCCGACATCTGAAGCGCACCCGTTGGGCATTGCTCGGCGCACAGACCACAGAAGCAGCACTTGGAAAGGTCGAGATCGTACTTGGTGACCATCCGGTCGCCAGGATCGTCCCGGCGCTCAACGGTGATGCAGTAATCGGGACACGTCCGAGCGCAGAAGGTGCATCCCACACAGATGTTCGTCTCACAGCGTAGGCAGCGAGCACCCTCCGCGAGACCCTCTTCGACGGTAAGCCCCAACTCCACGTTCCGGAAGTCCTTCGACCGCTCGTCCGGATCGGAGAACGGCATCACGGCACGCAGCCGTGAAGGTTCTACGTGATCGAGGTTCGCGGGAGCGTATTTGTCGTAGGCAAGCAGCGTGCGGGCGACACGGTCATCGCTCACGCTCTCGCCGGACAAGAAGCGGTGGACCGACGTTGCAGCTTCGTGGCCGGTCGCTATCGAAGCGATGGCGCTGCCCGGTCCGGTCACGCACTCGCCCGAGGCGAAGATCTTCGGCACGGCCGTCGTGAACACCGAACGGTCGGAAGGGAGGTTGCCCCGCTGGTCGAGCTCAAGGCCCGTTCCGGCGACGATGTCTTTGAGGTCAGAACCCTGGCCGATCGCCATCACCACCGATTGCACGCTCAGTTCCGTGAAATCATCGCCGAACGTAGGATTGAACCGGCCGGTCTCGTCGAAGACAGACAGGCACGTCTGAAGGCGCATGCCCCTCACGTGGTTGCTCTCGTCCACCAGCACTTCGTTCGGGCCGTTGCCGCACATCATCACAACGCCCTCGTCGAGTGCCTCTTCGACTTCCCACGGGTGCGCCGGGAGCTGCTCATCCGACTCGAGCGAGGCCATGTAGACCGTCTTGGCGCCCACTCGCAGAGCGCACCGAGCCGCGTCGACGGCCACGTTGCCGCCTCCGATCACGAGAACGTTCTGACCGCGCACGCCCGCTTCGCCCCTATAGTTCGAGTCCTTAAGGAAGTCGAGGGCTCCCCGCACGCCGATCGCGTCCTGGCCTTTCACCCCGGGGAAGCGGCTGATCTGCAGGCCGGCAGCGATGATGATCGCGTCGTAATCGGCCATGAGTTGCTCGGGAGAGATGTCCACGCCGATCTTCGTACTGCATTGGATCTCGACACCCATCGTGACAAGGTCGTCGATCTCGCCGTGAAGGATGTCACGCGGCAGGCGGTACGCCGGGATGCCGTAGTAGAGCGCCCCACCCGGTTTGTCTTCCTTCTCGAAGATCTTGACCTCGTAGCCGAGCTTGACGAGATCGTACGCGGCGGCCAGGCCAGAGGGACCCGAACCGATGATGGCGACCTTCTTGCCCCGCGTCTTGGGCAGCGGCTTCACGTACTGGGCCTTCACCGGGTTCCACTGCTCGTAAGCCACCCGGTGCAGCGGCCGGATCGCGATAGGCTCGTCGTAGAAGTTGCGCTTGCACGCCGTCTCGCACGGGTGGTGACAGATGCGACCGAGCGTCCCGGGCATGATGTTGCGCTCGCGGACCAGCTGGTACGCCTCGACCCACCGGCCCTCGGCGGCGTGATAGTTCTGGCCACGCGCATCCACGTTGGCCGGACAGTTGCCCTGGCACGGCGCCAGGTGGTCCGTCGCATACGCGTCGGCGATGAGCCCGTTGTACTCGAGCGAAGACGCCTCCATGAGCGGAACCTCTGTGGTGCCCATAGCGCTCACGAGACGAGGAGCACCGCGCCAGCGCTCGGGCATCGGTGCCTTCTCGCGCGGGTATTGGATAGTAACGGGCTTAGTGAATGCATGCTTTGCGGTGATGCCAAGGCCGGTAGCCAGCGACTTCCACGCGCCGACGAAACCCGCGACGCCCGCTTGATCGGTGGTAGCCGCCGAAACGGTACCCTGCGTCACCTTCGGCTCGGACGATTCTCCGGTGTCGATCTCCGGTGTGTCGACGTCATCTACAGCCATGCGATCACCACCCCAACGATCACGATCTGCACCAGTGCCATGGGTGTAAGCACCTTCCAAGAGGTAGCCATGAGCTGATCCGGACGCATGCGGGGGAAGGTCCACTTCGCCCACATGAACGCGATAACAAGCAGGACGGTCTTGACGAGCAGCACCAGCACACCCAGCACGCCGGAAAGCGGCCACGTGCCGCCGAGGAAGACCACCGAGCCGAAGAGCGCGGCTGCGGTCATGCCGCCATACTCGGACATCATGAACATGGCCCAGCGAATGCCGCTGTAGTCGGTGAAGTAGCCGCCAACGAGCTCGGAGTCACACTCGGCCAGGTCGAACGGCCCGCGGTTGAGCTCGGCGATCGATGCGATGAAGTACACCACGAACGCGATCAGCGTGACCGGCAGCCACCAGATCCTCCATTCGCCCATCAGCGTCACTGGCTGCATGGTGCCGGCGAGCATCACGACAGCGAGGACCGAAAGCGATCGCGGGACCTCGTAAGAGATCATCTGCGCCGCGCCCCGGAGTCCGCCGAGCGATGCGTACGTGTTGCGCTGCGACCAGCCAGCGAAAAGAACGCCGAGCACGGAGATCGAGGGGACCGCGAGGAAGAACAGGATGCCGATCGACGTATCGAGCGGTGCCCAGCCGGCGGCGAACGGGATTATCACCAACGAGGAGATGATCGGCGTGGTCATGAAGAGCGGGGCGATGTTGAACAGGCCCCGCCGCGCCTGCTTAGGATGGATGTCCTCTTTGGTGAGCAGCTTGAGCAGGTCGTACACGAGCTGGAAGATGCCGAAGACCGGCGCCGTGTTCGGCCCGTAACGCTTCTGGATGTGGCCGGCGACTTTCCGCTCGCCCCAGACGCCCAAGATCGTGGAGATCCCGACAAGAACGCCCGCACCGAGGCCCCAGACAACGCCACCCCAGTAGCCGGTCATCGGTCCACCTCCCCAAAGACGGGGTCGAATGACCCGACGATGATCACGAGATCAGAGATCGTGTGGCCGACGGCCAACGTTCCTACCACCGACAGGTTCGTGAAGGCGGGAGAACGGACTTTCATCCTCCAGGGACGAACGCTCCCGTCAGAGACCAGGTACACGCCAAGCGTGCCACGTGCGGACTCTATTCGCTCGTACACTTCGCCCGCAGGCGGTGCGATGAGGCGCGGGATCGATGGGGCCGTCGTGCGTCCCGGCTCCATTTGGTCGAGCGCCTGCTCGATGATGCGAAGCGACTCGTAACACTCAAGCAGCCGGCAGCGCGAGCGCTCAAAGGAGTCTCCGCTCTCGCCCACCACAACATCGAAGCTGAACCTGTCGTAGACCGAGTACGGCTCGTCACGACGCAGGTCGAAGTCGACACCGCTTGCGCGGAGACTCGGCCCTGTCACACCGGCGGCGATCGCGTCTTCAGCTGATAGAACGCCGATGCCCTTGGTGCGGTCCTTGGCGATCACGTTGCCGAAGAAGAGCCGGTCGAGCTCCTCAAGCGCCGCGGGTGTCTTCTTACACAACGCGCGAAGATCCTCGACCCAGCCGTCCTCGGGAATGTCAAACGACACACCGCCGGGACGCACGTAGTTGTAGGTGAGCCGAGAGCCCGAGAGGCGGGCAAGCAGATCGACGACCTGCTCCCGGATCCAGAACGCCAGCACGAAGAACGACGTGGCGCCCGCGTCGTTGCCGGCGGATCCCACTGCCATCATGTGGCTCGCAACCCGCTGCAGCTCGCAGGTGATCACGCGCAGATACTCGGCGCGCTCGGGCACTGTGATGCCCATGAGCTTTTCAACCGCGCGGGAGTACGCCCAGTTGTTGTACATGGAACCCACGTAATCCAGACGGTCAGTGAGCGGCACGACCTGGAGGTACGTGCGGTTCTCGGCGATCTTCTCGATGCCCCGGTGAAGATAGCCGATGACCAGATCGGCCTCCGTCACGACCTCACCATCGAGGTGCGTGATGATGCGACACACCCCGTGAGTGGAGGGGTGCGACGGCCCGACGTTGACCACCATCTCGCGGACGGAAGGACCGTCGCTTACGATCTCGGCGGCAGTGCCCTGTGCGTCATTCGTCATTCGTCACACCTCCTAGATGTAGTCGGGACGAGGGATGATGTTCTCGTCGACGTAGTCTTTGCGAAGCGGCGACCCCTCGAAATCAAACGGCATCATGATCCGCCGCAGGTCGGGATGACCCCTGAACTCGATGCCGAACAGATCGTAGACCTCACGCTCGAGCCAATCGGCGGCCGTATAGAGATCCACCATCGACGCCACCCATGCGGCATCTCTTGGCACGAACGTCCTCACCCAGATGACGACCTTCATTCCGAGAGAGTGAAGGATGTAGACCACTTCCAGGTTCTCGCCGCGGTCCACCGCGGTAACCATTTCAAACTGATTGAAGCCGAATCCCTTCAGCCTCTCGATGGTGTCATGCACGACATCGGAGGACACCGTCACAACGGCCTCTCCCTTGTCAATCGAGAACGACGAGGCCAGATCCGGAAACTCTTTCAGGAGCCGTTCGCTCAGATCCTCGGCTTTCACGCGCTTTCACCTCGATCCTCAATAGCAACGCGGGGCGAGGACGTGGGCAGGAGGAGCTTGTGCTCGTAGGTGCGCCCCCCGGCGACTGACTCGTTGCGAATCTTGTCACGCAGCTGCAGGATCGCATCCTGAAGGGCCTCCGGGCGTGGGGGGCAGCCGGCGATATAGACGTCCACCGGAAGGAACGAGTCCACGCCGGGCATGACTGCATACGTGTCGTAATGGAAGATCCCGCCCGAAACCGTGCAGTTGCCCATTGCGATGCACCAGCGCGGCTCGGCCATCTGCTCCCAGACGCGCAGGACTGCGGGTGCCATCTTTCGGGAGATCGTCCCGGCAACGACCATCACGTCAACGGAGCGCGGGTCGGCTCGGGGAAACGTGCCGTGCCGGTCGAGGTCGAACTTGGAGAACGAAGATGCGATGAGTTCCATCGCGCAACACGCTGTGCCCATAGGCTGGGACCACAGCGAGTGACCCCGGCTCCAGTCGAGCAGTGCGTCGAACGAAGTGAGGATGACACTGCCCCCGGGCATCTTCTCAAGCGTCTGGCCGAGGTCGTCGATTATCGCCACTGCAGCGCTCCCTTCTTCCATGCGTAGAACAGACCGAACGCGAGGAACGCGGCGAAAGCGCCACCCTCGATCAGCCCGGTGAGGGATCCCCGCAACCGGGTAGCGATTGCGAAGAGCAGGATCGATTCGGCGTCGAAGAGCACGAACAGCAACGCGATGGTGGAGAACCGTACGTTGTAGTTCGCGTGCGGCTCGCCGGCCTGTTCCATGCCACACTCGTACGGCAGGTTCTTGGCGGTGGATGGTCGCTTGGGCGCAAGGAGGCCACCCATTCCGATCACCAAGCCGATGAAGCCGAGCGTGGCCGTGAGCAGGCCAAGAACAAACATCAGATTCTGCGATGCACCCAACTTCTCACCCCTCTTCAGACTCATATCCGATCAGAGCACACGCTGAACCTTTACCCATAAGGTACGCCGCAAGGCTGGAAGCGCTCGGCTTCCAGCCCCACTGCGTATCAATCGGCCTCGAAAGGCCGAACCTTACTGCATTTCCAGGCTTAGCGAGTCGTCCAGCCGCCGTCTACAACAAGCAGCGAACCGGTCGAGAAACTGGACTCGTCGGAAGCAAGGAAGAGCGCCGCGGCGGCCATCTCTTCCGGCTTGCCCCAGCGAGGCATGAGCTGACCGCTCTTGATGAGCGCGTCTGTGGCCTCATCGGCCGCCAGGTCCTTGGTCATGCCGGTGAGAATGCCACCCGGACAGAACGCGTTGATGCGAAGCCCCTGGCCCGAGAACTCGGCAGCAAGCTGGCGCGTAACGCCAACGACGCCGTGCTTGGACGCGGTGTAGGCCACGCCGCCGCCGTTGGCGACGAGCCCGGCGATGGACGCCGTGTTGACGATGGAGCCCTTGCCGTTCTTGAGCATCTCCGGAATGACCCGGCGAGCGACAAGGAAGACGCCCTTCAGGTTGATGCCGATCACGCGGTCCCACAGCGCGTCATCGGTATCGAGGGTGGGAGTGAACCCGTCGAAAACACCCGCGTTGTTGCACAGGACGTCGATCTTGCCATACGCGTCGGCTACGGCGGTGACCATGCGGTCGACGTCGGCAGTCTTCGAAACGTCACAGGCGACGCTCATGCCCTCGCCACCGGCAGCCTTGAGCATGCTGACGGTCTCCTCGGCGGTAGCGGCCATGTAATCAACTGCAGCGACCTTGGCACCCTCTTTCGCGAAGCGCAGCGATATCGCGCGTCCGATACCTGACCCCGCCCCGGTGACGATTGCGACCTTGCCTTCTAGTGCGCCCATGTTGAACCCCTTTCTCGGATTCTCCGATGCCGTTCTACGGCACCATTGGTACTCGAGAAACTTTACAACTATTGTTACTACCGCGCAACAGACTTTCCGTAAGCCTTGTTACAATCTCTGGTCTTTTTCCGTGTCAGTTCAAGGCGCGGCCCGGCAGATGAGCCACTCTGTGCTCGTAGTGGCGGATAGCTTCCCCGGTCCAATCTCACAAGAGGTTCGAGGAGGGCGGCGATGAGCGGGGTGAGAGACGCTTGGCCGGTCAGTCGATCACCGATTCTGACTCACTGCTGCCGAGGGGATATCTGCTCAGCACCGCCCCTGACTGTCGCGCTGAGCACAGCCAGCGTTTCGGCGACAATGGCGACAGCAGCAGCGGCAAGCACGTCGGAGAAACGCTCGAGCATCTGCTCGATGAGGCCCGAGCCGCCAGGCATCGGGTCCCGGAGCACCGCATCGACCTCCTCCCGATCGACATGACCGATCACCAGCAGCCGAAGGTCATTGCGGTCATTGCGATGCATGTCCCTCCCTCCCCTTCTCTTCGCGATTCGCGCTACACTGTCTCAGGTCGAAATCCCGGCGCAAGACCCGTCGCCGAAATCCGCGCAGAATCAGAAGGGAACCTGAAGCATGCTTCAAGTCAAGAACATCACCAAAAGCTACACCGCCGGCGATTTCACGCAAGTCGCCTTGAACGATGTCACCCTGGACTTCCCAAAGAGCGAATTCGTCGCCATTCTCGGCCCCAGCGGCTCCGGCAAGACCACGTTCCTCAACGTCATCGGCGGTCTGGACAAGTACGACAGCGGCGATCTCATCATCAACGGCAAGTCGACGAAAGACTTCCAGGACTGGGAATGGGACGCCTACCGCAACAACAGCGTCGGCTTCATCTTCCAGACCTACAACCTCATCAACCATCTAAGCGTGGTCGACAACGTGGAGATGGCGATGACCTTAAGCGGTGTACCCGCATCGGTCAGGCATGCGAAGGCGATCGAAGCGCTCGAGCGGGTGGGGCTTAAAGATCACATACATAAGAAGCCGAACCAGCTCTCCGGCGGGCAGATGCAGCGCGTCGCGATCGCCCGCGCGCTCACGAACGACCCTGACATCATCCTTGCCGATGAGCCCACCGGCGCGTTGGACACTGCCACAAGCGCGCAGGTCCTTGATCTCATCAAAGAGATCGCCGCCGACAAGCTGGTCATCATGGTGACCCACAACCCCGAGCTAGCCGAGCAGTACACCGATCGCATCGTACAGTTCCTCGACGGCCGGGTGGTGTCCGACAGCAACCCCCGCGAGTCCGGTGGACAAGAGGCCGACTATCAGCTGAAGCAGACCGGCATGAGCTTCCTCACGGCGCTCAAGCTTTCCGGCAGGAACATCGCCACCAAGAAGTGGCGAACCGCGCTCACCGCCTTCGCCTCCAGCATGGGCATCATCGGCATCGCCCTTATTCTCAGTCTCTCAACCGGCTTTCGGCAGCAGGTCGACGGCTTCCAGAACGACGCGCTCTCCGAATTCCCCATCATCGTCTCGCCTACCTCCATGAAGCTGGACTCGGCGACCATGGCCCAGGTGCGTGGCGAGGTGTCATCGACCCTGCCCGAGAACCGGCAGGTGTCCAACGCTCAAGCGGTCACACTCTATGACCCAGCCGAGGAAACTATCTCGCACGTCAACGTGATCACCGACGAGTACATCAAATACGTGCAGGCCGTGGACCCGAAGATCTGTAACAGCGTCGGCTACCTGCGCATGACGGGGATGAACCTGCTGCGCCGAACCGACGGCACGGTCACACCCGCGGCGATCGCGATAGGTACGACGAGCGACATGAGCAACATGCAGTCCGTCTCGCTCGACATGGCAAGCCTTTCGAGCATGAACGGCCTGGGGCTTGCCTCCTATCCCGAGACCCTGGACAGCGAGTCCACGCCTTACCTGGAAGCGAACTACGACCTGCTTGCAGGGGCATACCCGAAGGCTGACACCGACCTGGTGCTGGTGCTCGATAATCAGAACCGTGCGACCTATAAGGTCCTGCAGAACCTTGGATTCGATACCAAGGATGTGAAGAGCATCCCCTTCAACGACATCGTGGGCACCGAGCTTAAGCTCATCGACAACGACGACTACTACGTCCAGACCAAGATGGGTACCTTCGCCCCCGGCACCGGCTACGCCAAGATGTACGACGCGAAGGCCAGCACCACGCTCAAGATCAGCGGCATCCTGCGCCTCAAGCGCGACGTCTTGAGGGGCCTCGTCGGCAACGGCGTCGCCTATAGCGACAAGCTGGTGCAGCGCATCTGCGACAACGCAGCGGATTCCGCCATCGTGAAGGCACAGCGGGCGTCAGACTACAACGTGATGACCCTGGAGCCGATCGATGAGGCCACCAAGCGTACGATGCTCGCGTATCTTGGAGGAGACAGCCTGCCGTTCATGGTGTTCCTCTACCCCACCGACTTCGAGTCCAAAGACGCCGTTCTGGCGTACCTGAACAAGTACAACGTGGGGCGTCCCGAGGCGGACACGATCGTCTACACCGACCTTGCCAGCTCCATCACCGAGATGTCCGGCGGCATCATGGACGGCATCACGCTCGTGCTCATCGCGTTTGCGGCCATCTCCTTGGTGGTGTCGCTGATCATGATCGGCATCATCACGTACATCTCTGTACTGGAGCGCACAAAGGAGATTGGTGTCCTTCGCGCCCTGGGCGCGCGGAAGAAGGACATCACCCGCGTGTTCACCGCGGAGACCTTTATCATCGGCATGGCTTCTGGCCTCATGGGCATGGCTATCGCCTATCCGCTCACCATCCCCATGAACGCGATCATCAAGAACCTGACCGATCTGGTGGATGTGGCGCAGTTGCCCGTCTGGTACGCCGTTGGCCTTGTGACGATCAGTGTGGCCCTCACCCTCGTCGGCGGTGCCATTCCGGCACGGATCGCGGCCGAGAAGGACCCGGTGGAGGCACTGCGAACCGAATAGCGGGACAGCTGCGGCTGTTCTCTCCAGTCGCGTCCTCCCCCGCACGCGGAGGGGTGCCCACCCGGGCGCCCCTTCGTCACTCGCATGTCTCCCGCGCCTATCCCCGCACGCGTCCGAATGCGCTCATGCCCGGATACGTGGCGCTCTCTCCCAGCTCCTCTTCGATCCGCAGCAGCTGGTTGTACTTCGCCACGCGATCGCTTCTCGCCGGCGCGCCGGTCTTGATCTGTCCGGCGTTCACCGCCACGGCCAGGTCGGCGAGCGTGGTGTCCTCTGTCTCGCCGGAGCGGTGCGAGATCACCGTCGTGTAGCCGGCCCGGTGCGCCATCTCTATCGCCTCGAGCGTCTCGGTGAGCGTGCCGATCTGGTTGAGCTTGATGAGGATGCTGTTGGCGGTACCGGCGGCGATGCCGGCCGCAAGACGCTCGGTGTTCGTTACGAACAGGTCGTCGCCGACCAGCTGGATGGTGTCGCCGAGGCGCTCGGTCATAAGCTTCCAGCCGTCCCAGTCATCCTCGGCCATGCCGTCTTCGATGCTGATGATGGGGTACCTGCTGACGAGGTCCTCGTAATACGCCACCATTTCTGCCGAGGAAAGCTCGCGACCCTCGCCAGAAAGCACGTACACGCCGCGCTCGGCGTCGTAGAACTCGGTCGACGCCGGGTCGAGCGCGATGCGCACCTGGTCTCCTGTGGTGTAGCCGGCCCCTTCGATAGCCGCCACGATCACCTGGAGCGCCTCCTCGTTGCTCTCCAGGTTCGGCGCGAAGCCGCCCTCGTCCCCCACGGCGGTCGCCAGGCCGCGACCCTTGAGCACGCCCTTGAGCGTGTGGTAGATCTCGGCGCACATCCGCAGGCCCTCGGCGAAGGTGCCCGCGCCCACCGGCATGATCATGAATTCCTGCAGGTCAACGTTGTTATCCGCGTGCACGCCGCCGTTCATGATGTTCATCATCGGCACCGGCAGCACGTGCGCGTTCGCCCCGCCGATGTAGCTGTACAGCGTGAGCTCGCAGCTCTCGGCGGCGGCCTTCGCCACGGCCAGCGACACGCCGAGTATGGCGTTCGCGCCAAGGCTGGACTTGTTCGGCGTGCCGTCGAGGTCCGCCAGGAACGCGTCGAGAGCGCGCTGGTCGGTGGCGTCCATCCCCATGATCTCTGGTGCGATGACCTCGTTCACGTTCGTGACGGCGGTGAGCACGCCTTTGCCGAGGTAACGGGCGCTCTCGGTGTCGCGCAGCTCCACGGCCTCGAACGCGCCGGTCGAGGCACCGCTCGGCACGGCGGCACGGCCCCAGCTGCCGTCGTCGAGCGCCACTTCCACTTCCACGGTCGGGTTCCCGCGCGAATCGAGGATCTCGCGCGCGACGATGTCGGTGATGTAGCTCATGACCGCTCCTTCCGCTTCGCCTCGAGCCAGAACTGCTCGAGCGCGTCCGTGTCCATCTCGTTTATGACGAGCCCGCGCTCAGCAGCCTGTATCTCCATGTCCTGGAAACGCCGGATGAACTTCGCGCACGTGCCGCGCAGCGCGTCCTCGCTGTCGATCCCCAGGTGCCGGGCCACGTTCACCACGCTGAACAGCACGTCGCCCACCTCGTCGGCCGCCTCGGGGCTCCCCGGCTCGGTCGCCTTGAGCTCGTCGATCTCCTCGGCGACTTTATCCCACACGCCATCGATGCTCTCCCACTCGAAACCGGCGCCGGCCGCGCGCCGCGAGATCTTTTGCGCGTACATCAGTGCGGGTAGCGTGGGCGTGATGCCCGCGAGCACCCCGGGCGTCTCACCCTCGGGTGCGGCCGCGGCCTTCTCCCGGCGCTTGATCTCGTCCCAGTTGCGCATGACGTCGGCGGCGGTCTCCGCGCGCACATTCCCGAAGATATGCGGGTGCCGGCGGCGAAGCTTCGCTATGATGCCGGCGATCACGTCGTCGATGGTGAACGCTTCTTCCTCGGTGCCGATCTGCGCGTGCAAGACCACCTGCAGCAGCACATCGCCAAGCTCGTCCGCAAGCTCATGCAGGTCCGCCTGCTCGATGGCGTGAACGGCCTCGTACGCCTCTTCCACCATGTGCTTGCCGAGCGTGATGTGCGTCTGTTCGCGGTCCCAGGGGCAGCCGTTGGGGCCGCGCAGCACCGCGATGATCCGGACGAGCTCATCGAAGCCGCCCGGCGTCGGGATGCGAGACGGCGCCACGTAGATAGCCGTGTCGCGGCACCCGCTCGCCACCTCCTCAAGCTCAGCGAGCGTATGCATCCGCAGGTCGAAGCCGCCGCTTTCAAGGCAACCGGCAGTCACGACCGTGTGCTCGGCGGCGTAGAACTCGCGCAGCCGGCGGGCGACGTTGCGCGCCACGAGCGCGTTACCGATACCCGTCACCACCAGGTGCGTGTCGCGCGATAAGCGTGCCGAGGCAAGCGTCGCCGCGTCGACGATGTCCACATCCGCGGTGAGATCCAGATCGAGTGCCAGCACGAGCACCTGCAGCGGCGATGTCGCCGGAAAGATGTCTACCCCGTCGCCCGCACGCGCGAGGAGTCCCGAGACCACACCCGCGCGCAGGAACGGGTACCCCACGGTCGCAAGCGCCACGTCGCCGTGCTCGGCAATGCCGAGGAGCGCCTCGACGATCATCGCGGGCGAAGCGTCGGCGGGCAGCCCGATATCGGCGTAGGTGCACGCGGACAGGCCAAGATGGCGGACCGCCTGGGCGGCCGCGCCGTCTTCAGTTGCCACAACGATGCTCCCGGCGCCCGAAAGACGCGCGGCGGCGCGCTCATCGAGCGCGCCGCCTACGTTGTGTTCCAGGCCCACGATCGCTATCGAACCCACGGCGCCCCCCGCGTGTTCCACGCAGCCGGTATGCTAGTTGCCGCTTGTCGGGGTCGTGGTGTCCACCTTGACCGCGGCAAGCGTCTTATCCAGGATCTCGATCTTCGCGACCTTCTTGAGCTTGTCCAGATACGCATTGAACGCCTTGCCGCGCTCTTCTTGGACGATGGACTGCGAGATCGTGTCCTTGACCTCTTCCAGCGTCTGCTGGGCGGCGGGCTTCTCATCCACCTTCAGGATGATGTGGTAGCCGAAGCTGGTCTTGACCAGGCCGCTCATCTGGCCCTTCTTGAGCTTGTCGGCAGCGGCTTTGAACTCGGCCACGTACGAGTCGGTCGTCGACCAGCCGAGATCGCCGCCGGCGTCCTTGGAGCCCGGATCCTCGGAGTACTTCTTGGCCAACGTGGCGAAGTCCGCGCCGCCCTGAAGCTGCTTGAGGACCGACTCGGCTGTGGCTTTCGCCTTCGCAGCCTGCTCTGGCGTAGCGGTGGCCGTCACCGAGATGAGGATGTGCGACAGCTGTGCCTGCGCGGCCTTCTGGAACGTCGCCTTGTTGGCGTCGTAGTACGTCTGGATCTGGGCGTCGGTGACCTTCGGCGCCGGGGCGACCTTGTCGTAGAGCGCCTGATAGGTAAGCTGGTCCTTGATGCTGGACGTCAGCTGCTCAACCGTCATACCTGCGGACTTGAGGGCGTCGTTGAAGGTGGCGTCGTCCGCGAAGCCTGACTTGATCTGTGTCAGCTGCGCCTGCACGTCCTTGTCCGCGACCGTGACACCCTGCTTCTTGGCGTCCTGGCGCACGAACTCGTTCTCAATCATGCTGTCGAGCACCTTGCGCCGGAACGTGAGCAACTCGGGGCTGCCCGCAGTGGCCGAGGCGACCGTCGAGTCTTGCTTCTGGGCTGCCTCGGCAAGCCCTTCAAACTCGGTCTTCGTGATCCCCACGCCGTTGACCTTCGCGACGTACGTGGTGCCGCAACCCGCCAGCGAGGCGATAACGGCGACGGCGAGCAGTGCCGCCGCGATGCGGGTCATCTTCTTCACGCGATTCCTCCTTAGGCGTGGCAGTCGCACTTCCGCGACGGACCACTCGAACGGACCAACGAACGCGACGCTTAGGCGCCGGACGGTTCTCGGACTGCCGAGAGTATAACACCGAGCGCGCGGAGCGCTGCATCCGTCGCGGACTCTTCATAACTCTGCGGGAAGAGCACCGCGTTACCACGCGTCTCGAAGATCGCACCCTGTGCCGAGACACGCCCGCGCTCCTCGGCTGTGAACTCCACCGGCTGCACGCGAACGCGCTTGCGCACGAGCGAGACCGACGTCGCGCCGATGTCGCCGGCGAGCGCCCGGATGCGGGCGACCGCCACAAGCTCGCGGGCCGGAAGCGGCGGCGCGCCGGCGGTCTCGGCCATCTCGGCGGCGACCGCTTCCACCGCCTCGGGGGTGAGCGCGCCGGCCAGCCGGCGGTACACGCGCACGCGCTCGTCCACGTCGGCGATGTACTCCTCCGGGATGAACGCGCTCACCGGCAGGTCGACCTTGATCTCCGGGAACGCGACGATCGGCTCGCCGCGTGTCTCGGCCACCGCCTCGCGCAGCATTTGCGCGTACAGGTCGAAACCAACGGCGCTCACGTTCCCGCTCTGCTCGGCGCCGAGAAGACTGCCCGCGCCGCGGATCTCCAAGTCGCGCATGGCGATCTTGATGCCGCTGCCAAGCACGGCGTTGTCCTGCACCGCGGCGAGGCGCTCGTACGCCTGGTCGGTGAGGCTCACGGTGCGCGGGAAGAGGAAGTACGCGTACGCGCGAACGTGCGAGCGGCCGACGCGGCCCTTGAGCTGGTAGAGCTGCGCCAGGCCCAGGCGCTGCGAGTCCTCGATGATGAGCGTGTTGGAGTGCGGGTTGTCGATGCCGGACTCCACGATGGTCGTGGCAACGAGCACGTCGATCTCGCCCGCCGCGAAGCTCTCCATGACGCGTTCGAGCTGGCTCTCGGACATTTGGCCATGCCCCACGCCGATGCGCGCCTCCGGAACTGCTTTTCGCACGCGCTCCACGGTGTCGTCGATGCTCTTCACACGGTTGGAGATGTAGTAGACCTGACCGCCACGCTCCAACTCGCGCCTGACGGCGCCGGAGACCACGTCGGGATCGTACTCGCCCACGTGCACCTTCACGGGGAAGCGGTTTGGCGGCGCCGTTTCGATGATGCTGAAGTCCCGCACCCCCGAAAGCGACATCTGCAGCGTGCGCGGGATAGGCGTCGCGGTGAGTGTGAGGACGTCCACCTGCTCGCGCAGGTGCTTGATGTGCTCCTTATGCTCCACGCCAAAGCGCTGCTCCTCGTCGATGATCACGAGCCCGAGGTCCTTGGGCGACACGTCCGCCGAGAGGAGCCGGTGCGTGCCGATGAGGACGTCGACCGTGCCGTTCGCGAAGCCCTCGATGGCGGAGAGCTGCTGCTGCTTGCTGCGGAAACGCGAGAGCACCTCGACCTTTATCGGGTACGGGGCGAAGCGGTCCGAGAAGGTCGTGAAGTGCTGCTGCGCGAGAATGGTCGTCGGGCAGAGCAGCATCACCTGCTTGTCGTCCTGCGTCGCCTTGAACGCCGCCCGGATCGCGACCTCGGTCTTGCCGTAGCCCACGTCGCCACAGACCAGCCGGTCCATCGGCGAGTCCGACTCCATGTCGGCCTTCACATCCGCGATCGCCACCAGCTGGTCGGGCGTTTCCTCGAACGGGAACGCCGCCTCCATCTCGCGCTGCCACGGCGTGTCGGGCGAGAAGGCGAAGCCGGTCACTGCCGCCCGGCGCGAGTACAGGTCGACGAGGTCGAACGCGAGCTTCTTGGCCGCTTTGCGCGCCCTCATGGTTGCGCGAGACCAGTCGGCGGTGTCCAGGCGCGTCACGCGCGGCGTGCCGCCCTCCGGGCCCACGTACTTGGTGACGCGGTCGAGCTGCTCAATGGGGACGTACAGCCTGTCACCCTTGGCGTATTCGAGCATCAGGTACTCCCGCTCGAAGCCGAGCACCTCTTGACGGACGACGTCTCTGAACAGCGCCACGCCGTGGGTCGCGTGCACCACATAGTCGCCCGGGCTATAGGAGAAGGTGAGTCGCGTGGGGTCGTCCGCCGAGCGTGACCTGCCAGTGGTGGCTCGGGGGTAGACGTCATCCACGCTCACGATTGCGAGCCGGGCACCCGCGATGACGTAGCCGGATGGCACCTCGGCCTCAAGCACGATGACGGCGCCTCGAGCTGGAGTCGCGTGCGGGTCGACAGCGAGATCGACCACCGAGAGCCCCGCGCTCGTGAGCGCATCGCGCACCCGGCGACGCGAGCGGTGGTCGCGCGCGGCAACCATCACGGTGTACCCCGCCGAGAGAAGCGCGCGGACGCCGCCGGTGAAGGCCTCCTCGCCACCCGCGACGTCGGGGCGGCGCGACACGATCTCGGCGTCGATGGAGCCGCCGGCACGCAACATCGAGAGCAGCGTGAGGCGCTGCCGCGATCCGAGGTCAAGCGCCGCCGGGCCGAGGAAGAGCCCCTCGGCGCTCGCACCGGCTGCCTTCGCCTTCGCGAGTACGTCGTCGTGGTACCGCGCGGCATCGTCAAAGATCGAGCGCGGCTCAGCGACCACGATCATCGCCGTGGGCGGCACGTAGTCGAGCACCGCGCCAGCCGATTTGTAGACGTAGGGCAAGAACCGCTCGACGCCGTTGAAGTGGATGCCCGCCTCCACGCGCTCGAGTTCGAAGGCCAGCGTATCGTCCTCTCGTGCCTGCTTCTCAAACGTCCGCCGGATGGATTGCGCCGCGCGCGTGCCGAGCATGATGTCCCGGCATGGGAAGACCTCCGCGGCACCCGCATCCCCGATCGTCTGACCGGTCGTGGGCACGTAGCGCTTGAGCGACTCCACGTCATCGCCAAAGAACTCGGCGCGCACCGGGTACGACGCGTCGGAGGCGAACACGTCGAGCGTGCCGCCGCGCACCGCGAACTGCCCGCGATCGGTGGCCTTGTCCACTCGCTCGTATCCCATTCGCGCGAGACGCTCGGCGACCTCCGGCAGGTCGAGGGTGCTGCCGACCGCTATCTGAAGCGGCTCGAAGACATGCGAGCCCTGCGGAGGGAGCACGCGCGTGAGCGCACGTGCGCTCGCCACGACCACCACCGGACGTCCGCGGTCGAGCGAGTACAGCGCGCGGGCACGGGAACCGACGACCTCAAGGTCGGGCGCCGAGATGTCCCACGGCATATCCTCACGCAAAGGCAGCCGAAGCACCCGTTCCTTTGGCAGGTAAGCTCGCAAAAGACGGGCATACCGCTCGGAGGCTTCCTCGCCCGAAACAACGACGAGCGCCGGCCGTTCGCGCCCAGCAAGGAGCGCGGCGATGACCGGCGGTCGGACGAGCATGTTGGCGGCGACGGTGGCGTCGCGACCGTCGTCGAGGAGCCTCCGTACCCGCGCGAGCGCCGGTTCCCGCTCAAGCGCGGTCATGATGTAAGAGAAGAAGGGCACGCGAGACCTCCGGTGTGGCGAACAGCACGAAAGCCCGCAACCGGAGTCCGGTGCGGGGTCGCCCAAGTCTACGGCCCCGCACCGGCATGGTCAACGCGGGGCGTCAGTTGGTGGCAACGGTGTAGCGTCGGATGCACAGCGGGGCCTTCGCGGCCGCCTCCGGGGAGTCCGCGAATGGAGCCAGGTCGTTCGAGACCACGAAGGTGTCCTCGCTGTACGGGGAGACCATCGGCAGCCTCCACCAGGCTCCGTCTTCGGGGTCGCCTTCGATGATCGTGAACGTCGTGTTGGTCTCAGTGTCGTACCCGCCGAGCATCGTGAGGTTCTTGCGCATGCCCACGCCGTTCGGCACGACGTGGATGCCGGTGTAGAAGACGTAGCGACCCACGTGTTGGGGATTCGACGTGCCCCGACGGACCGCGCGCGTCACGCCGTCGGTGCCGCGGTAGAAAAGGTCGGGATAGGTGAGCGTGTCGGACGTGTACACCGTCCAGGCGAGCGCACCGTCGTGCACCTGGGGGAAGTGCGACAGCCTCGCCGTGTTCCTGAGGTCGAGCGACCAGGCGTTCTGCGCGGTCGCGGGGTCGATGACGCGCAGCAGGGCGCGCTCGGAGGTGCGACCCATCTCGTCGACGATAACCTTGCCCTGCTGGACGCTCATCGTGCGCCAGTGCGCCGTGGTCTCACACACCACGGTGGTGACGCCGCTTACAAGGTCGCGAGACTCGACGAGAGCCCCATCCACCACACCTTCTTGCCGACGGTTCGGCGTGCTGTTGGTCATCCAGTAGACCAAATCGCCATCCACTTGGAGGAGGGGCCTCGAGTGCATCGAGACCTCGGACTCGTCGACGAGCACCGGTTTGCCGAGCTTCATGGACCCGGCGTCGATCTTCGCCGCGTAGAGCTTCCAGAGGACCTCGAAGGGTTCTGCCTGCTCGTCCCCCTTGACCTCTTCCCAAGCGACCCAGTGGTCGTTGCTGCTCACGCCGAGGATGTCGAAGCCGTCTTCGAAGTTCACCGCCGAATCGACGATTCGCGCCCACTTCGCCGTCGTGAAGTCGAGTATGCTGAGCGTCGTTGGCTGCCCTTCGGCTCGAGGCGTGTACTTGATGGTCGCGAACCGCTCACCGTACCCCTCGAAGTCGCCCCACCCCGGCACCTGGTACTCCTTGTACGTCAGCGCCGGCGCCGTCCCCTCTGTCGAGGTGACGGCCACCGGGTAGACGACCGCCGTTGACTCGGCGGACGCGCGCTGGACCTTCGGTTCTGCGGGTCGCGCACCCGCCCCACTGCACCCGCCAACACATGCGACCGCCACCACCAGGCTCCCCGCGATGACTGCCCTCAACCGGTGCCTCATCGTTCCCCCTCCCTCGATGGAACCGGCTGCGAGCCTGGATGGCCCGCAGCCGGCAAAGACCTCAGTACACGACCGCCTTACGGAAGTGGTTCATCACCGCGTTCGCGATCTGCCCCGACGGGTAGGTGGTGTGCCCGCCGGTGTAGCCGCCACCCGCCTGCCACTCGTGCTCGTCATACGGGTCGTTGATGCGGATGGTGAAGTACCGCCAGTCGAACGCCTCGATCGGGACGATGTGGCCAGCATGGTTGTAGACGTAGTTGTTCATGTCGCCGCCGTCGATCTTCATGTCCGTCGCCATCGGGTGCAGCCTCGTGCCGAGTCCGTACGCCACCCGGTAGTTGAAATCGGAGGTCGACGCGCACGGTCCGTAGTACACGTAGTTCTGGCCGGCGAAGTAGTTGATGGCGTTGTCCACGAGCGAGAAGTTGGTGTCGTGCGTGGTGTACGTGCCGAGGTACTTCGCGATCGTGGTCTGAGACGCCGGTGTACCCCAGTAGTCGTCGATGATCTGCACGGTCGCCGGCCCACAGTAGTAGTTGGTCTCCTGCATGTGCGTCGGCGTGTAGAAGTACTTGTATGGCGCCTCGATGAGTGTCGGGCGCGCGGAGAGCGTCCCCTTGCCCACCGGTCCCTGGCGACGCAGCCAGGCCTGGTACTGCGCTTCCACCTGCGCGTCGAGTGCGGTGGTGACGTTCTTCGTCGGTCGCGGGTCATCGCCCGTGCCTTGTGCGAGCGCGGCTGCCGGATGCACCAGCAGCGCGAGTGCGACAGCGGCTGTCGCTAGCCTTCGGGTAAATCTCATGGTTCCCCCTCGTACTCGGTACTGCATGTCCGAGGTGTTGCCGACGGGGGGCGCCCGGCCACCCGAGGGCCCGTCGAGGTCCCTCCACACCCGGCTCGCCCCCCAGCGCGCCAGGTCCTAAGCAAGTATGCCTCGGCATCCTTAACCGGAACTTACCAGCAACTGTACCGTCACCAGTCTGTCATGGCAGTGTCAGCATTCGGGTACCATCACAAGCGTCAGCGATCCGAAGGGAGCCCCATGGAGCGGCAACAACGCGCGCGTGAGATCATGCGACGCCTGGGCGAGCTTTACCCCACGGCACACATCGCGCTCGACTTCGCCGGCCCGTTCCAGCTCCTGGTTGCGGTAATCCTCTCGGCACAGACCACGGATGTGGGCGTCAACAAGGTCACGCCCGTGCTCTTCGAGCGATTCCCCACGCCGGAGGCGCTTGCCTCAGCAGACGTCCTCGAAGTAGAGCAGATCGTGCGGCCTACCGGCTTCTTCCACAATAAGACAAGGCTCATCATAGCCACGGCGCGGATGCTGGTGACCGACTTCGGCGGGCGCGTGCCGGACACGATGGAGGACCTGATGCGACTGCCCGGCGTGGCCCGCAAGACCGCCAACATCGTGATCGCCAACGCGTACGGCAAAGTGGAGGGCATCGCCGTTGACACGCACGTCTTGCGCGTCGCACACCGCTTAGGGCTTTCCGCCGACAAGGACCCCGACAAGGTCGAGCGCGACCTTATGGCGGTCATCCCGCGCGACGATTGGTTCGCCGTGAACTATCGCTTCATCGACCACGGGCGCGCGGTCTGCACCGCGAAGCGCCCCGCGTGCGGGATCTGCGCCCTTTCGGACATCTGCCCCTCGGCATTCACCGTCGCGGGATGGCGAGAGGTGCTCTAGCCCCAGATCGCCGCGATGAGTGCGGCGACGAACACGCCCGGCAGCATGTCGCCGTACGGCAGGCGCTTCACGTCGGTGAGGTCGAGGCCGATGGCCAGGATGAGCGCGCCGCCGACCGCCTGCAGCGCGTGAATCACCGGCGGCGTCATGAGCGGCTGCACGGTTCCCGCCCCAAGCGCGATGCCGCCCTGGATGACCAGCACCGGGATGATCGAAAGCCCCACGCCGGCGCCGAAGCTTGTGGCGAGCGCGATAGCGGCGATGCCGTCCAGAAGCGCCTTCAGGTACAGCAGCGACGGGTCACCCAGACCGCTCTGGATGCTGCCAAGGATCGTCATGGCGCCAACGCAGAACAGGAGGCTCGCCGTCACGAAACCTTCGACGATCGTGTGACCCTTGGCTCCGGGCTGCTCGGCAGGCCCGGGCGCGAAGAGCTTGATGTTGTACGTCTTCTCCTGCAGGAAATGACCGAAGCGCTCCAGCCCGCGCTCGATGCCGATCGCCTCACCGAGAAGGCCCCCGACCACGAGTCCGCCCACGAGCACGAGCGGCGCGAATTCCCCCAGACGTGATTCGCCCAGCGCCCCGAGACCGCCGATGCTCATCGACGCGCCGATCACGAGCACCGCGAGGCCCACGCCGCGAAACGCGATCTCGCGCAGCTTCTCGTTGATGAGACCGCCGAAGAACAGGCCGATGGCGCTGCCGACGACGATCGCCACGACGTTCACAAGTACTCCGAGCATGTCACTCCCCGTCTTTGAGCCAGAGCTTCTTCAGTTCCTCGGTGATCGTGTTCGCGCCCTTCGGCAGCCCGGCTGAGGCGGCCGGATACCTGCCGCGCGCGTGACGCGCGGGACGCACCGCGTCGAAGAGCGTCTCGCAACCCAGCACCCGCGCGCGACCGGCGGCCCGCACCCGCTCCGAGAGTTCGCGGTCCGCGGTCACCACCGTGACGTCGCCACGCTCGAGCGTAGCACGCCGCACGATGACGTCATCGGCGCTCTCGTCGCCCGAGAAGCGCACCTCGACGCTGCCGCGAACGGTGGCGATGCCGGCGGCCCGCCCGTCGAAGACGACCGTGACCGTCCCCGCGCCCAGCATCGCCGCACCACGCACGGCGAGTCTGCCGATCAACGCCTCACGTTGCTCCTCGGCCGAAAGCGCGCGCGTCGCGGGATCGGACATCGTCACATTGTAGCCGTCGATGAGGTAGCGCATCGCCGTCGCGCTCCGCTAGCCGGCCGACGTATGCTCGACACGCTCTTTGACGCTCAGAAGCCACGCGGCCAGATCGCTGTCGCCGCCGTCGAGCAGCCCGAAGTGCTGGATCGCGCATCCCTCGGCAGGCTCCACGCCAAGGTCGAGGTGCTCCAGCACGCGCCAGTACACGCACGCATGCTCGTCGCACGCGACGCCCTCGATGCCGTTCGCACGCCGCAGTTTGCATTCAGTCATCGCAGTTCTCTCTCTCTCGATGAGTAGAAGCATGGTAGCAGAGGTAGATACCGCATGTATCTTCGGAAAGGAGCACACAATGGCTGATCGGCACATTCCAGCAGTCGGCGAGGCGGCGCCGCCCATTTCCGCGGCCATCACAGGAGACGGCACCTTTGAGCTTTCCTCACAGCTGGGCACGTGGGTCGTTGTCTATTTCTACCCGCGCGCGAACACCCCCGGTTGAACGCACGAAGCGAAGGACTTCCAAGCGCACAAGAGCGAACTGGAAGCCCTCAACGCCCTCGTCGTGGGCGTCAGTGCCGACAAGCCCGAGGTGCAGCAGCGCTTCATCGACAAGTTCGAGCTCACGTTCCCCATGGTCTCGGACACCGGCAAGGCCATCATAGACGCGTACGGGGCGCGTGAAGTTCTGGGCGTCACCGCGAAACGCAGCACGTTCCTCATCGGCCCGGACGGTCGCATCGCGCGCGTATGGCCAAAGGTGCACGTGGAAGGTCACGCCGAGGAGGTCGTTGCCGCTATCCGCGAACTTGCGACGGCAGTCTAGACGAAGCATCAGCACGCTTGATGCGTTGGCTCACCGCCCCGCGAGAGCGTGCGCCGCTTCGGCGAACCGGTCGATGTCCTCATTCGTCGTGTCCCACGAGGTAACCCATCGCACCTCGCCGGTGCGCTCGTTCCACACATAGAAGCCCGACACGGCCTGCAACGGCTCGATGAGTTCGAAAGGCACGCGCGCGAAGACCTCGTTCGACTCGACCGGCTGTGTGATCTCGATGCCCTCGATCCCGCCCATCGCCGAGGCAAGGCGGCGCGCCATCTCGTTGGCGTGCGAGGCGTTACGCAGCCATAGGTCCCCGCCGAAGAGCGCCTCGAACTGCGCCGAGACGAACCGCATCTTGGAAGCAAGCTGCGCGCCGTTCTTGCGCACGAACTTGAACCCGCCCGCAAGCGCCGGGTCGAGGAACACCACGGCCTCTCCGAACATCAGGCCGTTCTTCGTCCCGCCCAGCGACAGCACATCAACGCCAGCGCCGGTGATCATCTCGGCAAGCGTGCAGCCAAGAAACGCCGCGGCGTTGCTGATTCGTGCGCCGTCCACATGCAGTACGAGGCCGTTGTCGTGCGCGACGCTTGCGATGGCGGCCAGCTCCTTGGGCCGGTACGTCGTGCCGCACTCGGTTGCCTGCGTGACCGAGACGACCCTCGGCTGCGAATGGTGCTCGACGCCCTTGCCGGCGAGCGCGCCTTCAACCAACGCAGGCGTGAGCTTGCCGTCCGGCGTCGGCGTGGCGATGAGCTTGCCGCCCGTGAATCGCTCCGGCGCGCCGCACTCGTCGGTGTTGATATGCGCGGTTTCGGCGCAGATCACCGCATCGTACGTGCGCATCACTGCCGAGAGGCCAGTCACGTTCGCACCGGTGCCGTTGAAGACGAAGAACGGCTCCGCGTGCTCCCCAAAATGCCGCTTGATCGAGGCGACCGCACGCCGAGTCCACTCGTCGTCGCCGTATGCGTGCGCGTGGCCGACGTTGGCCTGAGCGATCGCCGCGACTACATCGGGATGCGCTCCCGATGCGTTGTCACTCGCGAACATGCGTGTACCATTTCCCATGAGTCCTCCAAAGCCGCTGCCGGTCATTCGTATGCTATCGCATCGCGAACGCTCACCTGACTCGCGCGGAACGCGGGCAGAGCGCTGGCCATGACCGAGATGACCGCGATGATCCCCAGCCAGGAGCTCACGCCGGTCCAGGAGAACCGGTACGACAGCGGGAGCCCGATCGCGCCCGAGAGGAGCGCGGTGAGGCCGTAGCTCATCGGATACGCGGCAGCCGTGCCGATCGCCCACGACATAAGACCGACCACGAGTCCCTCGGTGATAAAGATCCGGTAGATCGACCCGTGACGGGCGCCGATGGCGCGCATAACGCCGATCTCCCGCGTGCTCTCGATGACGTTGATGGTCATCGTCCCGGTCAAGCCGATCACTCCCACCGCCGCGAGCAGCACCGCCATGATCACCAGGAACGCGACGAGGATCCCCAGCTCGCTTGCGATCTGGTCGCGGAGTTCCGCCTGCGTCCGCGTGCTTGCCACGCGATAGCCGGACTCCTCGAGTCTGTTCTCGGCAACATCGAGCACGCTGCGCTGCGCCGCCGAATCGCTCGACGCCATCTTCACGAGCGTCTGCGTGATGCCCGCTTGGGGCAGCAGCGGGGCAAGCGCCGCCCGGTCCATGTAGAGAGCCGGTCCGCTGAGCTGCCCCTTTATGAGACCGACGACTCGCACGACCCGCGCTTCTCCCCCGATCTCGAGCGTCACGCGCTGCCCCACATCGAGCGTCGCCTCCGCCTGCCTGGCGTCGGTGTTCACCACGATCGCGTCGGTATCGCCCGCCTGCAACCAACGCCCGGCGAGCACGGTGGGTGCAATGAATGTGGTATTGTACGGCACGCCCAAAAGACCGATCCCCTCCATCGTCGTGCCATCCGGACGATCGAGGGTCGCTAAGGCGCCGATCCAGCTCTCCACGCCGGTGACCCCCGGCGTTGAGGCCACCACCCGCTCGGTCGCTGCCTGAGCGGTGGGCTGCGGGTAGCGGATCTGCGCGTCATACCGCCACCACGCGTCGAGGTCATCGGTAGTCTGGTTGATCGACGCCTGGACGCTGAAGACGCTCATGACAACGGCCGAGGCGAGCGAGAGCGTCGTGAGCGTCAGCAGCAGACGGCCCTTGCGCAGAAACGTGTTGCGGAGCGAGAGCGCGACCGGCCTGGGCAGCCCGCGGAGCAGCCCGAGCGCGCGGTCGACGATGCCGTGCCCGAACGATGTCGAGTCCACCCCCGTGTCCGTGAGTGCCCGGACGACCGATGTGCGCGTGCCCAAACGGATCGGCACGATCGCGGCGAGCAGCGGCACGACAAGTCCCACGCCGACCTCGAGCGCCGTGACCCAGTCGGGCGGCACGTACGACGAGACCCGGAAGTTGAGGACGCCGGCCGCATACTGGATGAACCGCTTCCCTGCCCACGCCGCCGACGGAACGCCGATCACCACGGCGAGCGTGCCGTAGATTCCCACGAGCCCAAGGTACATCCAGGTCACCTGGGACGCCCGGCCCCCGATCGCCTTCATGATGCCGATCTGCCGCACCTGCTGGGCGATGAGCGCCGATACCGTGTTCACCACCAGGAATCCCGAAAGAAGCAGGCTCAGCAGCCCGAGCGCCAGCAGCAGGAGCGACACCGCCTTGAAGATGTCGCCCAGGAAGTGGCTCCCTGGTTTTGGCACATACACGCCAAGGACGGCGATCCCGTTGTTCCCGAGCACGTCACGCTTGATGTCCTCGGCCAGAAGGGACGCTTCGCGCTGGGTGAGATCCGTGCCCTTCATCGCCACGAGCAGCTCATTGTATGACTCGGCCTCACTGATGTCCGGGAGCGTCTCGAACGAGACATAGCCCGTCTCGGCCCCGATGAACTGCGCGGGCACCGCGTTGATGTCGTGGGCGAAGCCGCTCACGGTGAGCGTCTTCTTCTCCCCCGTCCGCGTCTCGACCACGAGCGTGTCGCCGATCTTGTACGCGCCCACCTGGAGCGCCGCGCGCTCCAGCACCACCTCGTCCCGTCTCGGTGGCCAGCTCCGAACGTCCTCGGGCACGATGCGCTGCACCGTGACGTCATGGAAGTCCTTGATCGCCACCACCAAGAGGGAACGCGGCGCATCGGAGCCCGGCCATCGGTAGCGCAGCGTCGCCGTGTGCCGTCCCATCGCCTCGGCCACGCCCGGATAGGCCCTCGCGCGTCGCACGATCTGGTCGCCGAACGGCATCGTGAAGAAGTCAGCGTTGAGCGGCACCGACGCCGTGAACTCAGCATTGAACTCGCGCAACAGGATCGCTCGGCCGCCCATCACCACGCCAACGGCGAAGATGCCGGTCGCGATCGAAAGCACCACAAGCACCGTGCGGAAACGGTGGCTCACAAGGTCACGAAGGACCTTTCTCCAGCGGACGAAACGCACCGTCACGCTCCCACTCTGGGTCGATGCACGCGCTCTTCCACGATCTCGCCATCGCTCACATGGAGCGCACGGCGCACGCGGTTCGCCATGTCGTTGTCGTGGGTGACCATGATGATCGTCTTATGATGCTCGACGAGGCGCTCGAACAGACTGAAGACGGCGTCGGCGGTCTTGGAGTCCAGGTTGCCGGTGGGTTCGTCGGCCGCAAGGATCGGCGGGTCGTTGGCAAGCGCGCGCGCTATGGCCGCGCGCTGCTGCTGCCCGCCGGAAAGCGCTGCGGGGAGCTTGTTCGCCTGGTCCGCCAGCTCCACCTGCTCGAGCAGGTTCATGGCGCGCTCCACACGTTCTTTCGGCGCCCACATGTGGCAGAAGTCCATAGGCAGCACGATGTTCTCGAGCACGGTGAGCGTCGGCAGCAGCTGGAAGAACTGGAAGACGACACCGATCGTCCGGCCTCGCCACCGCGCGAGGTCGTTCTCGCCGAGGCGATGCACGGGCGTCCCATCGATGATGATCTGCCCCGAGGTGGGATGGTCGATACCGGTGATCATGTTGATGAGCGTCGTCTTGCCGCTACCCGATTTGCCGATGATGCCCACGAACTCACCGGTGTGCACGTCTAGGTCGATGCCCTTGAGCGCGGTGAACGGGACATCACCGCTGTCGTAGACCTTCACGACCTCCCGGAGCTGCAAGAGCGTGCCTTCCGGTGAGCCGGGCGCGATGATCTCGGACATGATTCGAACGCTCCGTTCGTCGCGGCTGCCAGCGAAAGAACGCGGTGGCCTCCAGGATATACCCGCGTCGATAGGCGGACACGCTCCCGGAGAGCCCGCTCGCGCCTCCTACCACGCCTTCGCGGCAGCGATGCGGTAGCCGGCCTCGGTGGGCACCAGCCAGTACTGCCGCTTCTCGGTGCCCCGCGTCCAGGTCTGCGTCGTCTTCACCCAGAACGAACCGTCGGACTGCTCCGTGGAGCCGTCGATCGCGAAGTTCTTGAATCCGCCGTTGGACGCGTCGGCCCCTGCGAATGGCTCCACGGTGAACGCGCGCGCATCGTCTTGGCGGTCTTGCATCACGGCCTTGAGGTAGCCGGTCACGATCGCCGCCGCTTCCTCGGCCGAGGACATCTCGGTCTGCGAGCTACCGGGGGAGGAATCGTTGGAGACGTCGAGCCGACGTTCGGCCGTGACGCCCCACGAGCCGTCGGCGCCCTTGCTGACCGTCACCTCGGCGACGAATTCGCTCGCGGGAGGCCCGATCCAGAACCTCACCCGCGCGCCGCTCTCCTCGGACACCGTGTAGATCCAGTCGCGACCGTACTCGGGCAGCTTTGCCTTGAGCGCGTCTTCGGCAGTGGCGAAACCCGCCGCCGGCGAGGTCTCGACCGTTGCCGTCGGTACCGGTGCGTGGCCGGTGGTCTTCGCCAGCCTGGAGACCGGGGTGCCGAGAGGGCCGACCACTGCCACGGCGATGCCGATCACGGCAAGCACACCCCCCGCTATGGCGATGATGGGTCCCACCGTGTGCCTCCTGGCGGCAGACAACGACTCGCCGCATGTGGCACACACGCCTTGACCAGGCTCGTAGGGAGCGCCGCATTCCGGACACCGCATCGCTTGCGTCTCCTTGCTCAGGCAACGTCGTACTCGACGAGCCTAGAGTCCCGGAGGGCCCGCGTAAAGGGTCACGCGCAGGCGAGGTCGAGGCGGCCTTGCGCGATCGAGCTTGGACCCGCCCCCGTGCGGCGCAGCGCCATGATCGCCACGTCGTCGTCGAGCCGTCCCTCGGCGAACGAGAATGCCGAGAGGAACAGCGACTCCGGCACCTCTTCGGCGGGCTCGCCGGTACACATCGCGACGCCCTCAAGAAGCCGCTCGGTCCCGAACCGCTCGCCGTGCCGATTCTTCGCTTCCGTGAGCCCGTCGGTGTACAGCACGAGCAAATCGCCGGGATCAAGCGTCGTCTCGCTCGCGTCATAGCGGGCATCGGCGGTCGCTCCCAGCACGATCTGCGGCCTGGCGAGCAGGACGGGGTCGGCACCCTCGCGCACCAGAACCGGCGAAGGATGCCCCGCCAGGCAATACGAGAAGTGGCCGGTGATGTTGTCGAGCAGGCCGAAGAACGCCGTCGCGAACTCCTCCGGGGCCCCGCGCAGCATGATCTCGTTCGCGTGTCCCAGCACGCTGCCTGGCAGCGGCAGGCGCATGGCCTCGGCACGCATAGCGCTCTTGATGAGCGTCGTGATCCCCGCGACTTCTACGCCACGGCCCGCTACATCGCCCACCATCATGCCGACCCGGTCGTTCTTCAGCGGGATGATGTCGTAGAAGTCGCCGCCCACATGCGCGCCTGCCGACGCCGAGTGGTACAGATGCCCCAGCTGCAGCCCGGGTGCCGAGGATGGCGCGGTAAAAAGCGCTGACTGGAGCGTGCGCGTGATCTGCCGCTCGGCGTCGTACAGCCGGGCGTTTTCCAGGGCGAGCGAGAGCGACACCGCAAGCTTCTCGGCCAACTCAAGCATCGCGGCTGTGAACGGCGTCTCCGTGTCCCAGCAAAACCCCATCACGGCGGTGGTCTGCCCGCGGTGCAACACGGGAACCATCACGAACGCACCGATGTCATGCCGCTCCATCAGCTGGCGATGCTCGGCTGTCGCGTTCTGCGTCCCGCTCGCGTGCTCGACCGAAGCGCTGCGCGCGGCAAGCGAGGGCAGCGAAAGCTCGTCCTCGCGAAACGACAGCCCGATCATCTCGGTGGGCCAGCCGTGCACGTTTCGGAACACCCACGCGCCGTTCTCCCGCTCGGCAAGCCAGCCCCAGTCGGCCTTGAACGCCTCGGTCGCTTCAACGAGCACGCGCTGCAGGATCTCCTCGCG
>JAJFTE010000101.1 GCA_021373175.1 Actinomycetes bacterium
ATCGCGGCGGTCTTGCTCACCGGCGTGGCGAACATGCGCTATGTGACCGGCTTTGACGACGTCTTCGACGAGATGATCAACGCCGCGTGTCTCGTGACGCCTGAGGTGGCGCGCTTCTACACCGATGACCGCTATAGCGAGGCGGCCCGGGAATCGGCCAGCGGCACGCCGTGGGTGGTGAGGGTCCCACCCGAGTCGCTGTACATCGAGGCCTGTCGCGAGCTGCACGAAGACGGCGTCACGGAACTGGCGCTGGAGGCTTCAATGCCCTACGGCCGCTTCAAGTTCATCTCGGAGCAGTTCGTTGGAAGCGTCCGGATCGTGGACCATCTGGTCGAGGAATTGCGGCAGATCAAAGAGCCCGCCGAACTTGAGCGCATAGAGGCCGCGGCACGGTTGACGGATCGCGCGTTCGACTACGTGCTCGGACTGGTCGGTCCTGGCATGACCGAGCGGGAGATCGCACTTGAACTTGAGTTCTTCATGCGGCGGAACGGCTCGGACGGCATCGCGTTTTGCCCGATCGTCGCAAGCGGACCGAATGCCGCGAAACCGCACGCGGGCGTAAGCGACCGCGTGATGCGGGCGGGAGAGTTCCTCAAGCTCGATTTCGGCGCGCGAATCGCCGGGTACTGCTCGGACATGACCAGGACGCTCGTTATCGGAGCGGCCACCGATCGTCAGCGCGATATCTACTCGGCTGTCCTGGAGGCCAACCGCGCTGGCGTGGCCGCTGTGAAGTCCGGCGTCCCAGGCAAGGATGTCGACGGTGTGGCGCGACGGGTGCTTGAAGCGCGCGGCTTCGGCGAGAACTTCACGCACGGCCTCGGTCATGGCGTTGGGCTCGACATCCATGAACGGCCGACGCTCGGGAGGCTAAGCCACGACTCGCTCAGGACGGGCGCGGTCGTGACGATCGAGCCGGGCGTCTACATCCCCGGGTTCGGTGGTGTTAGAATCGAAGACTTGGTAGCGGTCGAGGAAACGGAGGGACGCGTTTTGTCCACCGCTCCTCGTGAACTGATCGAGATCTAGAAGGGGTCCATCCCATGGCGGTCACCACCAGTAACTTCAAGAACGGCATGTGCATCATGTACGACGGCAAGATGTGGATCATCGTCGAGTTCCAGCACGTTAAACCCGGCAAGGGTGGGGCGTTCGTCCGCACGAAGCTCAAAGAACTCAAGACCGGCCGCGTGGTCGAGATCACGTTCCGCGCGGGCGAAAAGCTTGACGATGTTCGCGTAGAGACCAAGCGCATGCAATACCTGTACAACGACGGTTCGGCGTTCCACTTTATGGACTCGGACAGCTACGAGCAGATCGAGCTTGCCCCGGAGTTCATCGGCGACACCGCCAAGTGGCTGAGGGAGAACGACGAGGTGGAGATGATGGTCGCCGACGGTGAGTACATCGGCGTTGAACCGCCGATGTTCGTCGACCTCGAGGTGACCGAGACCGACCCCGGGTTCAAAGGCGATACCGTCCAGGGCGGAACGAAGTCGGCCACGCTCGAGACGGGCGCTATCGTCCAGGTGCCGATGTTCATCAACGCTGGCGAGCGTGTGAAGATCGACACGCGAGACGGACGGTATGTGACTCGCGTCTAGCGGCGGCTCTATGTAGCGTATGCGCCCTCCTGTATACTATTGCGATCAACAGCACGACTTCGCGGCGTGCAGTCCACTCGCTCGTTCCGGGGATGGTGTACATGCGTCCGGTCCACATTACCGATACCACGCTGCGCGACGCCCACCAGTCGCTCTGGGCCACCAGGATGACGCTTGCCGATATGCTACCGATCCTGCCGAAGATGGATTCGGTCGGCTACTGGTCGCTCGAAGTCTGGGGCGGCGCCACCTTCGATGCGGCGTTGCGATTCCTCGATGAGAACCCGTGGGACCGTCTCCGCATCATCAAGCGCCATGCGCCGAAGACGCCGCTGCAAATGCTGCTGCGCGGTCAGAACCTCGTCGGCTACCACCACTACAGCGACGACATCGTCCGCCGGTTCGTGCACGCGAGCAGTCGCAACGGCATCGACGTCTTCCGCGTCTTCGATGCGCTGAACGATATCCGCAACATCGAGGTGTCTGCTGCGGCGATCAAGGAGTGCGGCGGTCACTTCGAGGGCGCGATCAGTTACACCGTGAGCCCCGTCCACACGCTGGACACGTATCTGGAGTACGCGCAAGAGCTCAAGGAGCTTGGCGCCGACACGATCTGCATCAAGGACATGGCAGGCATGCTGACGCCGTTCAGGACGGCGAAGATGGTGAGCGCGCTCAAAGACGAGATCGGCCTGCCCGTGCATGTGCATTGCCACTACATCGGCGGTATGGCGCCCATGAACTACCTCAAGGGCGTGGAGGCGGGCGCCGACATCATCGATACGGCAGTCGTGGCCCTTGCGTTCGGTAACAGCCAGCCCGCCGTGGAGATGATCGTCGCCGCACTCAAGGAGTCTGAGTACGATTCGGGACTCGACCTGGACCTGCTGTTCGAGATAGCGCACTACTGGGAAGGCGTTCGCGAGAAGAAGAAGCTTAAGCGCGGCGTCACCACGCTGCTGCAGATGGAGGTCTTCAGTCACCAGGTCCCCGGTGGTATGATGAGCAACTTCATCAGCCAGCTGGAGCTGCAGAAGGCGAGCGATCGCCTTCCTGACGTGCTTGCCGAGGTACCGAAGGTTCGCGCGGAAGTGGGCTATCCGCCGCTCGTGACGCCGCTGTCGCAGATCGTCGGAACGCAGGCTGTCATCAATGTCCTCACGGGTAAGCGTTGGTCGGTCGTTCCGCAGGAAATGAAGGAGTACATCCGAGGATACTATGGCAAGGCGCCTGGTCCTATGGATGACGAGATCGTCGCGAAGGTTCTCGGCAACGACAAGCCATTGGCACCGGAGGTTCGCCCCGGTTCGCTCGTGACGACCACGTACGAGCAGGTGGCCGCCGAGATCGGAGACCTCGCTCATAGCGAGGAAGACGTGCTCATGTACGCCCTCTTCCCGAACGAGGCGCGAGCGTATCTGGAGCTGCACCAGCAGGGCGCGGAGCGCGCGGTGTTCCTCATGGGCGAGGAAGCGAATACCGTCAGGGAGGAAGATTCTGTGGATGTCAATCAAATCCGAGAACTCGTGAAGTTGCTCGAGTCCTCCGACGTGAGCGAGATCGTCATCGAAGAAGGCGACACGAAGGTGTCCGTTCGCAAGGGCGGAGGCATACAGCCTGCCGAGTTCTCCTCAGAGGTGTCACCGGTTGCCCAGCGTGCCACGCTGTCCGGGACACCGGTGCCCGCAGAAGGCGGCCGTCCGGCGTCCTGGCGCACGGTGGTCGCTCCGATGGTCGGTACGCTGTACCGCTCCGCGTCTCCAGGTGCGCCGCCCTTCGTCGAAGTCGGCGATATCGTCGCAGAGGGGCAACCACTCTGCATCCTCGAGGCGATGAAGCTCATGAACGAGATCGTGGCCGAAGAGGCGGGCGTCATCCGCGAGATCGCCATCGAGAACGCGCAGCCGGTCGAGTACGGCACGGTGCTGTTCTACTACGAACCGGTGGCCTAAGCGATGTTCAGCAAGATCCTCATCGCGAACCGTGGAGAGATCGCACTTCGCGTCATTCGCGCGTGCAAGGAGATGGGAATCCTGTCGGTCGCCGTTTTTTCGGACGCCGATCGCGATTCGTTGCACGCCCGCATGGCCGATGAGGCTCTGTGCATCGGTCCAGCCCCGGCCGCCCAATCATATCTGAGCATGCCGAACATCATCTCGGCCGCACGTATCACGGGGTGCGAGGCCGTGCATCCGGGTTACGGGTTTCTTGCCGAGAACGCGGCGTTCGCGCGCGCGGTCGGCGATTCGGGGCTCACGTTCATCGGGCCGTCTGCTGACGCGATCGAACGCATGGGCGACAAGGCTGTGGCCCGTCAGACGATGATGGCGGCCGGCGTACCGTGCGTGCCGGGCAGCGTCGGAACGGTCGACTCCTCGGAGGAGGCGCTCGTGTTCGCCCGCGAGGTCGGGTTCCCGGTGCTCATCAAGGCGGCGGCTGGCGGCGGCGGCAAAGGCATGCGTGTCGCCGCCGATGAGCGGGAGTTGCACTCGAACTTCACGGCGGCCAAGACCGAGGCGGCGGCCGCGTTCGGGAGTGACCAGGTCTACATCGAGAAGTACCTCGCGCGACCTCGCCATGTGGAAATGCAGGTCCTCGCGGATACCCACGGCCACGCTGTCTATCTCTATGAGCGCGATTGCTCGGTACAGCGCCGGCATCAGAAGCTGATCGAAGAAGCCCCCTCGCCAGCGCTCACCCCGGAACTCAGGGCGGCGATGGGCGAGGCGGCAATGAAAGCTGTGCGCGCCGTCGACTATGTCAACGCCGGCACCGTCGAGTTCCTGCTGGACCACGACGGGCGCTTCTATTTCATGGAGATGAACACGCGCGTGCAGGTCGAGCACCCCGTCACCGAGCAGGTCACCGGCGTGGACATCATCCAGGAGCAGCTGCGTATCGCATCTGGCGAGCCGATGAAGCACGTCAGACAAGAAGACGTTCGTTTGAACGGACACGCGATCGAGTTCCGGATCAACGCCGAGGATCCCCTTCACAACTTTCGCCCGCACCCCGGCACGATCGATGTGTTCAACCCGCCGGGTGGCTTCGGCGTGCGGGTCGACAGTCACATGTACTCGGGCTATACCGTGCCGCCCAATTACGACTCGCTGCTCGCGAAGCTTATCGTCTGGGGAGAGACCCGGGGCGAAGCGGTGGCACGCGCTCGGCGGGCGCTTGACGAGTTCATTATCGTGGGCATTCCCACGACGCTCCCGTTCCATCAGTACGTCGTTGAGGAGGAGCACTTCCAGCGCGGGGAGGTCTATACTGACTTCGTCGAGCGATACGCGACGACCGAGGACGTGCGAGCGTTTGTGACGGGCGTTCCGGCGGCCGAGAAGGAGGCGAGCACATGAGTGACGAGATCATGCTTGAGGGGCTTGGCGTGGTTCCCGGTGTGCTCGAGACCATCGCGACGCTCGCTGCCGAGCAGGCCGAGGGCGTGGAGAGCGTGCTCACACGGGGTGTAGCGGGACTTGTTCAGAAGAGCCCTGGCCGCGGGATCGTCGTCGCGGTGCGCGAGGACGGGACGTTGGCGGTACAGCTTCATCTGGCTGTGAAGTACGGCATCCCGATGCGCACGGTGGCGACTGACGTTCAGCGTGCCGTAAGCGATGCCCTGCTCGCGCAAACAGGCCAGCAGGTCTCGGCCGTCGATGTCTTCATCGACACTATCGTCTTCCCGGAGCAATGACGGTGCCTCCACGGCATGGAACGCTCTGATGCTTGAGCGTACGCGTGCGCGCCGCCAGGCACTGCAGATCCTGTATCAGCGCGAGATCACCGGCGATGCCGTCGCCGAGATCCTTGAGACGAAGTCGTACAGCAATGAGGACGGGGAGCCGTCGGAGTATTGTCGTGTGCTCGCACTTGGGGCCGAGCAGAACCTTGCCGGCATCGACGCTCAGATCGAGTCTATCTCGGAGCACTGGACGATTTCCCGCATGCCGATCGTAGACAGGAACATCTTGCGCCTGGCGGTCTACGAGATCGAATACCAAAACGAGATCCCGGACTCTGTTGCCATCAACGAAGCGGTAGAGATGGCGAAGGTCTACGGCGGTTCCGACTCGTCGAAGTTCGTGAACGGCGTTCTCGGCAGGATCGCCGAGCACCAAACCGGCGAGCCGATCGCGCCGGTTGAGATTACGGAGGAGTAGTGGCCGACGAGAAGTATACGTTCGAGCAGGCAAAGATCCGCCTTGAGGAGATCGCCACGCTCGCGCGGAAGAAGGACACATCGCTGGAGAAGAGCCTGGACCTGCTTGAAGAAGGCGTCCGGCTTGCGAACATCTGCACCGAGCTTGTGGACCACACCGACCTTGGGGCGACGGCAACCGTCGAGACGTTGGATGCCGATCGCGCCGCCTCCAACGAGATGTCGACAGACGCACAAGAAGTCGACGTCGACGCGTAGCGTGTCTGCATCCTACGACCCGGTGACCGCGTACGGCCTTCAGCAGTGGTAGTGGTACGATTCTGGTCACGGGTGTTGCAACCGCGTCGAGCACCTATCTGTACGGCAGAAGAAGGAATCCCCTGTGTGCGCCGAGCGCATTCTCGATCTCATAGACTCACCGGCCGACCTCAAGGGTCTTGACGACACGCAGCTCGAGCAGTTGGCGAGCGAGATCAGGACCGAACTCATCGCCACCGTCTCCGAAACAGGTGGACACCTCGCGCCGAACCTCGGCGTGGTCGAACTCACACTCGGTCTTCATCGGGCGCTCGACTGTCCCGAGGACAAGATCGTTTGGGATGTCGGGCATCAGTCGTACGTCCACAAGCTCATTACCGGCCGCCGGGAGCGCTTCTCGACGCTCAGAACATACGGCGGTCTGTGCGGCTTCCCGAAGCGCACCGAGAGTCCCTACGACGTGCACGACACCGGTCATGCCTCCACATCGATCTCGGTCGCGCTCGGCATGGCGTGTGCGCGCGATGCGGTACGGGGGACAGAGACGATCGTCGCCGTCATCGGTGATGGAGCGCTCACTGGCGGTATGGCGTTCGAGGCGCTCAACCACCTCGGGCATCTACAGAAGCGCATGATCGTGGTGCTCAACGACAACGAGATGTCGATCTCGGCGAACGTGGGCGCGCTGTCGAGCTATCTGGCCCGCGTACGGCTGGACCGCCGTTACCGGCGACTGCGCGATGACGTCGAGTCGGCGCTCGGCCGCACGAAGATCGGTGCGGCGATGGTCGCGGCCGGCGAAGCGGCCAAGGATTCCGTGAAGCAACTGCTGGTGCCAGGCATGCTCTTTGAGGAGTTCGGCCTGAAATACGTGGGCCCCATCGATGGACACGATATCGCCCAGGTCGAGCAGGCGATCAGACTGGCCAAGGACGTGAACGGCCCGGTGCTCGTGCACGTCGTCACCCGAAAGGGAAAGGGCTATTTGCCTGCCGAGAACCGGCCTGACACGTTCCATGGTATCAGCCCGTTCTCGATCGAAAGCGGCAAGGTGAACGTCTCGGACCGACCCATGTCCTACACCGAAGCGTTCGGCACCGCGCTTGTTTCCGAAGGCGAAGCCGACGACCGCATCGTCGCGATCACGGCCGCGATGCCCTCGGGAACCGGACTCACTGAATTCGCCGAGCGGTTCCCGGATCGCTTCTTCGATGTGGGGATCGCCGAGCAACACGCTGTCGGCCTGGCTGCCGGGCTCGCATCCGGCGGCCGGATACCGGTCGTCGCGATCTACTCAACGTTCATGCAACGCGCGTACGACCAGGTCATCATGGACGTCGCGCTGCAAGGCCTGCACGTCGTGTTCTGTCTCGATCGCGCCGGTCTGGTCGGTGAAGACGGTCCCACGCATCACGGTGTCTTCGACTTGACCTACTTGCGCGCCGTGCCGGGACTGAGCATCATGGCACCCGCGAATGAGGCCGAGCTTACGAACATGCTCCATACGGCGCTCAAAGCCGATGGTCCGGTGGCTATACGCTATCCGCGAGGGGCGGGCGAGGGTGTACCGCTGCCCGCTGAGCCCGTGGTACTCGAGGCTGGCCGTGCCGAGATACGTCGCGAGGGAAGCGACGCGGCGATTCTCGGCATTGGTCGCATGGTCGGGGTGGCCGAGCGTGCGGCCGAACTCCTGGCGGCAGACGGCGTGTCGGTGAGTGTGGTTAACGTGCGGTGGCTTAAGCCGCTTGATCTTGAGATGGTGGTGTGGGCAGCGAAGCATTCACTCATCGTGACGGTTGAAGAGAACACGGGCCTCGGCGGGCTGGGCGCGGCAGTGCTTGAGGCGTTGGCCGATCTGGGCCTCGATACGCCCGTTTTGCGCCTGGCCGTGCCCGACTGTTTCGTCACGCACGGAGCCATGAAGAAGCTGCTTGCCGAGGTTGGACTCACGCCGGAGGGAGTGCGCGGCGCCATCCTCGGCAGGCTCCTGGATGTCCGCACTGGAAGCGAGGAGCGCGAAGATGGCAGGACGTCGGGCAGACGTCGAACTCGTTGAGCGCGGGCTTTTCGCGTCGCGTGAACGTGCCCGCGCGGCCATTCTCGCGGGTGAGGTGACCTCTGACGGGCGGCGGATCGAGAAGGCCGGGCAGCCGCTTGCGGTGGATGCCGCCGTTGAAGTAGCCGAACGGCCGCGTTTCGTGTCTCGCGGCGGTCGCAAGCTTGAAGGGGCGCTCGACACATTCGGTGTGGACGTGGCCGGCATGCGGGCCATCGACATCGGGGCTTCCACCGGCGGGTTCACGGATTGTCTGCTGCAGCGTGGCGCGGCGGCGGTGGTTGCGCTCGATGTCGGATACGGGCAGTTCGCGTGGTCGCTGAGGACCGACCCGCGCGTGAGCGTGGTGGAGCGAACGAACGTACGCGACGCGGATCTGTTCGCGCTTGGCGCCCCATTCGACATCGTGGTGATCGACGTGTCGTTCATCGCGCTCGAACGCGTGATGCCCAAGCTGCTCGAAGCCGGGGGAGAACGGGGACAGGTGATAGCGCTCGTTAAGCCCCAGTTTGAGGCCGGTAAAGGGCGGGTTGGTAAGAAGGGTGTAGTACGAGACGCAGCGGTTCACAGAGACGTTCTCACCGGAGTCGTTGCCGCTGTGCAGAGAGCGGGAGACGTGGTGCGCGGCGTCACGTGGTCGTCGCTTAAGGGTCCCGAAGGCAATATCGAGTTCTGGATCTGGTTCGCCCGAGCAGGAGAACCAGCGCAGGTGGATGTGGCGGACACGGTGCGCGCGGCGCACATGGCATTAAGGGAGTGACGTGCGCGTACTGCTGGTTCCAAACCCCGTGAACGAACGCTCCGTGGCGGCAGTGCGCGAGTCGGCTCTGTGGCTTGACGCCCACGGTCAGGAAGCGATCCTGGTGACCGAAGATGCCGCGGCATGCGGCATGCCGAACCTCAGCGTGTCGCGTTCCGGACTCGGCGAGCCTGCATTAGTCGTTGCGCTCGGGGGTGACGGCACGATCCTCAAGGCCGTCCACATACTTGGCGGAATCGACGCTCCCATTCTTGGAATCAATCTGGGGCGTCTCGGCTTTCTTTCCGGTGCCGAGGACGACGACTTGTTCGACGCGCTGGAGTCGGCGCTTGCTGGCGAGGCGCGCGTCGAACATCGGGCGACGCTGCAGGCTGTCATCGATGCTGGTGGGCGTGAGGTGGGCACGTACCATGCACTCAACGAGATCCTGGTCAGCCGGGGAGGTCGTGCCCGGGTCGTGGAACTCGAGGTGCGCGTGAACGGTACGCGACTGTGGGACTTCCGCTGCGATGGCGTCATCGTCGCCACGCCGACAGGTTCCACGGCCTACGCGCTCTCCGCAGGCGGCCCGATCGTGTCTCCGGATGTCCGCGCCATCATTCTGGTGCCGGTTGCGCCGCACGCGCTTGTGTCCCGGCCAATCGTGCTTGGCCCCTCCGATTGCGTGGAGATCGTGTGTCCCAACCCGGTCCGCGCCGACGCGTGCATCACAGTCGATGGCGAACCGGTTCCATGCCGAGGCACCCTCGATGCGGTGCGAATCTCAACGGGCGAGCACGACGTACGCCTGCTCAAGCCGAACGGGAAGCGCTTCGCCGAGGTTCTTTCAGACAAGTTGCTCGGAGGCTGACATGCTGCTGGAGCTGCACGTCAGGAACCTGGCGCTTGTAGAGGAAGTTTGGCTGGAATTCGGCGATGGGCTGACGGTGCTCACCGGCGAGACCGGAGCCGGCAAGACCGTGCTCGTCGGCGCGCTGCAGCTGCTTCTGGGTGAACGGGCGACGGCGACGCTGGTGCGCTCCGGCGCCGATGAGGCGCTGATCGAAGGTCGCTTCCTGGTAGACGGCGTCGAGAGGCTGGTTCGGCGCAGGATCGGGGCCGATGGACGATCGCGATGCACGATCGACGACGAGATGGCGACCGTCGGTGCGCTCGGTGAGCTGTTGGGCGGCGTCGTCGACCTTCATGGCCAGCACGAGCACCAGGCGCTCCTTTCGGTCTCCAGGCACGCGGGGTACTTCGACAGGTTCATCGGCCAGGCCGCGTTGGATGCGCTTGAGGAGTACCGGCACGCCTTCTTTGTGCGCCGCGATCGCGCCGCGATGCTGCGGGCGCTCGAGGAGTCGCTTGCGGACCGCGAGCGCAGGATGGACTACCTGCGATTCCAGGTTGCGGATATCGATGCCGTGGGCGCGCGGCCCGGAGAGGACACACAGATCGAGGAAGCGCTTCCCAGGATGCGGCACGGTGATCGTCTGACGAGCGCGGCGTCGTTGGCCTGGAGCGCGTTGCGCGATGATGACGCCGCCGCTGAGCGTCTTGATGAAGCGCTCGCAGCGCTTGGAAAGGCGGCGGGGTTGGATCCCGTTCTTGATGGCATCGCGAGCGATCTGGAAACCGTTGCAATGACTACGGACGATGTCGCGTCGCGCCTTCGCGACTACGTCGAGACTGTCGCGCACGATCCGCGGGCACTCGACGACGCCGAGAGCCGCCTGGGGACGTTGACGGCTCTCAAGAAGAAGTACGGCGGCTCGATAGCCGATGTATTGGGTGCACGCGACGCGGCGGCCGTTGAGCTAGAGCAACTTCACGAGGGTGAAGCGGGACTTGACCGGGCTCGCGCGCGTCTTGCCGATGCCGAAGCGGCGCTCCGGACCGCCGCGGACCTGGTCGTTCGAATCCGTTCGGCGTCGACGGCCGCCTTCGAGGAGGCGCTCACGCAGGCGGCCAGAGACCTCGCCTTCACCGGCGCGCGGTTCGTCGTGCAGCTTGAGGAGGTGGCAGAAGCGTCGTGGACGGCGGATGGTCCGCAGCGGGTCGAGTTCCTGTTCTCTTCGAGCGCCGGTGATATTCCGCGTCCGCTCGCCAAGATCGCCTCTGGAGGTGAGATCTCACGGGTGATGCTCGCCCTCAAGGACGTGCTCGGCCGGGCCGATCATACCCCGGTGTTGGTGTTTGACGAAGTCGATTCGGGAATCGGGGGCGCGACGGCGATCGCCGTTGGCCGCCGGCTTGCGTCGCTTGCGAACGCGCATCAGGTGCTGGTGGTGACGCATCTCGCCCAGGTAGCGGCGTTCGCATCGCAGCAGATCGTCGTCGAGAAGGGCGTCGAGGGAGCACGCAGCGTGACGGTGGCAAGCGCTGTGAGTGCCGAGGAACGCATCGCCGAGATCGCGCGCATGCTTTCAGGCAGCGTCACGCCCACCAGCCTTGAGCACGCGCGCGAGCTGCTGACAACGGCGGCGACCGCATAGGGTCTCGGCGCGTCTGCTAGACTTGAGCATCAGGCTGCATCCGGAAGGGACAGAATGCGGTTCCAGGGCATCGCCCGGCTGGACAGGCGCACCAAGGACCTCGTGAAGCGCCTCGGCCGAAACGACATCGCGATCATCGATCACGTGGATATGGACCGCGTGAGCGCCGAATCGATCCTTGAGACAGGTATCGAAGTCGTCATCAACGCCGCACGCTCGATTTCCGGGACGTATCCCAACCTGGGTCCGCTCATCCTGGTGCGTGGCGGCGTCCGGCTGATCGACGCGGTCGGCGAGTCGGTCTTTGAGAAGGTGAGAGAAGGCGACGTCATCGAGGTCGTGGGCGACGACGTGATCTTGGATGGCGTGACGGTGGCCAGTGGCACCCGTCTGACGGTCGACATGGTCGAGCACGCGATGGAAGAAGCCAAGTCGGGTCTGGACCAGCAGCTTGAGAGTTTCGCTCTCAATACGCTCGAGTACATCTCGCAGGAGAAGTCCCTGCTCACCGAGGGCATCTCGGTACCGGTGACAAGGACGCTCATCGCGGGAAGGCAGGCTCTGGTCGTCGTTCGAGGCTATGACTTCAAGGACGACCTCCAGGCGCTCCTTCCCTACATCCGGGAAGTGCGTCCGGTCCTCATCGGCGTCGACGGCGGCGCCGACGCGATTCGGGAATTCGGATTCAAGCCGGACATCATCGTCGGTGACATGGACTCGGTCAGTGATGAGGCTCTCCGCAGCGGTGCCGAGATCATCGTGCATGCATATGCGGACGGTCGCGCTCCGGGGATGCGACGGCTTGAAGAACTGGCCGTCAACGGCACCCCGTGGGCGATGGCCGGTACGAGCGAGGACCTGGCATTGCTCCTGGCGTATGAGTCCGGTGCCGAACTCATCGTGGCGGTGGGGACCCATGCCAACCTCATCGAGCACCTGGACAAGGGACGCAAGGGTATGGCGTCGACATTCTTGGTCAGGCTCAAGGTCGGCACGAGACTCGTCGACGCGAAGGGCGTGAACAAGCTCTATCGTGCCTCGGTCAAGCCGTCGCAGCTCGTCGTTCTCGTCGCTGCGGCGCTCGTGGTGGTCTCGACCACGATCATGATCTCCCCGGAAGCCCGTGGTTTTGTGTCACTCCTGCTACTCAAGCTGCGCGCTACGATCGGTCTATAGACCTGGAGGACAGATGTACAACCTCAGATACCATGTCGCATCGCTGGTAGCCGTCTTCCTGGCACTGACCGTCGGTCTTCTGCTCGGCACCGTTGTTGCCGAGCAAGGTACGCTCGACACGCAATCCTCAACGCTCATCGATGACTTGCAGAAGCAGTTCGCACAGATCCAGAAGGACAACGCGGATCTTCGGGCCGGCCTTGAGCGAGACCGGACGTTCGCCGGTGATGTCGTGCCTGTTCTCACTTCCGGGGTGCTCAGAGGCAGCGATGTCCTTGTGCTCGTGAATGCCGGACAGAGCAATGGCCTGAACGCCGCTGTAACGGCCATCGAACAGGCCGGCGGAACTTCGGTCGTGGTCACGATCGAGTCGAGCGACTTCGGGCTTGGCAAACGTGTGCCCGAAGGCCTACCGGCACTGCTGGGTGATTCGTTCGCCGCCGAGACTGCCGTGCCGGTGAGCCAGGCTTTCAAGGCAGCGCTTGCCGATGCGCTTGCAACAGAGCTCCGGCAAGGGGGCAGCCGGCCGGTCTTCGATGCGCTGGTGAAAAGCGGCGGCATCGCTTCGGTGAATGAGAAGGGCGTCGGGGCCATCGACACGTGCGTATACATGGCATCCTTTGGCGGAAAGCCAGACGACCTCTCGGCGCAAGTAGCTGCGGCCCTCGCGGTCCACGGCGCAGTGGTCGTCGGTGTCGAGGCGACGAACCAGTCGACCGGCGTAGCCGCCAAGGCTGTCGATCTCGGCTTCTCGGCAGTTGATCATGTCGACACACCGCAGGGCGCGTTCTCGCTGGTGTGGTTGCTCGCCGGGCGCTCGAGCGGATACTTTGGCATCGGACAGGGGGCGGACGCCATCTACCCCACGGTCGCCGTGAAGCGCTAGCGGCGCTCGAGCGCGATGCGGGCGAGGGCCGCTAGCACGTCGGCGAACTGTCGTCCGCGGTGCAAGAATCCCGCCACGTCCTTTCCGGTAGCGGCGTGCGTCATCGGTGCGGGGACCTCGGTCACACGCAGGCCTGCCCGCAGCACGCGTATCGTCAGGGCTACCTCCGCGCCGTAGCCGTGCGCGAAGCGCGCCGCCGCCTGCACGGCGCTCGCATTCAAGGCGCGCTGTCCCGAGAGAGGCGAGCGCGCCTTGAATCCACCGCCGAGACGCGCGATGCCGTGGCGCGCAAGGCCCTTCACCAGCCCGAAGCCGCCCGACCCGGCGGGGGTCGGCAAGATCGCGATCGTCATGTCCGCGTCGCCCGCCACGATCGGCTCCAGCAGCGCTGTCGCTGCGGCGGCGCTTGCGCCGAGGTCCGCGTCCAGCAGCACGACGATGTCCGCCTCGTCGCGAACCGCGTCCAGGCCGGCCTGAAGCGCGGCGCCTTTTCCGCGGTTGCGGGCAAGCGCGATCACCTCGGCGCCTGCGGCTCTCGCAAGGCTAGCGGTATCGTCGAGCGAGCCGTCATCGATCACCACGACGCGGTCGATCCCGGCGACCGAGGCCGTCGCGGTCACCGTCGCCGAGATACGCTCGGCCTCGTTGTGGGCGGGAACGAGCGCGATGACCGTCATCGGGCGCTCCGTCGACCGGGGATGAGCCGGCGCAAGCGCTTTGCGCCCGCGCGTACCTCGGTCACCCCGAAAAGCGAGGCCAGGCCGTAGGTGACGGCGAGTGCCGCGATGCCAGCCAGTGCGAGCTGTGCCAGGAAGCCCGCGCCGGTCGCAAGCGACGCGGTGAGTCGCAGGACGCCGATGGCGGTGGCAGCGCCTGTAAGCGAGGCGACGAGCACGCGCGCAACAGTCCATGCGATGCCGCGGAGGTCATATCCGCCGATATGACGCCGGAGCAACAGCCCGAGGACCACGAGGTGGACGGCGAAGAAGATGCCGTCCGCGATCGGGATGCCCTTAATGCCGAATCCCGCCCAGCCCGCCACACCGGTGGTCAGGGCGGCGTACAGGCCGACCTGCAGGACCGTTAGCACGGCGTTCGTGACCATCGGCGTCGTGGTGTCCTGAAGCGCATAGAACGTCCTGAGCACGAACATGTAGCTTGCGAAGAAGAAGAGCCCGGCCGCCCACCACACGAGCACACCGGCCACGACGGGCACGTCGGCGGCGGTGAAGCTGCCGGCGCGATACAGCCGGACGAGCGGCTCCGCGAGCGCCACGAGCAGCGTTGCGAGCGGGATGATCAAAACGGCCGTCGAGCGGAAACCGCTCGCGAACATCGCCTTGAAGCCGGCCCAGTCGCGCTTCTCGGCAAGGGCGGAGAGTTCGGGGAAGATCGCGGTGGCGAGTGCCACCGCGAAGATGCCATACGGAAGCTGGTAGAACATCCAGGCGTATTGCAGGATCGCGGGCCCGCGATCCGTGGTGCCAAAGGCGTATGCATTGCGGAACGACACTGCGATGAGGTTCGTGACCGTGTAGAGCAGAAGCGGCCCCATCTTGCGCGCGATCGTCCGAAGCGCGGGGTGCTTCCAGTTGATCCGCGGCGTGTAGCGGATGCCGATCTTGACGAGGCTCGGGATCTGCACGATGGCCATCGCGACCACGCCGAGCGTCGTGCCGACGGCGAGACCCGTCAGCGCGAGCTGCGGGTGCGTGTCCTTGAGCGGCACGTAGAAGCCGAGAAGGGTGATGATGACGACGACGTTGTTGAAGATGGGTGCGACCGCCGGCCACAGGAACTTGCGGTACGAGTTGAGGATGCCGGTCGTGACCATGCCGACCCCGTAAAAGACCACCTGCACCGCAAAGAAGCGGAAGAGGTAGACGGCGAGCTGGGCTTTCTCGGCGGAGATGCGGAACGTCTGCGTGCGCACGAACGGCTCGGCCCAGATCGTGCCGATCACGGCTACGATACCGAGTACGATGAGCGTGATGTTGAAGACATAGCTCGCGAACCTCCACGCTTCATCCTCGCCGTCGCGCTGCATGCGCTCGATGAACAGTGGGATGAAGACCGAGGAGAGCACGCCGCCCGCCGCAAGCTCGAAGATCATGTTCGGGATGTTGTTGGCCACGCTGTACGACGCGGAAAGCGCCGTCACGCCCAGCGCGTATGCCATGGCCCACGTGCGAACGAAGCCCGTGATACGCGAGGCCGCTGTCGAAAGCGACATGATCGCGGTGGACCGGGCTATCGATTGCTGAGCGGCGATGATCTCTCCTCGGCGCGATGCATGGTGGTGCCGGCTCGATTGTAGCCGAGTCGAGCCGTTCGCCGCTCGGCCAACACGGGCGCGTTGTGTTCCGGTATACTGGCGTTCGGGCACCCCGAAACGCCGCATCGTGGCGGGTGCAGCTCCACGAGCCGACCGTCCCGGTTCGACGCATGTCCGAAGCTGGCTGACAGGGAGCCGAGGGTGAGACGGAGTCGTTCGATCGCTGCCGCTTGCATCGCGCTCGTGGTTCTCGGGCTTGCGGGCTGCACCTTCGTTCGCACCGCTCCAGTGGCGGCACCCGCACCAGTGGTCGTGATCGTCACGGACCCGATCACCTGGAGCGAAGTGGCGTCTGGCATGCCGGAACTGCGGCGTCTTGCAGACGACGCGGCTCTCGGCCTGGTCGTCGCAAAGGATCCAGCCGCGTCCACGAGCACGCTCTTGGCGCACGGGATCACCGGCGTCCAGCCGATCAGCTCCTCGCGAGTGCACGGAACCCCGGCCGAGATGGACGAGGCGATCGCGAGCGCTGTGGCCGAGGCGCCTCCCGGCGTCGCGGTCGTCGTGACCTCCGAACTCACCTCGACCGTAGCCGGTCGCGGCGCGTCAGCGGGTGTGGCGCTCGTCTCGGGCGGCGGCTACAAGGCCGGACTGCTCACGAGCATCTCGACACGGCGTCGCGGGCTTGTCACCGACGGCGATGTGGCCGCAACGGTGGCGCGCATCGCGGGGCCGTCGCCCGGTGTGGCAGCCGGCATCGTGGCCTCGGTCGTCGATGACCGCAGGACGCCCGCCGAGCGGATCGCCTGGCTCCAGCTCATGTCGACGTTCCTCGATGCTACCGAGCAGCTGCGCATCCCCGTCGTAGTCGCCTACGGGGCGTTCATGGTCCTGCTCCTGGCCGGCGGATGGTATTTCGCCGAGCGCGGCCGAGCCTCCGCTCATTTCGGCTATTGGTCGCTCGTCGTAAGACGGCTGATCATCCTCGGCCTGGTCCTGCCGCCGGCAGCGACGCTTCTGCACGTCGCCGACCGGTTCCCGTCGAGCCCGCCACGAGTCGTAGCGCTGCTGCTTGCTGCGTCGGGGTTCCTGTGGGTCTTCGCCGAGTTCGCATGGCAGCGCTGGGGCACCGCCGGTGCCATCGCCTTCGCCGGTATCGCGGCGGCGCTCGTGCTCGGTGGCGATCAGCTGACGGGGGCTTCGCTCTCGCTTTCGGGCATCTTCTCGTACTCGCCGCTGGGTGCGTTCCGGTTCTTTGGCATCGGCAACGAGGGGGCGTCGATCCTCATCGGCGGCGCGCTTGTCGGCTTGTCGCTCGAGATGGACGCGACCGGGACGGACGTTCGACGGCGTCGGCTGCTGATCGCCGTGGTCGGCGTGGCCTGTGTCCTGCTGTGCGCGGCGCCGTTCTTCGGCGCGAACGTCGTCGTCTCGCTGTGGGGCACGGTCACCTTCGCGGCCTTCTGGATCGCCGCCGAGAAGCGCCGCGTTCGGGTGCGCGACGTCGTGGCTGTCGCCGCGCTCGCGGTGCTCGCTGTAGCCACGATGGTGATCCTTGACCGCTTCACGGGCGGCACGCACATCGGACGGGCCGTCCGAGACGTGGCCTCCGGCGGGCTTGGAGCGTTGCTGGCCCACCGGCTCCAGGTGAGCGTGCGGCTCTTCACCGGCTCGCCGCTTCCGGCGATCGCTCTTGCCCTGACCGCGGCTCTCGCCTATCTGCGCGCGCGACCTCGTGGCCGAATGGCGCTCGTCCTCGCAAAGTACCCGTACTTCGCAGCCGCGATGTCAGCCGGGCTCATCGGGGGGCTCCTCGGCTCGCTTGCTGAGGACTCAGGTGTGGTCATCATCGCGCTCATGGTCACGTATCTCATCGGCGCGCTCGTGGCTTTGATGCTCGAGCCCGAGCGGGAGGCGATCGCGTGACCAGCGTGCTTCAGCCGATCGCGATTCCGGGGCTTGCGCTCGTGTTGTGCGTGGCCGTGCCCGTAGCGCTCATGCGCATGCTCGTGCCGTCGCTCGAGCGCGGACGGGGCGTTGCCAACTACCGGGGGGCCGCGGTGTTCGCCGGTCTTGGCGTCGTGTGGGTGATCTGGGCAGGGTGCGCCATCGCGTGCGGCGTCGTGGCGGCAACGCTTGATGGCCGCTCGGCGCTCGTCGTCCTCACACTGCTCGGGCCGCTTGCGCTCGTCGCAAGCGCGCTGGGTCTCGTCGACGACGCGTACGGGAGTGCCGAGGACCGTGGATTCCGCGGTCACTTCCGGGCGCTCGCACGGGGCCGCATCACTACCGGCATGCTGAAACTCATCGGTATCGGTGTGGCCTCTGTTGTGGTTGCGGCCGTGCTTGCTCCCATTGCCCCCTGGGGCCTCGGTCTCACCGGTGTCGCGCGTATCGGCGGCATCGCGCTTGCGGCGATGGCCATAGCGCTCACGACCAACTTCGTGAACTTGATGGATCTCAGACCGGGGCGCGCGCTCAAAATGTATTCGGTCCTTGTGGTTGCGGGAGTGCCGGTCGTGACCGCGACGATTTTCGGCGGCCCCGTCGGCGCGCCAAGCGAGGTGACGCTTTCGGCGGTTTCGGGCATCGCCTTGGCCGCAGCGCTGCTCGGGCCGGTCTTCGCGGTGTGGCGCTTCGATCTCACCGAGCGCGGCATGCTTGGTGACGCCGGCGCGAACGCCATGGGAGCGGTCGCCGGCGCGCTGCTCGTCATAGCGATGCCGCTGTGGGTGCTCGGCGTGTACTCGGCGGCGCTTCTCGGCCTCAATGTACTGTCCGAGAAGGTCTCGTTCTCGGCAGTGATCGAACGAACGGCCGCTTTGCGATGGCTGGACCGGCTCGGCAGGCTGCCCGAAGGCGAACCGCCGCCGGCAAGCGCGGAATCCCTCGCGGCCCCGCCGTCTGATGTCGGCGGCTCGCGGTATCATCATGAAGACGACCACAACACAGAGGAGGCATGAGGGAGCGCATGACGACAAAGCACATCTTCGTAACCGGTGGTGTGGTCTCATCGCTTGGCAAAGGCATCACTGCGGCATCACTGGGCATGCTCCTGAAGTCACGTGGATTGAAGGTCACGATCCAGAAGCTCGACCCGTACCTCAACGTCGACCCCGGCACGATGAGCCCGTTTCAGCACGGTGAGGTGTTCGTCACGGACGACGGGGGAGAGACGGATCTGGATCTCGGGCACTACGAGCGATTCATCGACGAGTCGCTCTCACGCGACTGCAATGTGACCGCCGGCTCCGTCTACCAGACGCTCATCGCCAAAGAGCGCCGGGGCGACTTTCTGGGCGGAACCGTGCAGGTCATCCCGCACGTGACCAACGAGATCAAGGAGCGCATCAATCGCCTGGCCGAGCAGACCAAGCCCGACGTCATCATCACGGAGGTCGGCGGGACGGTCGGCGACATCGAGTCGCTGCCCTTCCTGGAGGCGATCCGTCAGCTGCGCAAGGACAAGGGTCGCGACAACGTCATCTATATCCACGTGACGCTCGTGCCGTACATCGCCGCGTCATCCGAGCTCAAGACCAAGCCGACGCAGCACTCCGTCAAGGAACTCCGCTCAATCGGCATCCAGCCCGACTTCATCGTTTGCCGTTCGGACCGTCCCATCGATGCCGGCATCCGGCGCAAGATCGCGCTGTTCTGCGATGTCGAGCCACAGGCGGTCATCTCGGCGATAGACGCGCCTTCTATCTACGAAGTTCCGCTGACGCTGCGGGGCCAGGGACTCGACGCGATGGTCATCGAGCGCCTCGGCCTTGAATGCGGCGAGCCCGACATCACCGAGTGGCAGGCGTTCGTGGACCACCGCCGTTCGATCGCCGACGAGGTCGACATCGCGCTCGTCGGCAAGTACGTGCAGCTCCCGGACGCGTACCTCTCGGTCACCGAGGCACTCAGCCATGCCGGTATCTTCCATGACCACAAGGTGAACGTGCATTGGGTGGATGCCGAGAGTCTGACTCCCGAGGAGGTCGACGAGGTGCTCGTGAGCTACGACGGTATCCTCGTACCCGGAGGGTTCGGGATTCGTGGGATCGAGGGAAAGATTCGCGCCGCGCGTTACGCGCGCGAGAACAAGGTGCCGTACTTTGGCATCTGCCTTGGGATGCAGGTCGCGGTCGCCGAATTCGCTCGGCATGCGGCCGGGCTTGAAGGGGCGAACTCGAGCGAGTTCGATCCGGTCACCCCGCACCCGGTCATCGATCTTATGCGCGAGCAGGTCGATGTCCACGACATGGGTGGCACGATGCGGCTTGGCGCGTATCCGTGCAAGGTCGTTCCCGCCACCAAAGGGTTCGATGCCTACGGTGAGGAAGTCATCTACGAGCGTCACCGGCATCGTTATGAGGTGAACAACGCCTATCGGCAACAGCTCATCGATGCCGGCATGATCGTGAGCGGCGTCTCTCCGGACGGAAAGCTCGTTGAGATGATCGAGCTTCCGGATCACCCGTGGTTCCTCGGCAGCCAGGGGCATCCCGAGTTCAAGAGCCGTCCGACCCGTCCCGCGCCGCTCTTCCGCGACTTCGTGGGCGCGGCGGTCGCGCACCACGAAGCGCGCGACTAGCGCAATAGGAGCGGGGCAGCGATGAGGCTCGTGTGGGCGGACGTTGTGGCGGTCGAGAGCGAGCGAGACGGGGTACAACGGCTGCGCGTCGCGCTCGACGATGGCACGAACGGCACGGCGCTGTTGTATACCTCGCTTTGCGGGGCCTGCGCCGCTGACGACCGGGTGCTGCTCAACACCACTGCGGTCGACATGTCGCTCGGTACGGGCGGTCTGCACTTCGTGGTGGCGAGCGCCGGGAGCGGCGTTGTCTTCGATCAACCGTCCGGAGGGCACGTGATGAAGGCTCGCTACACTCCTGTGCAGCGCGATGTCTGCGCCGTCGAGGAGGCTTCGAGCCCGCACGCCGCGATCATGGCAGATGCGGCTGCTTTGGGCGGCATGCCCGTGGTCTGCTGCGGGCTTCACAGCCAGGTACTCCCCGTGGCCGCAGCGATCAAGGCACGACGGCCGGGCTTGCGCGTCGTCTACGTGATGACAGATGGCGCGTCGTTGCCGCTTGCATTCTCGGATCTCGTGCCGGCGATGCGCGTGGCGGGGCTTCTGGACAAAACGATCACGGCGGGGCAGGCGTTCGGCGGCGAGTTGGAGGCGGTGACGCTTCACTCGGCGCTGCTCGCCGCACGACACGTCGCGCACGCGGATGTGGCGATCGTTGCGTTGGGTCCGGGCATCACAGGTACAGCGACGCCGTTTGGACACGGTGGTGTCGCGCAGGGAGAGGCGATCAACGCCGTCGCAGCGCTTGGCGGCACGCCCGTCGCGGTTCTGCGCCTCTCCTTCACAGACACCCGTGCGCGACATTTCGGGCTCAGCCATCACTCGGCCGTCGCGCTTGGCACCGTGGCACTCGCCCGGGCGATCGTGCCGGTGCCCGCTCTGCCCCATCCCCAGGCGCGTGAGATCGACCGGGCGCTCGAGAGCTTGAGAATCTGGAATCGGCACACACGCAAGGATGTGGCGGCGTCGGGCCTACCGGTGACGCGCGGGATCGCGATGCGATCGATGGGACGGACGCCCGAGACCGACCCGGCGTTCTTCCTTGCGGCATCCGCCGCCGGAAGTGTTGCGGCGGACGTGTGCCCGCGGTGACTCTCTCCGGACGGCCCCGGTTTCGTTTCTCGCTCGCGAGGGCGTCAGCACCGTCTCCGAACCGCACTTGCGCGAGTCACGACCTGCGATACACTTGTCGAAGCCTGTTCCGGATGGACTATGCATTAGCGCACGCAAGTTGAGGCTCAGGCCATTCATGCCGACCGGGTTTTCACCCACGATAGGAAGGATACGACGGTGATTATCGGCGTACCCAAGGAAATCAAGAACAACGAGTTTCGCGTTGGCATGACACCGGGCGGTGTTCGCGAGTTCGTCGCGCACGGCCATGGGGTGCTTGTCGAGAAGGCCGCGGGCGAGGGCTCGTCGTTCGGAGATGACGAATACCTGGCCGCTGGCGCGGAGCTTGTCGATACCGCCGAGGAGATCTTCGTCCGCGCGGAGATGATCGTCAAGGTGAAAGAGCCGCAGGCCATCGAAATCGCCCGTCTGCGCCCCGGACAGATCCTCTACACGTATCTTCACCTCGCCCCGGACCTTGTTCAGACGCAGGGCCTCATCAAATCGGATGCGGTTTGCATCGCTTACGAGACTGTCGAGCTGCCCAACCACTCGCTACCCTTGCTTGCCCCGATGTCCGAGGTCGCGGGGCGTATGGCCGCACAGGTCGGCGCGACATACCTCCAGAAGCCATTCGGTGGCCGAGGCGTGCTCATGGGTGGCACCCCGGGGGTTCCGGCCGCGAAGGTCGTGGTGCTCGGTGGCGGTGTCGTCGGTACGAATGCCGCGTACGTTGCCATGGGGATGGGCGCGGACGTCACGATCGTGGACGTGAACATCGACCGCCTTCGCTACCTGGACGACATCTGGGCCAACCGGATTCGCACGCTGTACTCCAGCAAGCAGAACATCGAAGAAGCGGTCTACGCTGCCGACCTGGTCATCGGCTCCGTGTTGCTGCCAGGCGCCAAGACTCCGTGGCTCATCACCAAGGACATGCTACCGAAGATGAGGCGCGGCTCCGTCGTCGTGGATGTTTCTGTCGACCAGGGCGGCTGCATCGAGACCACGCACGCGACCACACATGCGGATCCGACGTATTTCGTCGACGGCGTGCTGCACTACGGGGTTGCGAATATGCCAGGCGCCGTGCCGAACACCTCGACGCTTGCGCTTACCAACGCGACGCTGCGTTATGGTCTCGCGATCGCCAACAAGGGGTGGAAGCAGGCCGTTGTGGACGATCCCGCGCTCGCCAAAGGCGTGAACGTGCTCGACGGGAAGATCACGTATAAGCCGGTCGCCGATGCTCACGGCATGAACTACACCCCGCTGGAGAAGCTCCTCTAGCAGTGTTTCGCGGTCTTTCAGATGGCGGGGGCGGCCTTCGGGCCGCCCCCGGTCTATAATCAAGTCATGAACGAGAGCATCGATGAGTTCCTGACCTACCTCTCCGTGGAGCGCGGTGCATCACCCCACACGATTTCTGCATACAGGCGAGACCTTATCGAGTACGCCCAGACACTCGGCTCTCGCGGGATCGATACGCTGCGGGAGGTGACGCGCGAGGACGTCAGCGCGCACATCGGGGTCTTGCGGGCCCGGGGACTGGCGCCAAGCTCGGTCGAGCGCAACGTCGCCGCGATCAAGTCGTTCCATCGTTTTTGCGTGCGTGAGGGTATCGCCGATGAGCAACCGACGGCGCGCATCCCTCTCCCGAAGGTGCCCCAGCGCCTTCCGGATGTCATCTCGATCGATGATGCCGAACGTCTGCTCTCGCAGCTCTTCCCTGAAGGGCCGGTCGGCCACCGCGACCGTGCGCTGCTCGAGACCTTGTACGGCTGTGGTCTTCGTGCCAGCGAGGCGACCGGCCTCGACCTCGAGCACCTGAATCTTGACGGTGGTTTCGTGCGCGTCTTCGGCAAGGGCAGCAAGGAGCGGCTTGTTCCCGTGAGCGGTGCGGCCGAGCGCGCCCTGCGGGAGTACCTCGCGCATGGCAGGCCGTTCCTTCGGGCCAAGAAGGCGAGTCTTCGTCAGGACCCATCAGCGGTGTTCCTGAATCAGCGGGGGCAGCGGATGAGCCGCCAGGCCGTCTACGGAATCGTGAGGGCCTATGGCGCGCGAGTCGGACTCGAGCTGCATCCGCACTCGCTCAGACACTCATTTGCCACCCACATGCTTGAAGGGGGGGCGGATCTGCGGTCGCTCCAGGAGATGCTCGGGCATTCCGACATCTCAACGACGCAGATCTACACCCATGTCGATCGTGCCCACCTGAGGGAGGAATATCTCTCGACACACCCTCGTGCTCGACTGAGGTGAGCTCTGAAGCTCCTCGGCAGGCCTGGAAATTTCGTGCTCTTACATACTTCCGAGGGGTAGAATGAATACGGTGTACCGGTCCCACACTACGAGGAGGCGGATCCAGCGTGAACAGTAAGTCACTCAGAGTTCTGTCGGTACTGCTAGCAGTTGTGTTGCTCGTCGCGTTTGTACCCGGTTGCGCGACGAAGACGGATACCTCAGATACCTCGGGTGGGACGACAGCGCCCAAGCCGTCCATCAAGACGGCCATGGTCACCGACGTCGGTGGTCTCGGCGACAAGTCATTCAACGACGGAGCGTACGCCGGTCTCCAGCGTGCCGAGAAGGAACTCGGTGTCGAGATCAAGGTCCTTGAGTCAAAGGAGATTACCGACTACGAGTCGAACATCGACCAGCTGGCAACCGCGGGGTATAGCCCGATCTTCGCCGTCGGCTTTCTGATGACCGACACGGTCTCCAAGATGGCCACCGCGTTCCCGGACACGCAGTTCGCCGGCGTCGATGAGTTTTTTGATCCGGTTCCGGCCAATGTCGTCGGTCTGAACTTCAAGGAAGAAGAGGGGAGCTACCTTGCGGGTGTCGTTGCGGGTCTCGCCACCAAGGACTCGTTCGACAGCAAACTCAACAAGGACAACGTGATCGGCTTCGTGGGCGGCATGGATATCCCGCTCATCCAGAAGTTCGAAGCTGGCTACATCGCGGGTGCCAAGGCGGTCAACCCCGACGTCAAGGTCATCTCTCTGTACGCCGGCAACTTCACCGATCAGGCGAAGGGCAAGGAACTCGGCTATTCGCTCATCGAGCAGAAGGCGGACGTCATCTACGCCGCGGCCGGCCAGGTCGGCCTCGGTACCATCGAGGCGTGCAAGGACAAGGGCGCGCTTTTCATCGGCGTGGACGTGGATCAGTACGAAACGGTCAAGAACAGCGGTAGCGTCATACTGACTTCCATGGTCAAGCACGTCGACAACGCCGTGTTCGAAACGGTCAAGCAAGCTGTTGACGGTAGCTTCCCTGGCGGCTCCATCAAGATCTTCGGTCTTGCCGAGGACGGTGTTGGTCTTGCTCCGTTCCACGACTTCGAGTCCAAGGTTCCACAGGCGATCAAGGACGCGGTCGAGAAGGCTCGCACCGACATCATCTCGGGTGCGATCAAGGTTCCGACGACTCCGTAGATCTGAAGCGGATGAGTGCGCCTACGCGCGAGCAACTGCGCTAGACTATGAGGGACGGCCGGTATCGTCCGGTCGTCCCTCTTCGATGGCATGTGGAATCAGCCGACCCGGGAGGGCTGGATGCCGCTACTCGAGCTGCGCGAAATCACCAAGGTGTTTCCAGGGGTGCTTGCCAACGATCGCGTTTCCATACGGTTGGAACGAGGGGAGATCGTCGCCCTTCTCGGCGAGAATGGAGCGGGCAAGTCGACGCTCATGAACGTTGTCTACGGCCTTCTGACTGCCGACGGGGGTGAGATTCTGGTCGATGACAAGCCGGTGAGGATCAAGTCTCCACGACAGGCGATCGACCTGGGAATCGGCATGGTCCATCAGCACTTCATGCTGATAGAGCCACTCACTGTAACGGAGAACATCGTTCTGGGACGTGAGCCCGGTCACTACGGCATCATCGATTTCACGACCGCTCGCGAGCGCGTGCGTGAGATCTCGGAGCGTTACGGGCTGAAGGTCGACCCTGATGCGAAGATCATCGATCTGTCGGTGGGTATGCAGCAGCGCGTTGAGATCCTCAAAGCGCTCTACCAGGGTGTGCGCGTGCTCATCCTCGACGAGCCGACGGCCGTTCTCACCCCACAGGAGGTCACCGAGCTGTTCACGGTCGTGCGCTCGCTGGTCGATGAGGGTCTCTCGGTGGTGTTCATCACCCACAAGCTTGAGGAAGTCGTCGCGATCGCCGATCGCATCCTTGTGATGCGTGACGGTATCGTTGTGGGTGAGACGACCCCTGGCGCTACCGACGAGGTCGGCCTCGCGCGTATGATGGTCGGTCGAGACGTCGTTCTGCGGGTTGAGAAGGGCGCCGGGACGTGTGGCGGCACCGTGCTGGCAGTCGAGGACGTCCACGTGCATGACGATCGCTCACTGGAAGCCGTGAAGGGCATCAGCTTCTCTGTGTGCGGCGGCGAGATCCTGGCAATTGCCGGAGTGGACGGGAACGGGCAGCGGGAGCTCGTGGAGTCAATCGTCGGTTTGAGGCGTCCTTCCAGCGGCAGGATTGAGCTTAAGGGCAAGGACATCACCCACGCGAATGCCAGAGCATCCATCGAGGCGGGGGTGTCGCATATCCCCGAGGATCGGCGCCGTCGAGGCCTCGTTCTTGAATTCAACCTCGCCGAGAACATCATTCTCGGCGACCACCGTAGGCCTCCGGTTGCCCGGCGGGGCATCATGCATCCGAGAGCAATCACCGCGGTCGCACGCAAGCGGATCGCGGACTACGACATCAGGACGCCTTCCGAACGGGTGCTTGCCGAGAATCTTTCGGGCGGCAACCAGCAGAAGGTCGTCGTCGCACGCGAGATCGGACGTGACCCCGAGCTGCTCGTAGCCGCTCAGCCGACCCGTGGACTTGACGTAGGTGCGATCGAGTTCGTTCATCGACAGATCCTGCGGGAGCGTTCGGCGGGCAAAGCCATCTTGCTGGTGAGCCTGGAGCTTGAAGAGGTGCTGTCTCTCGCTGATCGGATCCTGGTCATCTACGAGGGCTTGATCGTGAAGGAATTTGCGGCTTCTAAGACCGATGCCGAGACCCTCGGCTACTACATGACCGGTGGCGGGGGATCCAAGCTCGACACCGGCACTGGTGCCAGGCAAATAGCCACACCGTCGGCCGGAGGGGACCAATGAGCGCCGAAGCAGAAGAGCCGTCCACGAAGCGCGATTGGGCGGCGATCGCGCAGAAGGTCGGGGTGCCGCTTGCGTCTGTCTTGCTCGCCATGATCATCAGTTCTGTGATCATGTGGGTCTCCGGCTACGATCCGTTCGCGGCGTTCGCAGCTCTGTTCCGGGGCTCCTTCGGCACACCGAAAGCATTCGGCGATACGCTCCTGAAATCCACGCCCCTCATCCTTGCCGGTCTCGGTCTGGCGTACGGTTTCCGGGCGAACCTGTTCAATATCGGCGCAGAGGGACAACTGTTCATGGGCGGGCTCGCGGTGGCCTGGCTGGGCCTGCTGCTGGCCGGGCAGCCGTGGTGGATCACCATTCCGGTGCTGCTGCTTGCGGCCATGCTCGCTGGAGCGGCGTGGGCCTTCATACCGGCGATCCTCAAGGCGCGCATCGGCGCCCATGAGGTCATCACGACCATGATGTTCACCTATATCGCGCGGTACCTCGTTTCATACCTGGTCATCGGCCCCCTGAAGTCCCCTGGTCAGATCCCGCAGACGGGCCTCTTGCCGTCCGAGTCGCAGCTGCCCCGGATCCAGTCGCTGTTCTCGGAGGCGACGCTGCAAGCGATGCCGTTCCTGAAGTTGGGCCGTGCACACACGGGAATCGTGGTCGCGCTCGTCGCGGCGGTGGTCGTGTGGTGGCTCCTGAAGTACACGACGCTCGGCTACGAGAACCGTGCAGTGGGTTACAACCCGTTTGCGGCAGAGACCGGTGGGATCTCCGTCCAATGGACGATCGTCAAGGCGCTGTGTATCTCTGGCGCGCTGGCGGGTCTGGCGGGGGCGGTCGAAGTGATGGGCGTCCATTACCGGCTCTTCGACCAGTTCTCCTCCGGGTTCGGATTCACCGGCATCGCCGTTGCGCTCTTGGCGAAGAACCATCCGATCGCGGTCGTCCCGGCCGCGTTGCTCTTCGGGGCGATGGCAGCGGGCGGTGGCACGATGCAGCTTGAAGCCAACGTTCCGCAGAAGATCATCCTGATCGTGCAGGCGCTGGTGATCTTCTTCGTTGCTGCCGAGGGCATCGTTACCTACTTCGTCAGACAGCGTCAGAAGGAGGCGACCAGTCATGTTGGGTAGCATCATCACGCCGGATCTGTTCGCTTCCGCGCTCCGAATGGCCACACCGTTGGCGCTCGCAGCCATCGGCGGCACGATCTGCGAGCGATCCGGTGTCGTCAACATCGCGCTGGAAGGCATTATGCTCTGCGGCGCATTCGCGGGCGTGGCGGTGACGCTCGCTATCGGGAACCCGTGGCTCGGTATAATCGCAGCGATGCTCGCTGGCGTTGCGATTGCCGCGATCCATGCGTTCACGTCCATCAATCTGCGGTCCGACCAGGTTGTATCGGGCACGGCCATCAACATCCTTGCGCTGGGGGTCACCGGCTTCTTGATGGAGATCATGTACGGTCACCCGGGAACCACAGAGGCGATCACCACGATCAAGCCGATCTTCCGCTTCGCCTCGGAGAGCGGGAACAGCTTCCTGGGAACTGTTTGGCACTGGATCAACACGATCTTCTTGTCGCACACACCCATCGTGTATCTGACGATCCTGATCGCGGTCGTCGCCCAGTGGGCGATGTACAACACACGCTGGGGCCTTCGACTGCGGGCGCTCGGCGAGCATCCTCGAGCCGTCGATACGGTCGGCGTGAGCGTTCTTAAGGGACGTTGGGTGGCCGTCCTGATGAGCGGCGCGCTTGCGGGGCTCGCAGGCGCGAACCTCACCCTGGAGCAGGTCGGCTCGTTCACCGAGAATATGACGAACGGACGCGGGTTCATCGCGCTCGCGGCGAACATCTTCGGCCGGTGGACGCCGATGGGCTCGTACGAAGCGTCGCTCTTGTTCGGGTTCGCTGACGCGCTGCAGATCAAGCTGCAGATATTCCGCGGCCAGATCAACATCCCATCGCAGTTCTTCCTGATGCTCCCTTACGTGCTGACGGTCGTCGTGCTTGCGGGCGTTGTCGGACGCGCTGTTGGTCCGGCGTCGGTGGGCAAGCCGTACGAGAAGGGCTAGGGTCGTGTTGCTCGCCAGCGACGGTGAGCCGCTGAAGCCGCACGCGATGCTCGCTTGGGCGCTTACGTGGGCGCTCGGTGTGGGTCTCGGCGTCGGTCTGGGGGGCTATCTGACGCTGACGAGCGGTGCCGGTGCCCCCGGGCGCTCGGCGCTCGACCCCGTCACTGACCTCGTCGTCCTGCCGCTCGTCGCGTTCGCCGTCGTGCTGATCGTCCACCTCATCGGTCAGGTCCTGGCCGGACTTGTCAGGAGCGGTCGAGCGTCGCGCCAGATCGCCGGAAACGGTCGCACGAGCGACGAATAGGGCCGACGACGACGTCCACGTCAGGAGCCTTGGCCGCGCTCCGCGCTTATTCGCCCACCGCAGGCGGTCCGGCCCCTTCACTGGCATGCGCCGAACGGTTCCCGCGCCGGGCCCGCACGATCGCCCGGACGACGAAAGCAAGCACGGCCACGATGACCAGATACGGCAGGAGCGTTATCGTGACGACGATGAGGAGCTGGATCGCACCTGCGGCGCCCCGGAATCCGGTCGTGACAGCTTCACCGAATCCCCAGTCCTGGCCGCTCGGCCGGACGATCGCCTGGGGTTCTGACAGATCGATGGTCACGGTCGCCATCGCCGCCTGCCGTTCCAGATACTTCGTCTGCGCATCGAGGCTTTCGATCTCGCCGCGCACGCGGGCAAGCTCCTGGTCGATCGCCAGCATCTCGTTCACGTTCTTGGCGGCGGTGAAGAACTCGCGCAGCCGCTTCTCCTCGGCGCGGAGATTATCGAGGCGCGCCTGCAGGTCGACATGCTGCTGCGTGACGTCATCGCTTGTCTCGGCTTCGTACTTCACGTTTCCAATCTTCGAGACGTCGTCGACAAACGCGGAGAACGCGGCGGCGGGAACGCGGACCGTCACGTAGCCCAACAGGGGGGCGCCGTCCGTCGGACTCCCGGAGTCCGCGGAGCGGTAGATGGGCGAGCCGCTGTCGCTCGCCACCTGCATGGTGGTGATGATCCCGTCATGCTTCTTGGCAGCGGCCTTCACCTGGTCGAGTGCCTCGGTGACACCTTTGACCTCAATCCGCAGCGCCTTGTTGCGGATCACAAGACGATCGGCTTCAGGGACGTTCGCCGCGACATCGTTCGTGGCTGGTGGGACCGCTTCTCCATACGAATCCGTGAGCGTGCTGCTGCCGCCTTTCACGGCGTCTTGGCCCGGACCTGGGACACCCATGGACGTTGTCGTGCTTGAAGCCTGTGGTCCTGAGCGGGTCAGTGAGTCGATCGCGCCGCAGCCAGCCACCCCGGCGAGCAGCGTGAACATCGCAAGGAGTGCGATGATCCGTACCAATCCGCGGCCTGCGTGTTGCCGAGCGAACATCGGTACCTCCTTCATCCGACGGCGCCATCGGGGTTTGCGCCCGGACGACAACGTCCCGACCTACCTGAGCTCTCAGGTAGGTCGGGACGTTGATCACACTGTCAGCGTATGGGCTATTCGCCCGTGCCGGTCTCGCGTTTCTTGAACTCCTTGGCCGCATAGGCCAGGAAGCCGATTCCGATTGCGGCGACCGCAAAGAAGGCGACGAAGAGCATGTTCACGTGAATGCTCGCGACGTTGTAGCCGAGTGGTGCCATAAGGGTGGTTCACCTCCATCGCGACTCTCGAATGCTACTGCTGATTCTAGCGTTGCGCCCACCTTTCGGGCAACACCGGAACGTAGCCGGCTACTCCTTCTATTCCGCTGTGAACGTCCGATTCCTGCCTGCTCACTCTAAGACGTCGCACGCGACGTGGTGGTTCGCGCTTGATCGATTGCCGGCGGCTTTGGCTCACGCGTGTCAGAACGGTGCGGTAGGGTGGGAAACTTGCCCATAAAGTGTTGCAAAGTGGGATGCGGTGGAATAGAGTTGAGCCAACGAGGTGCCCGGAGGGCGCCCACATGGGTCCCGATGGAGCGAACAGGGGAGGGACGGGATGTTTCTCGGCGAGCACCAGCACACGCTGGATGCCAAGGGTCGCCTGTCGCTGCCCGCGAAGTTCCGCGCCGAGATGACCGGTCGCTTGGTCGTCTCCAAGGGGCTTGAAGGCTGTCTGTACGTACACCCGGCTGATGACTATGCCGAGTTTCTCGGACGCCTGACCAAGAGGGGAGATTTCGACCCGAAGTTCCGTCAGGTTCGGCGCTTCTTCTCATCGGGAGCCGTGGAATCGGAGTTGGATTCAGCGGGACGGATCTCTATTCCGCCCGCACTCCGTGAGTACGCCGAACTTGACAAGGACGTCGCGGTCATCGGCAACGGCGACCGCATCGAGGTGTGGGACGCCGGGAAGTGGGCCGCCTACAACGGCGAGACGACAGAGCGGATCGAGGACGTCACCAGAGAACTCGCCGAACTCGGCATCCTGTAAGGCCTTGACAATGGAATACCGGCACACCCCAGTATTGCTGGCCGAGGTGACGCAGCAACTTCAGTTGCATGACGGCTCAATCATCGTCGATTGCACCTTGGGCGGGGCAGGACACGCCAGGCCGATGGCAGAGCTTATCGCACCCACGGGGATTCTCGTAGGAATCGATCAAGATGACGCCGCACTCGCCGCAGCACGTGACACCCTACCCCTCGGCCAGCACGTGATCTTCTTGAAGGGAAACTTCGGCGAACTCGATCGCCTGCTCACGGACGCCAACATACCCTATGCAGACGGGTTCCTCTTCGACCTTGGCGTGTCGTCGCCACAATTGGATGTCGCCGGCCGCGGTTTCACGTACCAGGAGGACGTTCCACTCGACATGCGGATGGACCCCTCAACGTCGCAGCCGACCGCGGCCGACATCATCAACACCTACAGCGAAGCCGACCTTACCCGGGTCCTTCGCGAGTACGGTGAGGAACGGTGGGCCTCGCGCATCGCAGCATTCATCGTAGCCGCGCGGGGCCGCCACCAGGTGACCACCACAGGTGAGCTCGTCGCGATCATCAAAAACGCGATCCCGGCAAGCGCGCGCCGAACGGGTCCGCATCCCGCTCGGCGGACATTCCAGGCGCTGCGCATCGAGGTCAATCACGAACTCGATGTCCTTGAGCGAGGTCTGCGCTCCGCCATCAAGTGGCTTGTACCCGGTGGCAGGATCGCTGTCATCAGCTACCACTCGCTGGAAGAGCGCGTCGTCAAACGCGTCTTCACCGAGGAATCGCAGGGGTGTGTGTGTCCGCCGGACCTGCCTGTGTGCAGGTGCGGACGCGAGCCGGTACTCCGCATCATCACGAAGAAGCCCGTCGTACCCACGGCGGCCGAGATAGAAGCGAACCCACGAGCGCGGAGCGCGCGTCTGAGGGTTGCCGAGAAGCAGCAGTCGCAGAAGATGTCGTAGCAAGGGAGGCGGAATAATGGGAGCGGCGGCGCGCAAGATCGCCGATAGTGGACACATGCCCACTGCTCGAGGGCACCTGCGTCTTGTTCCCGACGCCACGACAACGACCCGACGCCGCGCAGTGTCACGCAGACGGGGCAGCTCGAAGGAGATCTTCCGCATCTGCTGCGCAGCCATGCTCGTGCTAGCCTGCATGGGGATGGTGAGAATCGGGCTCGCCGTTCAGGCAGAGGAGGCGGCGATCGACGCCGTGTCGCTGCGCGAAGACATCCGTTCCGAGGAACTCATGGGTAAATCGCTCGAAGCTGACGCGAGCGCTCTGAAGGCACTGTCGCGCATCGAGGCGATCGCCGGCTCGGCGCTCAATATGGCCAAGGCCGAGAAGGTCACCTACCTCGACATACCGTCCGGGGGCAAGAGCGCCGTGCCGTCCGCGGCCCGATCCAGCCGGTCTGCTGCATCAGGTGTGACGGGAGTTGTTTCCAGGGTCATGGACCTTGCGGCCGGCGAAGCCCAGGTTCTCCTCGTCGGTGATGTCGGTCTCTCCTCGCGGTGAGAAGGCCGTGACGCGGCCCCAGGAGGCGAAGATGGCGACCAGAGGCCACAAGCCCCATCGCTCGCGGCGCTACGTGCTGCTGTTGGCGGCCTTCATTGCTGTCATGGCGGCAATCGGCGGTCGCCTCATCTACCTGCAGGCAGTGGCAGGGCCGGCCTACGCGCAGATGGCGCACGAACAGCGGAACCAGGAAATGGACGTTCCGGCGCGTCGTGGCTCGATCTACGATCGGGAGGGCGAGCCGCTGGCAGTAAGCATGGAGGCCAGGGACGTGTATGCGGTGTCCCGCAGCGTCGTGGATAAGCAGGCGGCGGCGAGCGCCGTCGCTGGCGTGCTTGGCGGCAGAGCCCAGGAGTATCTGTCCAAGCTCAACAAGGACGCACCATTCGTCTACCTCGCTCGTAAGGTCGACGTTGAACGCGCGGATACGCTCAAGAAGCTCGATCTGGCTGGCATCGGATTCCAGGAAGATGCCCGCCGAGTCTACCCTTCGAATGAGCTCGCGTGCCAGGTGCTTGGCTTCGTTGGGATCGACGATGTGGGCCTCTCGGGCATCGAGAAGTACTACGACACCGTGCTTGCCGGAACTCCAGGCAAGGTCATCGCGGAAAAGGGACCGCACGGCATTCCGATCCCGGGCGGTGTCACCCTCCAGGAAGACGCGATCGACGGCGAGAACATCGTGCTCACCATCGACAAGGATATACAGTACCAGGCGCATGTCGAGCTGCAGGCCGCGGTCGAAAAGTGGGGCGCCAAGGGCGGATCCGTGCTCGTGATGGAACCAAAGACAGGTGCGATCCTCGCGATGGCCTCAACGCCCTCCTTCGACCCCAACGCCTTCTCGACCGCCGATCAGAAGGCGTTTCGCAACCGCCCGATCGTCGACACCTATGAACCCGGGTCGACCATCAAATCGCTCACGGCAGCAGCCGTGATAGAAGAGAAGCTCTTCACGCCCGCAAGCATGTTCGTGTTGCCTTCGACGCTCAATGTCGGCGGGCGCACGATCCATGAGTCCCATCCACGCGGTCAGGTCACCTGGTCGCTCACGGACATCGTGACGAATTCCTCCAATGTGGGTGCGGTGAAGCTTGGCATCGCCCTGGGCGAAGAGGGTCTGTACAGCTACTTCTCGCGGTTCGGTCTGACCGAGAAGACCGGCGTAGATTTCCCGGGGGAAGCGAGCGGCTGGCTGCCGCCTCCGTCGCAATGGTCCGCATCATCCATCGGCAACATCCCGTTCGGGCAGGGCGTGAGTGTCACGCCGCTGCAGCTGGCACGCGCGCTCGGCGCGATCGCGAACGGGGGCGAACTCGTCACGCCGCACTTCCTGCAGGCGCTGCCCGACTCGCCAGACAAGACGCTCCTCTGGCCGAAGAAGCGCGCGATCTCCGAGGAGACCGCGGCCGAGATGCGTAGCGTGCTCAAAGCGGTCGTCACCGAGGGGACAGGTTCCGGAGCGCACGTCACGGGCTACACGGTCGCCGGCAAGACCGGCACCGCGCAGAAGGCGCGTACTGACGGCGTAGCCGGGTACGCGAAAGGCAAGTACGTCGGGTCATTCTCGGGATTCGTGCCCGCGGATGACCCCGCGGTGCTCATCATCGTCACGATCGACGAGCCGTCGGGCTCGATCTACGGCGGCACCATCGCGGCACCAACGTTCTCGCGACTTGCCGCCTACTGCATGCAGCACTTGAAGATTCCGCCGACGTCTGCAACACGAGGCTCGATAGAAGCATCGAAAGCGGCGGGCGGTCCGGTAACGGACGAGTCACAAAGCGCCGGGGAGTGAGCGGTCGATGAATGACCCTATGCTAAAATCTGTTGTTTCCGAGCGGTAGGCGATCATGGGCATGCAGACTCTTTCCGCACTGCTTAACGACATACAGGTCCTCTCGATTACGGGCGCTGAGGCGCCCGTTTCCGGCGTAGCGTACCGCTCTGACGCCGTGAAGCCCGGTGACGCGTTCTTTTGTGTGACCGGGTTTCGCCACGATGGTCACGACTTCGCGATGGACGCTGTGCGCCGGGGCGCTGTGGCCGTGGTCTCGGAGCGTCGCGTGGACCTTGGCGTGCCTAACGCGGTCGTGCCCGACGCGCGAGTGGCTCTCGCATTCGCGGCGTCCAGCATCTATTCGTTCCCGTCTCGGCATATCAGAATCGTTGGCGTGACGGGGACCAACGGTAAGACGACGACCACGTATCTACTCGACAGCATCATGCGGGTGGCCGGCAGGACCACCGGCATCATCGGAACGGTCGAGACGCGAATCGCCGGGGAACGGCAACCCGCGTCGCGAACGACCCCCGAATCGGCCGATCTCCAGGCGTTGTTTGCTCGAATGCGAGATGCAGGTGTGACCGATGTCGCGATGGAGGTGTCGAGACATGCGATCGACCTGCATCGGGTGGACGGCACCCGCTTCGCCGTCGCGGCTTTTACGAACCTCACGCAAGATCACCTTGACTACCACCACACGCTTGAGGAGTACTGGTCGGTCAAGCGGCGCTTATTCATCGAGCTTGACGTCGCCAAACGCGTCATCAATATCGATGATCCCGCTGGCGCCGAACTGGCGTTAGCGCTCCATGAGGTCATCACCGTCGGTCGCTCACGTGACGCCGTCATCCGCTCCGAGCATGAACGGTTCGGTCCGGTGTCGACGCGATTCACGCTGCTCGACGATGGCGTCGGCCGGGAGGTCGTTCTCCCTCTGCCCGGTTCGTACAACGTGGAGAACGCGCTTGTAGCGGCTGGATCGGCTCGTGCGCTTGGAATCGGGATAGATGCCATCGTCGCCGGGCTGGAGAATGCGCCTCAGGTGCCCGGCCGGCTCGAGCGGATCGACGAGGGGCAGCCCTTTGCTGTTCTGGTCGACTACGCGCACACACCCGATTCGCTCGCCAAGGCGATCGCGGCGGTTCGCGCGGTGACCGAGGGCAAGCTCGTTCTTGTCTTTGGTTGCGGAGGCGATCGTGATATCGAGAAACGCCCACTCATGGGCAAGGCGGCGGGCCTCGGCGCGGACGAGACCATCATCACGAGTGACAACCCGCGCGGTGAAGATCCGGTTGGCATCATCCTGCAGGTCGAGGACGGGGTGCGCGAATCTGGCGGCCGGTACACGGTGGAAGTGGACCGTCACAAGGCGATCGCACGAGCGATCGGAGTGGCTGGCCCGGGTGATGCCGTGCTCATCGCCGGCAAAGGCCATGAGGATTATCAGATCTTCGCTGACAGGACGATCCATTTCGACGACCGCGAGGTCGCCGCGGAAGAGCTGAGGTCGCTATGCTGACCCTCTCGGTCGGAAAGCTCGTTGAGGTCATCGGCGGACAGCTGCTCGCTGGCGATCAGAACACGATGGTCAACGGTCTCGCAATCGATTCGCGCGATGTGAGTCCCGGTTCCGCGTTCGTCGCCTTCGCTGGCGCCCATGCGGACGGGCACGAATTCATACCGGCCGCCCTGGCCGCCGGTGCCCGTGCCATCGTCGTCACGCGAGACGACGAGTCCATCCGCGAGATGATCGTGCGGTCGCGGCGGCACGATGTCGCTCTCGTGCTTGGCGAGGACGCCACCGGCGTGGTTCAGGACCTGGCCGCCTACCATCGCGAGCGTTTGCTGTGTCCTGTGGTCGCGGTCACCGGCTCCACCGGCAAGACAACGACGAAAGACTTCCTCCGGTCCGTTCTCGGCACAAAGATGCGTGTGGTCGCCACCGAAGGAAACATGAACAACGAGCTGGGCGTTCCGCTCACCATCATGCGGGCGGGAGCCGACACGGGCGTCCTCATCGTTGAGATGGCGATGCGCGGCCTGGGCCAGATCACGCGCCTCGTACAGATCGCCCGTCCAACTGCTGGGTTGGTGACGAACGTAGGAGTCAGCCATATCGAGGTCCTCGGGAGCGAAGAGGCGATCGCCTCGGCCAAGGGTGAGCTTGTCGAGGCCGTCCCGGAATCGGGCCGCGTCTTTCTCAACGCGGATGACTCCTGGTCCGCGATTCTGACATCGCGTGCCCGTGGAGCGGTGACGACCTACGGCGTCGGTGCTGACGCTGACGTCCGCGCGAGTGAGATCACGCTGTCCGAGAAAGGCACGCCAGTGTTCCAGCTTTGCGCCGAGCAGGGCGGCATGCGCGTCGAGTTGCCGATTCCCGGACGGCACAACGTCTACAACGCACTCGCGGCAGCCGCAGTGGGCCTCTACCTCGAGGTGAGCCTTGAGGACGTGGTGAGCGGTCTTCGTGGCGCGACGTTCACCGCGATGCGCATGGAGGTCTTTCAGACCGCATCAAGGGTGACTGTCGTGAATGACGCATACAATGCGAATCCGACGTCGATGCGCGCTGCGCTTGATGCCCTCGTCGATCTGCCTGCCGAAGGAAAGCGCATCGCGGTTCTCGGCGACATGGCCGAACTGGGATCGTTGGAGGAGTTGGCGCACTTCAGGACGGGGGAGTACGCGGCAGGCCTGAAGATCGATGCACTCGTGACCGTCGGTCCGAGGGCGAGCCGAATCGCGGACGGAGCGATCGCTGCCGGCATGACGGCCGATCGGGTCCGGCCGTGTGCCACCGCCGAGGAGGCGAGCGAGGTGCTCGATGACCTGCTTGCCCCGGGCGATGTGGTGCTGGTGAAGGCGTCACGGGTGATGGGCCTCGAGCAGGTTGTGGACGGGATAACTGACCCTCATGTTTAGGTTCATTCCTGCCATAGAGCACTACCCTACGTACCAAGTCTTCCTGGCCGCCATTGTGGCGCTCGTCTTATCTGGGGCGCTTTTTCCTCTCTGGATACGACTGCTGCGGTATCGGAACATCGGACAGCAGGTGAGGGCCGACGGACCCCAGGGGCACCTTGTCAAGCAGGGCACGCCAACGATGGGTGGAGTGCTGATCCTTATCGTTGTCGCTGTCGTGTATCTGGGAAGTGGCGAAGTCGGGAATCGCGGCATCATCGCGCTTGTGGCGATGCTCGCCTGCGGACTCCTGGGATTCATCGACGACTACGCCAAGGTGGTGCACGAGCGCTCCCTCGGCCTAAGGCCGAGGTCTAAGATTATCGGACAGGCGATCGTGGCTGTGGTGGTTGGGCTCGCTGCGGTGAATTGGGCCGGGCTGACCTCGCATGTGATGGTCCCGTTCGTTGGCGATCTGAATCTGGGCATACTGTCGTCGACCTTCCAGCTGGGCAGCTTCCGGATCGACGTTCCCTGGTTGTATCTAGGGCTGGTCTGGTTCATGGTCGTTGGGGAGAGCAATGCAGTCAATCTCACGGACGGCCTGGACGGGCTTGCCGCGGGAAGTGTGATGATCGTGATGCTGGCGTACGCGGCGATCGCATTTCGGCAGGGCCATCTCGAAGTGGTTTTGTTCGCGGCTGCGGTTGCCGGGGCGTGCCTGGGATTCCTGTGGTACAACTCCTATCCCGCCGACATATTCATGGGGGACACAGGCTCGCTTGGTCTTGGCGCCGCGCTCGCCGCGCTTGCGATCGTCACAAAGACCGAGCTGTTGCTGGTGCTCATTGGCGGCATCTATCTGGTTGAGACGCTGTCGGTGGTGCTGCAGGTCCTTTCCTTCAAGCTCACGGGCAAGCGCATTTTCAGAATGGCGCCGATTCACCATCATTTCGAGATGAAAGGCTGGAGCGAGACGAAGATCATGGTCCGGTTCTGGATCATCACGGGAATCCTGGCGGGCGCGGGCGTCGCGCTGTACATCGCCGGATCGCTGACGCGGTAGTCGGAGGCGAGATGGCCGAGCAGATCACGGGGCATGTGGCGGTCCTGGGTGCGGGGCGTTCTGGCCGCGCCGTAGCAGCACGGCTGGCGGACGATGCAGCCCACGGCGTCGACGTGCGTGTGACGCTCATCGACAGCGCGGAGGGCGAATCCCTGCGGTCGCTCGTTGCGCCGCTCCAACTGCAGCACGTGGAGGTCGCGTTGGGTTGCGATATGGTGCCCGCGGGCGTGTCGCTCGTTGTGGCGAGCCCGGGAATCGCACCCGCGAGCGCGCTCATGCGGGCAGCGCGGGAGGCTGGTGTGCCGATCCTCTCCGAGATTGAGGTGGCGTATCGCCTCTCGGCATCGCCCTGGATCGCCGTGACCGGAACGAACGGGAAGACGACGGTTACGTCGCTCGTAGCGCACATCATCGCCGAGGCTGGTATCCCATGCGAGACCGTTGGCAATATCGGCAGGGCTGCTGTGCAGGCGGTGGGCCAGATCGGACCGGCGACTGTAGTGGTGGCCGAAGTGTCGTCGTTTCAGTTGGCGCTGACCGAACGGTTCCACCCGCGGGTGTCGGTGCTCTTGAACATCACGCCGGATCACATCGACTGGCACGGCTCGCTCGAGGCGTACGCTGCCGACAAAGGACGTATCTTCGGGAATCAGACCGTTGGCGACACGGCCGTCATCGATGTCGACGATCCCGGGTCATCGCCGTATGCGAAGCGACTGAGCGTATCCGGCGTTGAGGTCAGGACGGTCAGTCGGCTGCGTGAAGACGCGTTCGCGCACCTTGAGGGCGATGTGCTCGTCCTGGGCCACGGCGACGGCCGTTTGGAGCTGCTGCACGCTGGCGAGCTTCTGATCCGAGGCGACCACAATGTCAGCAACGCTTTGGCGGCGGCTGCGGCCGCACACTCGATCGGCGTGCCGGTCGAAGCGATACGGGACGGACTGCGCTCGTTCGAGCCCATCGAGCATCGGCTCGAACCGGTGGGGGTCGTTCTGGGCGTCGAGTACTTCAACGACTCCAAGGCGACCAACCCTGACGCGGTCTTGAAGGCGCTAACAGCGTTCGACGAACGGCCGGTCGTCATTTTGCTTGGCGGTCACAACAAAGGAAACGACTTCGCCGAGCTTGCGAAGGCGGTCTGCGCCCGCTGCCGGGCCGCAGTCGTGTTCGGCGAATCGGCCGAGGAGTTCTCGGTTGCGTTCTCCGCGTGCGCGGGTTTCGAGGTCGTGCGAGCGGAGGGAATGGTGGCTGCGATCGCCGCGGCAGCCCAACTGGCTCGTAGCGGCGATGTCGTGTTGCTGTCGCCCGCATGCGCGTCGTTCGACGAGTTCGAGGACTTCGAGGATCGGGGTCGCGTCTTCAGGCGAACGGTTCAGTCGATGCTGAGCGCCGGAGATCTGTCGTGAGTCGCGCCAAGTCCCATGGAGCGGCCTACCTCCTTATGGGGGTTACGCTCTTCCTGGTCCTCGCAGGGCTGCTCATGATCTACTCGGCATCATCGGTGGCCGACTATGTACACCGTGCGGACAGTGCATATCACTTGAAGCGGCAAGTCATGTTCCTGCTCGTCGGCCTGGTGGCGATGTTCCTGGCCTCAAGGCTGGACCTAAGGTACACCAAGAGAGTAACTGGAGTCTCGCGGGATCCTAAGCGGCTCGGGTGGATCGTCTGGGGTACTTCTGTCGCCGGCCTTGTCGCGGTACTCGTTGCCGGAATCGGCAAGTGGGGCGCGCAGCGATGGATACTCATCGGCCCGGTGCCGATCCAGCCATCCGAGTTCGCGAAGTTGGGGTGCATCCTTGCCGGCGCTGTGCTGCTGTCTGAATGGAAGCGCCACGAGATCGATGGGCGAGCGCTTACGGGGCGCCTTGCGCTTGTGGTGGTGCCAGTGGTGGTTCTGGTCATGGTGCAGCCCGACATGGGCACGACGGTGTCCATCGTGCTCTCGATGTACCTCCTGCTGTGGCTCGGGGATGTCAACGGGCGGCTGCTCGTTTCCTCGGCCGCCGTTGGAACGGTCCTGGCGGGTCTCATGATCTGGATCGAGGAATACCGCTTCTCGCGCCTGATGGCGTTCATCGATCCGTGGAAGGATCCGAAAGGGGACGGTTTTCAGATCATCCAATCGCTCTACTCATTCGGGTCCGGAGGACTTACCGGAGTCGGGCTGGGCTTGTCCAAGCAGAAGTTCTTCTACCTCCCGGCGGCCCATACCGACTTCATCTTCGCGATCATCGGGGAGGAGCTCGGACTTCTCGGCACGCTCGCCATCGTTTTGGCTTTTGCGATCTTCGCCTACGCAGGTGTACGGATCGCGCTTTCGGCGAGCAACGACTTCGATCGGTTGCTGGCAGGCGGTTTGACCGCGATGGTGGTAACGCAGGCGTTGATGAACATGGCGGCGGTTACCGGGCTCATGCCGATCACCGGCATCCCGCTGCCGCTCGTGAGTTACGGCGGCTCTTCGCTAATCTTCACGCTCGCCTGTATCGGACTCGTGCTCGGCGTAGCGAGACGGTCTTCGGGCGTGCGCCCGTCGGTGTCGCGAGCCACCGGCGCGTCCAACAACAAAGTCGCCCAGATCCGAGGATCACAGGCGTCCGGAGCCAGGGGGTCGAACAGTGCGGTTTCTCTTGAGCGGCGGCGGGACGGCCGGGCATATCTATCCGGCATTGACGGTGGCAGGCCTGCTCGCAGAAGGCGGGCATGACGAGGTCCTGTTCGTCGGCACGCCTGACGGTCCTGAGGCCCGCCTCGTTCCCGAGGCGGGCGTCGCGTTCGCCGCGGTGGCTTCCGCCGGCTTTGACCGCGGAAATCCGCTTACGCTTATGACGTCGGGCATCCGCGTTCTTACGTCGGTCGTTGCCGCATGGAAGGTCCTTCGGCGCTTTCATCCAGATGCGGTCGTAGGCTTCGGCGGCTACGTCTCCTTGCCCGTTGGAATCGCGGCGTTCCTGAGCCGAACGCCGCTTGTCTTGCATGAGCAGAACTCGGTGCCCGGTCTTGCAAACAGAGTCCTGTCACGCTGCGCGCGAGAGGTGGGCGTCACCTACGAGAACTCGATCAAACACTTGAAGCATCCGAATCGGGCGACCTTGACCGGAAACCCGGTGCGCCCCGCCATTCTCAGCGCGACGCGGGCTTCCGGTCGCGAGGCCCTCGACCTTGACCCTGCTGCCACCGTGGTGCTGGTCTTCGGGGGCAGCCGTGGTGCGCGGCACCTGAACGAAGCGCTTGCTCGTCTCTGGCCGGTTCTAGCAGCTGAACCGGAGTTGCAGGTTGTGCACGTGGCCGGTACGATGGACGCCGCCGCTGTTGCCGAGGCCATGGCTCAAGCGCTCGACGACCCGTCGCATCGCTACCGCCTCTACGAGTATGTCTCGGCAATGGGCGAAGCGATCGCCGCGGCCGACGTTGTGGTCGCACGCGCCGGCGCCACCTCGATTGCCGAGATCACGGCGATCGGCCGGGCGGCGGTGTTGGTGCCGTATCCATTCGCGACCGACGACCATCAGACGCTCAACGCGCGCGCCGTCGCCGCGGGCGGCGGTGCCATGGTCGTGCCTGACGACCAACTCGAGATGGACGCGTTTGAGAGCGCGGTCATGAGCCTCGTGCGCGACCGGGCCAGGCGTGAGACGATGGCAGCAGCGTCAGCGGCGCTCGGCCGTCGGGACGCAGGTGAGCGACTGGTCGAGATGATCAGGCGTGCCGCGGCGCCTCGAAGGTGACAAGGAGCACACGTGAGCAGCGTCTATGCGCATTTCATCGGAGTCGGCGGAGCCGGCATGAGCGGCATCGCGCGCGTCTTGCACGAGCGAGGTGTGGTCGTGACCGGGTCCGATCTCAAGGACTCGCGTTACGCGCGCTCGCTTGCCGAGGCAGGAGTCAAGGTCACGATCGGTCACAGCGCCGAGAACCTTGGGGATCCCGAGGTTGTCGTCGTTTCCTCGGCGATCCAGGAGAGCAATCCTGAACTGGCCGAGGCCAGACGGCGTGGCATCGACGTGTGGCCTCGGGCCAAGATGCTGGCGCATGTCGGCCGGGGCAGCCTCACGCTGGCGGTCGCTGGAACGCACGGCAAGACCACGACGAGCTCGATGCTGGCGACCACGCTGGCCGGCATGGGACTGGATCCGACGTTTCTGATCGGCGGCGAGCTCAACGACATCGGTGCCAACGCCCGCCGCGGCTCGGGCGACTACTACGTTGTCGAGGCGGATGAGAGCGACGGTTCCTTCCTGTATCTTGACTCGCACCTCGCGATCGTCACGAACATCGAAGCGGACCACCTGGACCATTACTCCGGCATCGATGATGTGGTGGCGACGTTCGGCACGTTCATCGGCAATATCGCCGAGGAGGGTGCCGCCGTCGTCTGTGCTGATGACGAGCGCCTGCCGACGCTCGCCCGGGAGCACGCTCGTGGCCGAGTGGTGACGTACGGCTCTGTCACGACGGCCGACGTTCGTTGCGACTCCTTGCTACGGGACGGTGCTGGCCACCGGTTTGAGGTATGCCTCCCGGATGGCTCTCGGCACGCGGCTCGGATCGGGGTACCCGGGGTCCACATGGTGCTTAACGCGACCGGCGTGCTTGCGGCGATTTGGGCGCTCGGTCTTGACGTCGCCTCGGCGATCGAGCCGCTCGCCGCATTCACCGGCGTGCATCGTCGCTTCGAGACTGTCGGCGTGATTGATGGCGTCACCGTCGTTGATGACTACGCTCACCACCCGACCGAGGTGAAGGCAACACTCGCGGCAGCCAAGTCCTCTGGTTTCGGGCGGGTGTGGGTGGTCTTCCAGCCGCATCGGTACAGTCGGACGGCCGCGCTTGGTGATGACTTTGGCGAGGCGTTTTCCGATGCTGACCGGGTGGTGTTGATGGATGTCTACAGCGCGGGTGAGGCCCCGATCCCGGGGGTGAGCGGCAAGACGGTCCTCGACGCGCTTCTTGTCGAACGGCCGCGTGCGGATGTCGCGTACTTCCCGCATCGGGGCGATGTCGCGGGGTATCTTGGCTCGCGGGTTCGCTCTGGCGATCTTGTGATGACCATGGGTGCCGGCGATGTGACCGCGCTGGCGGGCGAGTTGGTTCGCGAACTGGAATCACGAGCAGGCAAGGGGACCGTGCAGTGTCGGTAGATAGCGCGTATGTGGAGTTGAGCCGTCTTGACGGTGTCGATATCCGTCGGCATGAACCGATGGCTCGGCACACGTCGTTTCACATCGGCGGTCCGGCGGACCTCTTCGTGGTGTGTGATACGCTCGCCGCGCTGGCTGGCGCGCTCGACGTGCTTGCCGACAATGGGCTCCCATACACGACGGTTGGGAAGGGAACCAATCTCCTCGTCTCAGACAGCGGCTACAGGGGCGCCATCCTCGTACTTGGCAAGGAGTTCAAGCGGCACGTTTGCAACGGAGAGCACATCCGTGCGGGAGCTGCGTGCATCCTTGCGTATCTGGTCCAGGACGCCTTTTCCCGAGGCCTGGGTGGACTCGAGTTCGCTGTTGGCGTCCCTGGGACGCTGGGCGGTGCGCTGGCGATGAACGCGGGATCGCGCGAATCGTGGATCGGTCAGGTAGCCGAGTCGGTGACGCTGTACGCTCCTGATGCTGGACTTATCAGGCTGCGCGGGAGCGAAATCGTCTGGGGCTACCGCACCAGCGGGCTTTCGTCGCGCGGTATCATTGTTGAGAGTGAGCTGCGCTTGACATTCGCAGACCCTGTGAGGATGCGCGCCCAGATGGAGCGCGAGCTTACGCGCAGGAAGAAGAACCAGCCCATGGGTGCCGCGAGCGCAGGCAGCGTGTTCATGAACCCTGAAGGTGATTCAGCCGGCAGACTCATCGAAAGCGTAGGGCTGAAGGGGACGAGACTCGGCGACGCACGGATTTCCGACGTGCACGCGAACTTTATCGTCAACGATGGGCACGCAACAGCTGCTGACGTTTTGGGGCTCGTGAAGAAGATCAGGATCAGCGTGAGGGATCGATATGGCATCGAACTCCAACCAGAGGTACGGTTCCTCGGGGAGTTCTGAGAACCGGAGGAAGGTACATGTCGGGACGGGCTCGCCCAGCAGAAAGCTGAGCGAGCAGCCTGTGCCTCAACCAAAGGTCGATTCTACGAACCGTTCGCATGGTGCGACCGTGAGACCTCCGACGGTGCGAGTTCGCCCACGCTCATTCGAGGCGGAGGCGCCACCATCCGGCAGCGGAGCGCATGTCGCGCGTGGGAAGCGAGAAGACCGGGAGCGCCGCATAGCAGAGGCACGCAAGAAGCGGCAGGTGCGGATGGTGCTTGCGATCGTTCTTGTCGGGGCTCTCGCTGCCACCGCAGTCGCGCTCTATCGCTCGCAGCTCTTCGACATTCGAACGGTCCAGGTCGTTGGCGTCGAGCACCTGACAGCGGATGCGATTCGCGCCCGCGCTGCTGTGCCGTCGGACGCGACGCTCCTTAGGTTTCCGGCCCGTAGTATTCAGAGGCGCCTGCTCGGCTATGCGTGGGTTTCAGATGCGCAGGTCACGCGCGACTTCCCGCACACTCTGAGGGTCAGGATCGTCGAGCGCAAGCCGGCAGCCCTCGTCGACACCGGCAAGGCTTTCTGGATCGTTGACTACCAGGGGATGGTGCTAGGCGAGCAGTCACTCGAGGAGACGACGACGCTGCCGATCGTGCGTGACATACCCGGTCTGCAGCTCAAGGCCGGTCGATCGTCGTCGTCCCAGATCCTTAAGAATGCTCTTGATGTGCTTTCTGGGATCAGCGCTCAGCTTCGTCAGAAAGTGCGGGCAGTCAGCGCTCCAAGCATTGACGAGACGACCCTCCTTACGACAGACAACGTGGAGGTCGTCATCGGACACGCCGTCGATGTGGCCAAGAAGGACGTCATCATTCTGAAGATCATGCGCGAGCAATCGGGAAGTGTTGTGACCATCGATGTGCGCTCCACCGACCGTCCTGTGTGGCGAGGTCTTGGAGAGTAACTGTCCAGGCGCAGCCCTAGATGGGTTCACGATTTCGGTCGAATCTGGTGTCACCATTTAAGAAGATGTTGCATACATCTTGCGTGTAGGGTAAACTTCATGCAAAGATTGACGTTTACCTGGTGAGCATATACATCTACTTGAGGGTTATACTACTGCAGTCGAGCCACAGCAGGAGGGCGCGCGATGTTGGAGACAGGGGCCAATTACCTGGCAGTCATCAAGGTCGTCGGCGTTGGGGGCGGCGGCACGAATGCCGTGAACAGGATGGTCGAAGCAGGCGTGAAGGGCGTCGAGTTCATCGCCGTGAATACCGACGCGCAGGCGCTGCTCATGTCGGACGCCGACTATAAGGTGCATGTGGGCGTCGGCCTCACAAAGGGCCTCGGTGCGGGAGCTGATCCCGACGTGGGGTTCCAGGCAGCCGAAGAGAACAAGGCTGAGATCAAAGAAGCGCTTCAGGGCGCCGACATGGTGTTCATCACGGCCGGAGAGGGCGGTGGCACCGGTACCGGTGCGGCGCCTGTCATCGCGCAAATCGCCAAGGAGGAGATCGGCGCGCTGACGGTAGCTGTCGTGACTCGTCCATTCGCCTTCGAGGGTCGCAAGCGCGCGTTGCAGGCCGAGGAAGGGATCAAGCGGCTGCGCGAGGTCGTGGACACGCTCATCATCATCCCGAACGACAGGCTCCTCCAGGTTGCGGAGAAGAAGACGTCGATACTCGACGCGTTCCGAATCGCAGACGACGTTCTGCGCCAGGGCACCCAGGGGATAACGGATCTCATCACGGTCCCGGGACTCATCAACCTGGACTTCGCCGATGTACGTACCGTCATGCAGGATGCGGGGTCCGCGCTCATGGGCATTGGCATCGCTGCCGGCGATAACCGTGCACACGAGGCGGCCAAGGCCGCGATCTCGAGTCCTCTTCTGGAAAGCAGCATCGAGGGCGCGCAAGGCGTATTGCTGAGCATCTCGGGCGGCAGCGACCTCGGTCTGTTCGAGGTCAACGAGGCAGCCGAGGTCGTGGCCACTGCCGCGCATCCCGAGGCGAACATCATCTTCGGTGCCGTAATCGATGACAGTCTCATGGACCAGATCCGCGTGACGGTGATCGCAACCGGGTTCGGCGCGAAGCGGAAGCAGGAGACTATGGAGTTCGAATCGGCCGCCACGTCCGAGGAGGGCTCGGGTTCACGTATACCGGCGTTCGAGCCGCTCAAGGAAGACGAGTTCGATATTCCAGAGTTTCTGAGGCGCCGCTAGCTGTACTGTGATCAGGGCTAAGAGGTCGCGCTCCGTCGAGGCATGGAACTCGCCGGAGTGCGACCTTTGGCATCCATGGTAGAGACGAAAGACCCCGCCATGTTGCGCAGGCGGGGTCTTGTGGTCTCGGTCGATTACTCGGTCGGCGGTGCTGGCGGTCCTGATAACGTTTCAGCGACACGTGTGTGTCGTACGCGTACAGTGTGTCGTGTGCCCCATCTCGAACCAGGATTGCGAGCGAGCGGCGCATTCGCTGCGAGGTAGGAGGATTCATCGTGCTGACGCGTGTCGAGCAGCAAGGAATCTGCTACCACACTGATCCCGTGCTGCGTGCAGCGTGTGGGGTCGTCGTCGCGTTCAGTGAGCGGGCGGGAGGCATGAGCGCTCCCCCGTATTCGAGCCTGAACCTTGCCGGACACGTCGGTGATCATGAGGACGCAGTGAACGAGAACCGGCGTCGATTCATCTCAGCGGTGGGTGCGGATGATTGTGCCAGACGTCTCACGACCGCCGAGCAGATCCATAGTGCGGGCATCGCACGGATCACGCAGACGAATGCCGGAAGCGGAGCGTTCGTCGGCGTTCTACCCGGCCCTGTGCCGGGCGCGGACGCCCTCTGGACGACAGAGCCCGGCGTTCCGCTCATGTTGTTGTTCGCGGACTGCGTGCCTGTCGTGCTGGTGAGCGAGTCACCGCGAGCTGTCGCGGTGGTGCACGCGGGCTGGCGCGGCGCATACGCTGGCATCGTCGGGTCCGCTGTACGGACGCTTGCGTCAGCGCTCGGCAATTCGGAGATCACGGCATATGTGGGGGCTCACATCGGCGCGTGCTGCTACCAGGTAGGCCTTTCGCTCGTGTCGCAATTCGCAAACAAGTTTGTTACGATACCTCGGGCTTCGGACCGGCTTGATCTTGCAGCGGTCGTGGCCGAGGACCTCGACCGCGCGGGAGTCTCGAGAGAGCGCCAGTGGCATCTCGGAATCTGCACCGCTCACAACACGGATCGTTTCTTCTCGTACCGGGCGGACGGCCGCACCGGGCGCCATTGCGCATTCGCGCTGCTCGAGCCACGCTCGTAGTCGCAGCGCTCTTCCTGCTCATGCTCGTTGCGCTCAGCGGCTGTTCGGGTGAGACTTCGCCGCAGAACAAGCTCATCGTGACCGGGTCCACGACGATTCAGCCGATCGCCGAAGTGGCGGCCGAGGAGTTCCACGCGGCTCATCCACTAGACGATGTCCTTGTCAGCGGTGTCGGTTCCTCGGCCGGGATCGAGAATGTCTCATCGGGGACGAGCGACATAGGGACGTCTTCGCGCGAGATCAACGACGAGGAGCTAAAGCTGGGACTCGTCGACTCGCCGATCGCCTATGACGCCATCGCGGTTATCGTCAATCCATCGAATCCTGTGTCTTCGCTCAGTAAGGCGCAGATCAAGCAGATCTTCCAGGGGAAGATCACGAATTGGAGCGACGTGGGTGGACCCGACCTGGCGATCGGCCTCGTGAACCGGGACGAGGCCTCGGGGACTCGCGAGGCATTCGACAAGATCGTGCTCGACAAGGAGCGTTTCGACCCCACCGCTGTTATCCTGCCGGGGACGGGTCAGGTGCGCTCTGTCGTGGCGCAGGAGCCTCGCGCGATCGGCTACATCTCGCTTGGCTTTGTGACTGACGACGTCAAGGCGTTGGCGATCGACGGCATCGAACCGAGCGAAGCCACCGTGGTGAGCGGGACGTACCCTGTGCAGCGCGTGCTCCACCTGTTCACGAAGGGCGCGCCGACGGGTCTCGCCAAGGAATTCATCGACTTCGTTCTCTCGGCCAAGGTTCAAGACAGCGTCGTTCGTGATGCAGGGTTCATACCGATAGGCGCGAAGGAGGCGCACGGTGGCTGACGAACGTCGTCCGGGCGACATGCCTCTGGTGAGCGACGATGTGAGCGGCCTGAAGCTTGTGTCGCGTTCGACCTACGTCAAAGAGGCCGCACTCAAGAACCTGTTTCTCTTGTGCGCGTTCGTTGCCGTTGCGGGCGTCGGGCTCATCTTCGTGTTTGTGGGATATCGCGGCTGGCCGATCTTCAGCGAAGTGGGCCTGTGGAAGTTCCTGCTCGGCACGGAATGGCTGCCGACATCGGGACTCTTCGGCATACTGCCGCTTTTCGTCGGGTCTATCGTCGTTACGCTCGGGGCCTTGCTGCTGGGAACGCCGTTGGCGGTGGGTGCGGCCGTGTTTCTCTCGGAGATCGCGCCGCCGAAGGTTCGTGCGATCGTACGCCCGGCCATCGAGCTCCTTGCTGGCGTTCCATCGGTCGTTTACGGGTTCTTCGGACTGCTGATCCTGCGTCCGATCGTGGCACAGCTGACAGGCGGGCTTGGATTCGGACCGCTCACGGCGTGGATCATCCTGGCCATCATGATCGTGCCGACGATAGCCACACTTACCGAAGACGCGCTCCGTTCGATTCCAGATGGTGTGCGCGAAGCGTCGTATGCGATGGGCGCTACTACCTGGCAGACCATCTCGCGTGTATTGCTGCCCGCCGCGAAGATCGGCATCGTTGATGCCGTCGTTCTCGGAATGGGGCGCGCGATCGGCGAGACGATGGCCGTTCTCATGGTCGTCGGCAACGCGCCCGGCTTCTTCAGGGGCGCGGGCGCACCTATCTCCACGCTCACGAGTCAGATCGTGATGGATATGCCATACGCGTCGGGGATGCACAGGACGGCTCTCTTCGGCATGGCGATCATCTTGTTCCTCATCTCAATGGGACTCGTGTTCACGGTGCGTGTGCTGTCGCGGATGCGCGAGGAACCCTCATGAAGGACATGAAGCGCATCACGAACGCGATCGCGATCGGGGCCTTCTGGCTTGCGGGGCTCACGACCGTCTTCATACTCGGAGCGGTCATTGTGTATGTCTTCGTCAACGGCATTGGGCACATCAGTCCGGCGTTCATCTTCACGCGCCCGCACGGCGTGAATGCCGAGGGCGGCATCTGGCCGATGATCGTGGCCACGTTGTATGTGACGGGCCTCGCGATGGTGATCGTCACGCCTATCGCGGTGCTCGCGGCCGTGTATCTCGCCGAGTACGCCGTCCAGGGGCGCCTCGTTCGGATCATCCGATTCGCCGCGGATACGCTTGCTGGCGTGCCCTCGATCGTCATGGGCCTCTTCGGACTCGCGCTGTTCGTCGAGGGGCTGGGCATCGGCTTCTCGGTGCTCTCAGGTGCACTTGCGCTCTCGTTTCTCATGCTGCCGATCGTGATGCGCACGACCGAAGAGGCCATACGAGCGGTGCCCAAGTACATCCGGTGGGGATCGTACGGCCTTGGCGCGACCAAGTGGCAGACCGTAAGCCGTATCGTCCTGCCCTCGGCCATGCCAAGAATCATCACCGGTCTCATTCTTGCTACGGGGCGCGCGGTGGGGGAGACGGCCGTGGTCATCTTCACGATGGGTACCATGATCTTCACGCCCGTGCTACCGACCGACCCTGGCCGCTCGATGACCGTGCACCTGTACCAGATGGCCATGGAAGGCATCAACCTGCCGGCGGCGTTCGGAACGGCGCTGCTCCTCATGGTGATGATCCTGTTCTTCAACCTCTCCGCTCGATGGCTACTCCGCAGAAACAGGAGGATGCAGGGATGAACCACACCCTCGTAGAGCACGCTTCAGACTCGACGCCTCTAGCGGACTCGTCAGTTAAGATCGCCGTTCGTGGGCTCGACTTCTACTACGGTGACTTCCAGGCACTGGCCGACATCACCTGCGACATCGAGGACAACGCTGTCACGGCGTTCATAGGGCCCTCGGGCTGCGGTAAGTCGACGTTCCTGCGCTGCTTCAATCGCATGAACGACCTTATCATCGGTACCAAGGTTGAGGGCCTCATCACGCTGGACGGTCAGGACATCTACGCGCCGGGCATCGATCCGGTCGACTTGCGTCGACGCGTGGGGATGATCTTCCAGCAGCCGAACCCGTTCCCCATGACGATCTACGATAACGTCGCATACGGCCCTCGCCTGCATGGCATGAGGAAGAAGGCGGATCTTGACGAGGTCGTGGAGACGTCGCTCAAGCGCGCCAACCTCTGGAAAGAGGTCAAGGACATCCTCGGCCGTGGCGGCCTGACGCTCTCCGGCGGTCAGCAGCAGCGGCTGTGCATCGCGCGGGTGCTTGCGGTGCAGCCTGACGTGCTGCTGATGGACGAGCCATGCTCGGCTATCGACCCGACAAGCGTTCAGAAGATCGAAGACCTGATGGCCGAGCTGAAGTCGTCGGTCACCATCATCATCGTCACCCACAACATGCAGCAGGCGGCGCGTGTGAGCGATGAGACCGCGTTCTTCTTGCAGGAAGAGATGGGCCAACCTGCCATCCTTGTTGAGTTCGGTCGCACGGCGGACATTTTCACAAGTCCGAAGGACAAACGCACTGAGGACTACATCACCGGGCGTTTCGGCTAGTCACACGCTATAATCAAGCAGCAAAGTGAGAACCAGGCAAGAACCAGCCCGAAGTGGAGTCACCCGATGCGCGAGAATTTCCGCAAGGAGCTCAAGGACCTCAAGGCGAACGTGCTCGATATCGGGCGTTCGATCGTCGACGCGACGCACATGGCTGTCCAGGCGCTGGTTGAAGGCGACCTGGAGCTTGCCGAGCGGGTGATCGCCGGTGATGACGAGATAGATCAGCGCTGTCTAGCGGTCGAAGAGCACACGATCGAGATCATTGCGACGCAGTTCCCGGTAGCGCGCGATCTGCGCCTGTTGCATTCACTTGGCTACATCGTTATGCACTTCGAGCGCATGGGCGACCTCAGCGTCAACATCGCGAAGGCCGCACGGCGGACGGCTTCTCGGCGTGGCCCCCAGACGCTCAACGATCTTATCCTGGCGCAGGGGAATCTTGTGCACCGGGTACTTGAGGCGATGCTTGAAGCGCTCGACAAGAAGGATCTCGAGCTCGCGCGGAAGCTGCAGGACCTCGATGAGCCCATCGATCATCTCTTCAAGCAGTTCTTCCGCGAGCTGGCGCGTCTGCAGGATGAAGAAGACATCGAATGGGCCAGCTCGATGGTGCTCGCGTCCCGCTATCTGGAGCGCATCGCCGACCATGCGGTCGATATCGGCGACCGCATCACCTACATGGTCACGGGCCAGTTTGAGGCTCCACCCGAGGAAGAGGGCTAGCGCTCTTGAATGCGATCGCGGAACGATACGAGTTCGTACGTTGCGCGGTGCGCGATGCCGCGGACGCGGTCGACCGCGACTTGAACGAGATCACGATCGTAGCGGTCACAAAGAATGTCGGTGTCCCGGAGATCCGCAAGGCGATCTCTGCCGGATGTGTGGACTTCGGCGAGAACAGGGTCCAGGAATTCCTCGGCAAGTATGGTCTGTTCCCTGACATGCGATGGCATTTCATCGGGACGCTGCAGACGAACAAGGTGAAGGATGTCGTCGGGCGAGCCCGTCTCATCCATTCGGTCGATTCACTACGCCTGCTCCAGCACATCGACCGTGTCGCCCAGGCACATGGCATCGTGCAGGACGTTCTGCTGCAGGTGAATGTGTCCGGCGAGCAGAGCAAGCATGGCATGGAGCCTGAACAAGCCGAGGAAACGCTGCGTGCATCGCTTGGGATGCCGGGGGTGCGTGTGCGTGGGCTGATGACGATCGCGCCCCTCGGCAAGCCTGAAGATGTGCGGTGGGTGTTCCGTGACACGGCGCGGCTCTTTGCCTCGCTCGCCTCGATGCGGTTCAATGACATGGAACTGACAGACCTCTCGATGGGAATGACGAACGATTTTCGCGTTGCCATCGAAGAGGGTGCGACGATCATCCGGGTGGGACGGGCCATCTTCGGCCGGTAGACCCGACGAACGCGCGAGGAGACGACCGTGAGCGTGTGGCAATCGATCAAGGCGCGGCTTGGGCTCGGAGACGAGTACGGTGACTTCGACGACGACTATGACGATGATGCCACGGATGAGGCTGACGGCCTGGATCCTGTGCCTGCGTACAGGAGCCCGTACCAGACGGGCGAGCCATCGCCGGTGCGACGCGTGAACCGGGAGCCTGACCTCGACAGGCCGACGAGGGCATCGTCGCGCCAGCCGTACCAAGAGCGGGCACCCGGTCTGGGGATGCAGGCTGTCCCTCAGGTGAAGATGCATATCGTCGAGCCCCGGGCGTTCTCGGAAGCGCAGGGGATCGCTGATCGCTTCAAGCTCGGCGTGCCGGTGATCATGAACCTCTCGACGTCGGACCCCGAACTCTCCCGACGCCTCATTGATTTTGCATCCGGTCTGACGTACGGCCTGAATGGTGGCCTGCAGAAGGTCTCGGACAAGGTCTTCATGCTGACACCCGTTAATGTTGATGTCTCTGCCGAGCAGCGCCGTGTGCTGCGCGACAAGGGACTCTTCGACCCGAACGCGTGAGTGGCGTGAGCGCGAATAGAATCGCCATCATCGGCGGGGGCAAGATGGGCGAGGCGATCGTCGCCGGTTTGCTGGCATCGGGCTTCGCGGAGCCCTCCGACATCATCGTGGCCGAGCCGAGCGCCGAGCGCGCCGGGGTCTTCTCGGCACACGGCGTCACCACCGTCGTTGACGGTCGCGACGCTGTCGCGGACGCCGGGGTCATCGTGCTCGCCGTCAAGCCGCAGGTCATCGATGTCGTGCTTGCGCAGGTTGCGCCCGGGGTGCTTTCGACCGCGATCGTCGTCTCGATCGCTGCCGGCATCACGACCGCGCGCCTGGAGTCGTTGCTGCCGGCGGGCGTCCCCGTGGTTCGGGTCATGCCTAATGCGCCCGCGATGGTCGGGCAGGGGATGAGCGTTGTTTCCGGCGGCAGCGAAGCGACGGCCGAGCAGGTCGAGAGCGTGCGCGAGATGTTCGAAGCGCTGGGCCGTTCGATCGTGCTCGACGAGCGTTACCAGGACGCGGCGACCGCGATTTCCGGCTCGGGCCCGGCGTACGTCGCGCTCTTCGTCGACGCTCTCGCGCGCGCCGGCGTGCGGCAAGGCCTCTCGCGAGACGTCTCACAGGCACTTGCATTGCAGACGCTGCGTGGCACGGTCGAGCTCATCGAGCGGACCGGCGCGCATCCAGAAGCGGTCATCGATGCAGTGTCGAGCCCTGGTGGCGCGACGATTGCTGCAATCGAGGCGTTTGAAGCGAGCGGACTTCGGTCGGGTGTTTTCGATGCAGTGGCCGCAGCCGTGCGCCGCTCAAAGGAGTTGGGGTCGTAGATGTCGGTTTCTACTCTCGTGCAGAGGATCATCTCGTTCTATTCGCTGTGTATCTTCATCTACGTCATCATGTCCTGGTTTCACCCCACCGGCGTGCTGTACGACATCTACCGGATCCTTGGGCAGCTGTGCGAGCCGTACATTGGTATCTTCAGGCGGGTCGTTCCAGCGATGGGCGGCATCGACTTCACGCCGTGGATCGCGGTGCTGGTGCTGCAGTACCTGATCGGTCCGCTATTGGTTACACTACTTCGGACGGCAGGACTCTGACGGTCTGGAAGGACTCGACCGATGAAACTCACTCCGCTCGACATCCACCACAAGGAATTCGGACGCTCGCTCCGCGGCTATAACGAGGCCGAGGTCGACGAGTTCCTCGACCAGGTCGCCGATGAGCTCGAGCGCCTGTTCAAGGAGAA
>JAJFTE010000104.1 GCA_021373175.1 Actinomycetes bacterium
GCAAGAGGCGATTCTGAAGAACGGCTCCCGGGCGTGGGCTGCAAGCGCAAAGACATGCTCAAGCTCAAGCTGGAAGACTACCTGGCGTGGGCAGACATGACGGAAGAGGCGTACCGGAAGTGCGCACAGTTCCTGCATCAGCATCGGATCTTCGACGCGCGTGACATCCCCTACAAGACCCAACTCGTGCCGATGGCTGCCATCTTCGCCATCCTGGGACATGAGGCCGGGACCGATGGGGCGCGCGAGAAGATAGCCCGATGGTTCTGGTGCGGCGTGTTCGGAGAGCTCTACGGGGGCACCACCGAGTCGCGCTTCGCCAAGGACCTGCCCGACGTCGTCGAGTGGGTCCGCGGGAGCGATGTTGAACCCACCACCGTGAGAGACGCGCTTTTCAGTGCGAGCCGCCTCTACACGATGCGCTCGCGCTTGAGCGCCGCGTACAAGGGCGTGTACGCGCTGCTCATGACCGAAGGTTCGCTCGACCTTCGGACCGGCATGCCCATCGAGATCCACACTTACTTCGACGAGCGCATGGACATCCACCACCTGTTCCCGCAGGCGTGGTGCAATGCGCACTACATCGAGCGCGGCCTGCGCGACAGCATCGTGAACAAGGCGGCCCTCACCGTGCACACCAACCGCATGATCGGCGGCGCCGCGCCCAGCGAGTACATCCCAAGGATCGAGAAAAGCGCCGGGATCTCCAGGGAGCGCATGGACCTGCTGCTGGCATCCCATCTTGCCGACGCCTCAGCGATGCGCGCGGACGACTTCCCGACGTTCTTCGAGAAGCGCCGTGGCGCCTTGCTGGAGCGCATCGAGAAAGCGATGGGCAAGCCGAGTTTGCAGGATATCCCAGCCGAAGAACCGGAAGAGGCCGTGGACGACGATGCCGAAACGCAGACACTCTCTGAGGAGACCGAGTGACGGACACGCAGTACAAGCGCAAGCTCATCGAGGTCGCCCTGCCGCTCGAAGCCATCAACGCCGAGAGCGCGCGCGAGAAGTCCATCCGCCACGGCCATCCCTCGACGCTCCATCTGTGGTGGTCGCGAAAACCGCTTTCCACGTGCCGCGCGGTGCTCTTCGCCTCGCTCGTGGACGACCCGTCCGCGCATCCGGAGCGCTTCTGCACCGAGGAAGCGCAGCAGGCCGAGCGCGAGCGTCTGTTCGCGCTGATCGAGGAGCTTGTGAAGTGGGAGAACTCCAACAACGAGCGCGTGCTCGCGGCCGCGCGCGCTGAGATCGAACGCTCGTGCGACGGGGTGCTCCCTGCGGTGCTCGACCCGTTCTGCGGAGGCGGCTCCATCCCGCTCGAAGCGCAGCGCCTTGGGCTGGAAGCGCACGCAAGCGACCTTAACCCGGTGGCCGTGCTCATCACCAAGGCGCTCATCGAGATCCCGCCCAGGTTCGCGAACCGCCCTCCCGTGCACCCCGGCGCTACCGATGGACGCCTTGACACGCTTTCTTGGAGAGGCGCGCACGGGCTTGCCGAAGACGTGCGCCGCTATGGCGAATGGATGCGCGACGAGGCCAAGCAGCGCATCGGGCACCTCTATCCCACTGTCACGCTTCCTCCCGAACAGGGAGGCGGAGAGGCGACAGCGATCGCGTGGCTGTGGGCGCGCACGGTCACCTGCCCCAACCCCGCGTGCGGCGCGGAGATGCCGCTCACGAGCAAGTGGTGGCTCTCTAAGAAGAAGGGCAAGCAGGCGTGGGTGGAGCCGATCGTCGACAAAGAGCGCAAGCGCGTCGATTTCGAGGTGCGCACCGGCGATGGCGTGCCGCAAGAGGGCACCGTCGACCGCCGAGGAGCGCGCTGTATCGTCTGCGGCTCGCCAGTGCCCTTCGAGCACGTCCGCGCCGAAGGCCGAGCGGGCCGGATGGGCGCACGCTTGATGGCGATCGTGGCCGAAGGCCAGCGGGGGCGTGTCTACCTCCCGCCGAACGAGGAGCACGTGCGCATCGCGGCAAGCGCCGAGCCGACGTGGAGGCCAGAGAGTCCTCTCCAGGGCAAGGCTGCTGTCAACGTGCCTCTCTACGGTATGACGACGTTCGCCGACCTCTTCACTCCGCGGCAGCTCGTGGCGCTCACCACGTTCTCCGACCTTGTGGGCGACGCACGTGAGCGCGTCCTTGCCGACGCCATTGCTGCCGGCATGCCCGATGATGGCATCGGCCTTGAAGCCGGCGGCTCTGGCGCCACCGCGTATGCGGACGCCGTGGCGACGTACCTGGCGTTTGTGGTGAGTCGCGGCAGCGATTACTGGTCCGCCATCTGTAGTTGGCACTCGGGGCGCGACACCATGCGGAATACCTTTTCTCGCCAGGCTATCCCGATGGTGTGGGACTACGCCGAAGCGAACCCATTCAGCGACTCGACCGGCAACGTCCGTGGGGCAATCAATTGGGTCTCTGAAGCGGTTGACGCTGTGCTTCCAGTTGCCCCGGGATCCGTCCGCCAACTCGACGCCACCGCTGCTGTGAACGGGGTCGACAGCCCCCTCATCTCTACCGACCCCCCTTACTACGACAACATAGGTTACGCCGACCTCGCTGACTTCTTCTACGTATGGCTCCGTCGCTCGCTCGGCAGTGTTTATCCGCAGCTGATGAGCACCCTGCTTGTGCCCAAGTCTCAAGAGCTTGTCGCCACGCCCTATCGCTTCGGGGGGGATAAGAAGAAGGCGCAGCAGTTCTTCGAGCGCGGGCTCCATCAGGCGTTCGAGTGCATGCGTCAGGCGCACGACCCTCGCTTCCCGCTTACCGTCTACTATGCCTTCAAGCAGTCAGAGACGAACGACACCGATCTGGTCGCTGCATCCACGGGCTGGGAGACGATGCTCGCGGGCCTTCTGGATGCCGGGTTCTCCGTCCTCGGCACATGGCCGATGCGGAGCGAGATGTCCAACCGCCCCGTTGCCTCCGGCACCAATGCTCTCGCCTCGTCCATCGTGCTCGTGTGCCGTCCGCGCCCATCGAGTGCCCCCATCGCCACACGCGCGGAGTTCGTCTCGGCGCTGCGACGCCAGCTGCCCCACGCCCTGCGCCTGCTCCAGCATGGCAACATCGCTCCCGTGGACCTTGCGCAGGCAGCGATCGGGCCAGGTATGGCGGTCTTCTCGGCATA